>NZ_JBICSQ010000013.1:0-166609 GCF_043197175.1 Amycolatopsis sp. NPDC049252
GTCACCGGCGGTCAGGGACGGCCCGGCGAGGTCGGCCCACTCGAGCCAGGCCTCCTGGGCCTCCTCGACGGTGTGCTTCTCCGTCGAGAGCGTGACGGCCTCGAACAGCTGCCGCGGGCCGGCGGCCGTGACGTCGGCCGAGCCGACCACGACGAACGCCGGGTCGTCCTCGGCGATCACCAGCTTCGCGTTCAGCCCGCGCAGCGAGTGCACGGCCACGCCGGCCTTCACCCAGTGCAGCAGGGCGTGCGGGCTCGTCGTGCCGGCGAGCACCGAGTCGAGGCCCGCGTCGGTGATCAGCGTGTCGCCCGGCTGCAACGGCAGCAGGGCGGCCGCGCCGGGACCGACGTGACCGAAGGCGGCCACCAGGTTCCGGCGTGGGCTGAGCAGTGGGGTGATCGAGGCCCAGATGTCGCGGCCGGTGAGAAGTCGTACCGAACGTTCTGCCAAACCCAGCCGAGCGAACTCCGCGTCCATGCCTTTGACCTTAGCTGGTGGCCCCTCAGGGGTTGTCGGCCGGAATATCTCTTGCTTGGAAGTAGTTGAACGCGCATGTAAGGTCGACGGTGCGCCTTCGGAAAGGGAGCAGGTCATGCAGTTCGGAATCTTCACGGTGGGCGACGTCACGACGGACCCCACGACCGGCACCACGCCGAGCGAGCACGAGCGGATCAAGGCGATGGTCCGGATCGCGCTCAAGGCCGAAGAGGTCGGTCTCGACGTGTTCGCGACCGGCGAGCACCACAACCCGCCGTTCGTGCCGTCGTCGCCCACGACGATGCTCGGCCACATCGCCGCGCGGACGTCCAAGCTGATCCTCTCGACGTCGACGACGCTGATCACCACGAACGACCCGGTGAAGATCGCCGAGGACTTCGCGATGCTGCAGCACCTGGCCGACGGCCGCGTCGACCTCATGATGGGCCGCGGCAACACCGGCCCGGTCTACCCGTGGTTCGGCGAGGACATCCGCCAGGGCATCCCGCTGGCCATCGAGAAGTACGCGCTGCTGCGCCGGCTCTGGCGTGAGGACGTGGTCGACTGGGAGGGCAAGTTCCGCACCCCGCTGCAGGGCTTCACGTCCACGCCGCGCCCGCTCGACGACGTCCCGCCGTTCGTCTGGCACGGCTCCATCCGCAGCCCGGAGATCGCCGAGCAGGCCGCCTTCTACGGTGACGGCTTCTTCGCCAACCACATCTTCTGGCCGAAGGAGCACTTCCAGCAGCTCATCGCCTTCTACCGCCAGCGCTTCGAGCACTACGGCCACGGCCAGGCCGACCAGGCCATCGTCGGGCTCGGCGGCCAGGCGTTCATCCGGCCGAAGTCGCAGGACGCGTGGAACGAGTTCCGGCCGTACTTCGACAACGCGCCGGTGTACGGGCACGGCCCGTCGCTGGAGGAGTTCACCGACCAGACGCCGCTGACCGTCGGCAGCCCGCAGGAGGTCATCGACAAGACCCTGACCTTCCGCGAGCACTTCGGCGACTACCAGCGCCAGCTGTTCCTGATGGACCACGCCGGCCTGCCGCTGAAGGTCGTCCTGGAGCAGCTCGACCTGCTCGGTGAGCACGTGGTCCCGGTGCTGCGCAAGGAACTCGATGCGATGCGCCCGGCGCACGTGCCGGACGCGCCGACGCACGAATCCCTGAAGGCCGCGACGTTGGTGGGGAGCCCGGCATGAAGCTCGCGGTGGTGACGGCCGGGCTGTCCGTGCCGTCCTCGACCCGGTTGCTGGCCGACCGGCTGGCCGCGGCGACCGTCAACGGGGTCGCGGCCGGGTCACCGGTCGACGTCGAAGTCGTCGAGCTGCGCGACATCGCGCTCGACGTCACGAAGAACCTGCTCACCGGCTTCCCGAGCCCGGACCTGCGCGCGGCCATCGAGACGGTGACCGGTGCGGACGCGCTGATCGCCGTCACGCCCGTGTTCACCGCCGGCTACAGCGGCCTGTTCAAGTCGTTCTTCGACGTCCTGGACGCGGAGTCGCTGGTGGGCAAGCCGGTGCTGCTCGGCGCGACCGGCGGCACCGAGCGGCACTCGCTGGTGCTCGACTACCAGCTGCGGCCGCTGTTCGGGTACCTGAAGGCGGACCCGGTCGCGACGGGCGTGTACGCGGCTTCTTCGGACTGGGGCAGCGGTGAAGGCGCGCTGCAACGGCGGATCGAGCGGGCGGGCGCCGAGCTGGCGTCGCTGGCCGCCGGTCGTCCCGCGGTGGCCGCGGCGCCGTCCTTCGTCCCCTTCGACCAGCTGCTGGCGGAAGTGTCCGCTCAGGACCGGTAGCGCACCCGGTAGCTCAGGTGCGTGACGCCGTCGCCCGCGACGACCTCGGACCGCTCCAGCTCGGCCTTGCCGGCGTCGAGGTTTTCGAAGTAGCGGACGCCCTCGCCGAGGAAGACCGGCACGAGGTCGATCTTCAGTTCGTCGAGCAGCCCGAGGTTCAGGCACTGCCGGGCGATGCTGGGCCCGGAGACGCCGACGGTGCCGTCCCCGGCCGCCTTCGCCCGCTCGATCGCCGTCGCGACGTCCGGGCAGAAGGTGAACGGCGCCAGGTGCTCTTCCGGCCAGTCCGCGGGCGGCGGGCGATGCGTCACGACGAACGCCGCGCCGCCGCCGGGCGGGTGGCCGCCCCAGCCGTGGGTGTACTCGAACACGGTGCGGCCGCAGACGAACGCGCTGTGCTCGGCCTGCGCCAGGTGCCGCCGGAGGTAGCCGGCGCTCGCTTCGGCGACGTGGAACGTGATCGGGTAACCGACCATCGGCACTGCGACGTCGCCGCCCTCGTACCAGTCGAAGAGCGGTCCCACGCTGTTGTCGGGGCGGGCCACGAAGCCGTCGAGGGACATGCAGAAGCTCGCCACCACCGGCATGTCAGCTCTCTTCTTCGAGCAGGGTGCCGAGCCGGTCGTACGACTCGGTGATGCCGCCCTCCATGCCGTTCGCGAGGGCCGCGTCCCGCGCCTCGACGGACGGGAAGACCGAGCGGTTGTGCATCCGCGTCCGGCCGTCGCCGAGGCCGGTGAAGGTCATCACGTCCAGGCTGACCTCACCCGGCGCGCCCTCGAACTCGAAGGTCTGCACGATCCGGGAGCCGTCTTCGACGCTGTGGAACACGCCGCGGAAGAAGAACTCGCCGCGCTCGGCCCGGTGCGCGTACCGGTGGCTCCCGCCGGACCGGACGTCGTACTCGAAGATCTCCATCTCCAGGTCGGCCGGGCCGAGCCACCGCTTGACCAGGTCGGGCTCCCGGTGCGCGCGGAACACGGCAGCCGGTGGCGCGGCGAACTCGCGGGTGACCTCGATGAACGGGGTGCCGGGCGGCGCGGTGATCGTGGTGCTCATTCGGTTTCCTCCAGGGATTCCAGTACGGCGTCGAGCCGCCGGTAGGTGCGCTCGGTGGCCAGCCGATAGGTGTCGATCCAGCCGGTGAGCGCTTCGAGGGCGGCGGGCACGAGGTGGCACGGCCGGCGCTGGCCGTCGCGGCTTCGCGTGATCAACCCGGCCTGCTCGAGGACCTGGATGTGCCGGGAGACCGCCTGCTTCGTGATCGCGAAGGGCTCGGCCAGCTCGTTGACCGTCGCCTCGCCGCGGGAGAGCCGGGCGACCAGCGCGCGGCGCACCGGGTCGCCGAGGGCGGTGAACGCCCGGTCCAGCGCCTCCTCGTCAACCGTCATCTTTATCAACCAATCTGTTTATCAACCGATGTGTTGAATGTAGGCCGGGCCCGGCACGGCGTCAAGAAGGTGCCGAAAGCAGGGGGTGGCTCGCGCCGTCCGGCAGCCGACGGCGGGTGGGTCCGCTGCCTACCTTTGCGCCATGACCAGGCTGTTCGCGCTGCTCGGCGCGCTTTTCGTCCTGCTGGCGACCCCGGCTTCCGCCGCTCCCGCGGGTGACGGCGTCGACGACTACGTCCGCGCCTACCTCGACCACACCGGCCTGCCCGGCGCCGCGGTCGCCGTCACGCACGGCGCCGAAGTCGTGCGTGTCGCCGGTTACGGCCACGACGCGGCGGGCGTGCCGATCACCGCGTCCACCCGGCTGCCGATCGCGTCGCTGAGCAAGTCGATGACGGCGTTCGCCGTGCTCCAGCTCGTCGACGCCGGCCGCGTCGGGCTCGACGAGCCGGTGACGCGGTACCTGCCGGAGTTCCGGCTCGCCGACCCGCGCGGCGCGCGGATCACCGTGCGGATGCTGCTGGACCAGACGTCCGGGATGGCCGACTCGGCGTTCCCCGACCTGACGCTGCCGCAGCCGCACACCCTCGCCGAAGCCGTCTCGCGGCTGCGGGACGCGGGCCTGGCGGACAATCCGGGCACGACGTTCCACTACCACAACCCGAACTACGAGGTGGCCGCCCGGATCGTCGAGGTCGTCGCCGGGCAGCCGTTCCCCGAGTACCTGCGCACCCGGCTGTTCCGGCCGCTCGGCATGCCGGCCACCTCCACTGTGGACAGTCCGCCCGCGGACCTCTCGCCGGGGTACGTGCGGGCGTTCGGGTTCGCCGTCCCGGTGACCGAACCGGACTGGTTCACCGGCGGCAGCCACGGCGTGCTGAGCACCGCGACCGACCTGACCCGCTGGCTGATCGCCCAGCGCGACGGCGGAGGCGTGCTGTCGCCGGCCTCGGTCGCGCTGGCGCACACCCCGGCGCCCGGCCACGACTACGCGTTCGGCTGGGGCGCCTACCGGCCGGGGCAGCTGTCCCACAACGGCGAGTGGTTCAGCCACACCGCGGCCCAGATCCTGCTGCCCGGCGGTTACGGCGTCACGGTGCTCGCCACGACCGGGCTGGCCCTGGACAACGACGCCGAGTCGCTGGCGCAGGGCCTCGCGACCCTCGTCCAGGGCGGGACCCCGGAGCTCGCGCTGCCCGCCGGGGTGGTCGCGGACCGGGTGCTGGCCGGGCTGATCCTGCTCTCGGTGGTGCTCGCCGTGCTCGGCGTCGTCCACGCGCGCCGGTGGGCGGCGCGCCGGACGTCGTGGTGGCGGGCCGGGCTGCGGTCGGTGCCGTGCCTGCTCCCGGCGCTGGTCCTGGTGCTGCTGCCGGAGCTGATGAGCGTCGTGTTCGCCGGGCGCCAGGGCACGTTCGGGCAGATCCTGTACGTCTGGCCGGGCGTCGTGGTCTGGCTGGGCGTGGCCACGCTCGGCGGGCTCGTGGTCTCCGCGGCGCGGGTCCGGGTACTCGCGAGTGGCACTCGGGGGCACAACCAGGAAGAATCGGACCGAACGAGGGGAGTGGCCGAGTGGGGATCGGTAAACAGGCCAAGCGCATCCTGATCACGGCGGCGGGGGCGATCCTGCTGGTGGTCGGCGTGCTGCTGCTGGTTCTGCCCGGGCCGGGCCTGCTGCTGGTGCTCGCGGGGTTGCTGCTGCTCGCCTCGGAGTTCCCGGCGCTGGAGCGGTACGTCGACCCGGTCCGCGACCGCGCGATGAAGGCGGCCGAGGACAGCGTGTCGTCCCCGCTGCGGATCGCGGGCTCGGTGCTGGCCGGCCTCGCGCTGCTGGCCGCGGGCATCGTCTGGGGCTCGGTGAAGTCCCTGCCGTTCAGCGGCTGGAGCACCGGATCGAGCCTGATCCTGTCGTCGGTGATCCTGTTCGCGCTGCTGATCTGGAGCTACCGCCGGGTCAAGTCCCGCCGGAAGGAGAAGGCGGTCAGCTGACCAGCCGGCGGACCGCTTCGGTGACCGTCGCGCGGCGGTAGGCCTGGTCGTCCGGGGCCACGTTGATCATCTCCACGGTCTGGGCCGACCACATCGACGCCAGGCTGACCACCATCATCAGCAGCTGTTCCGGCTCGAAGCGGTCCGAGACCGTGCCGGCCTCCTGGGCCGCGCGGATGGCGTCGACCTTGCTCTTGGCCGAGTCCGTGATCGCCTGGATCGTGCGGCCGGTGCCGGCGCGCTCGAGGCGGTACCAGGCGGAGATCCGGGCCACCTCGGGGTAGGCGACGTAGTTGTCGAACAGCCGTCCGGCGTACCCGGGCAGGTCGTCGGCGGTGATCGGCGTCTCGGTGAGGGTGCGCTCGACGATCGTGTCGAAGACCGCGTCGAACAGGTCGTCCTTGCTGCCGAAGTAGGTGTAGACGAGGCCGGCGCTGCACTGCGCGCGCGTGGCGATCCGGTCCATCCGGGCCCCGGCGATGCCGTGCGCGGCGAACTCCGCCAGCGCGGCGTCGAGCAGCTGGCGGCGCTTCGCGGCGGGATCCCGGGTGGCCATGCCCCGATTCTAGTTGAACGAACGTTCAGTGCGATCCGGTCGAGCGGTAACCTCGGCCTCATGAGCGGCGGATTCCAGCGCGCCCGGCGGCCGGAGCAGATCGAGGCACGCCGTGCCGCGATCCTCGCCGCCGCGCGCGAGCTGCTCGCCGAGCGGCCGGTCGCCGAGATCAGCCTGCGGGAGCTCAGCTGCCGGGTGGGGCTCGCGAAGTCGAACGTGCTCCGCTACTTCGACAGCCGCGAGGCGATCTTCCTCGAGGTCCTGGACGTCACCTGGACGGACTGGCTCGGCGACCTGGAAGAAACCCTCGCCGACCCCGGGCCGGCCAAACCCGGCTTCGCCCGCGAAGAACGGCTCGCCGGGACGCTCGCGACGTCGCTGGCCGGGCGTCCGCTGCTGTGCGACCTGGTCAGCTCGATGGGCTCGGTGCTGGAGCGCAACATCTCCCTCGAGTTCGCCCGGAGCTTCAAGCGCCGCGCGGCCGCGAACACCGAACGGCTCGGCACACTGGTCCGGAAGCGGATCCCCGAGCTGTCGGTCGAAGGCGCGGGGCACTTCGCGAGCGCCGTGGTCGTGGTGGTGTCGGGCCTGTGGCCGTACGCCAACCCGACCGAGGCCGTCGCCGTCGCGTCCGCCGAGCTGGGCGGCCCACCGCCGGACGAGCTGTTCACGACGGCGCTGGCCGAGGGGCTGGCGAACCTGCTCGCCGGGCTGGTCGCGCGCGGCCGGTGACGCCTCAGCGGTGCGCGGCCGCCGTGATGTCGGTGTTCTCCAGGATCTGCCGCTCGTACCCGTGCGCCGCGACCTCCAGCATCGCGCGGCCGATCTCCTCCGTGGTCGTCACCGCGCGCGGCGCCAGCCGCCGGAGCACCGGGTACAGCGGCGCGACGACGCGGTAGAGCACCCGGTACAGGGTCGTCTTCGACGTGATCCCGTGCAGCGGCTGGATGTAGCCGGGCCGGAAGAAGAACGTCCGCAGCGGCAGCTTCGCCAGCGCGTTCTCCGTCGCGCCCTTGACCCGGGCCCAGCGCACCCGGCCGCGTTCGGTGCTGTCGGTGCTCGCGCCCGAGACGTACACGAACGTGGTGTGCTCCGGCAGCTTCACGGCGACCGAAAGCGTGAGCTGGTAAGTGATCCGCTCGTACTCGTCGGCCGCGACCCCGATCGACGACAGGCCGAGGCAGAACAAACACGTGTCGTATCCGGTGATCGGCTCGAGGGCGAACAGGTCCTCGCGCACCAGCTCCGTCAGCTTCGGATGGGTGGTGCCGACCGGTGCCCGGCCCACGGCCAGCACCGCCTCGACCCGCTCGTCCAGCAGACACTCCCGCAGCACGCCTCGCCCGACCATCCCGGTCGCGCCGAACAGGACCACCCGCACGAGCCCACCCCTATTCCGCGGTCACCGGCAGCAACCCGCGTTCGCCGAAGACCTTCTTGGCCGCGAAGGTCGCGTTCAGCGCCTTCGGGAATCCACAGTAGACGGCCGAGTGCAGGAGCGCTTCGACGATCTCCGCCGGCGTCAGGCCGACGTTGAGCGCCGCGTTGACGTGCACGTCCAGCTGCGGCTCGCAGCCACCGAGGGCGGTGAGCATGCCGAGGGTGACGAGCTGCCGGTCGCGCGGCGCCAGCCCGGGCCGCGCGTAGATCTCCCCGAACCCCCACGAGACGACGGCCTCGCCCAGCGCGGGGGCGACGTCGGCGAGCGCGTCGAGCACCCGGTGCCCGGCCTCGCCGTCGATCTCGGTCAGGGTCTTCAGGCCACGCTCGAAGCGCTCGTCGGTCATGTCGGTTCCTTTCCCCGGCGGTCGTTGACCCGATCGACGCTAGGGGCTGGAGCGCGCTCCAGGGCAACCGTGACGGCCACCACGAAGGGTGGACTTCACCGCACACGTCCGGGGGGAGTGAGCAGTCGCCCCGAAACGGGCTCAGGGCGGCCGAATTTCTTCGACCGCCCCGAGTTCCGGCTGGTTACCTGTTACTTGCCGCTGGCGTACAACGCGCTCACGTCCGCGTCGGACAGCGCCCGGTCGTAGACGTGCACCTGGTCGACCGCGCCGTCCAGGTAGTCCACCGGGCCGCCGCCGTACTTGCCGCGGCCGATCACCGTGTGACCCGTCGAGGCGTCGCCGAGGCAGACGCTCTTCGTGGCCGCCAGCTGGCCGTCCACGTACAGCTTCAGCGTGCCCGAAGCGGCGTCGCGGACACCGACGACGTGGTACCAGCGGTTCGCTTCCGGTGCGGCGGGCGCCAGGGCCCGCGTGCCGACGAAGCTCATCGCCAGCCGGTGGTCCGCGCCCGAGTACTGCAGGAAGAACGCGCTGGTGCTGTCGCCGTCCTGGCTCACCACCGTCTGGAAGCCGTCGCCGACCTGGTTGAACTTGACCCACGCCGCCGCGCTGTAGCTGCCCTCGGTGTTGACGAGTGCCGCACCCGTGTCGGCGTACTGGCCGGAACCGTTGGTGGCCAGCGCCGAACCGCTCTTGCCCGCGGTCCAGGACGCGCCGCCGACGAGCGTCGCGTCGTGGCTGCCGACGACGTCCTTCGCCACCGTGCCGGTGTTCTCGTCGAACGGGTAGGCGGCGATGCCGTCGATCCCCGGCGTGCCCGCGGGCACCGAAGGCCCGGCCACCGGCTTGCCCGTGGCGCCCTTGATGACCGCCTCGTTGGCCGCGCGGACCGCCGCGAAGTCCATCTTCTTCACCTGCCTGTCGTAGGTGAAGAAGCCGTTGACCTCCTTCTCGACGTCGGTGGTCTGCGTGTAGACCCCGGCCGAGACACCGCACCGCTGGGCGACCAGCAGCAGGCGCTGCTGGAGTTCGCCGTAGCGCCGGGTCAGCGTCGCGCTGTCGGGCTCCATCTCGTAGGCGAAGCTGCCGGCCGGGTCGAACTGGTGACCGTCGACCTTGAGGCCGAGGCCGCCGTACTCACCGTCGACGGCCGCGCGGGTGCCGGTCTGCACCGGCGTTCCCGGCCCGGTGTAGGTGTGGTCGTCGTAGATGTCACCCTTGCCGCTGTCCGGTTCGGACCGGCAGCAGTTGACGCCGGATTCGGCGTTGACCAGCCGGGAGGGATCCCACGACTTGACCTCGTCGGCGATCCGGCCGACCTCGTAGTCGCCCCAGCCCTCGTTGAACGGCACCCACGTGACGATCGACGGGAAGCTCGAGTGCTGGTCGATCATCCGGTGCATCTCGGACTCGTAGTTGACGCGCGACGCGGGCGTCGGCTCGACGTCGTCCTTCATCGCCGGCATGTCCTGCCAGACCATCAGACCGAGCTTGTCGGCGTAGTAGTACCAGCGGTCCGGCTCGACCTTGATGTGCTTGCGCACCATGTTGAAGCCGAGCGCCTTCTCCTGCTGCAGGTCGAACTTCAGCGCGGCGTCGGTCGGCGCGGTGTAGATGCCGTCCGGCCAGAAACCCTGGTCCAGCGGGCCGACCTGCATGACGAACTTGCCGTTGAGCAGCATCCGCTGCTTGCCGTCGGCGGTCTTGCCGACGCTGATCGTCCGGATGCCGAAGTACGAGCCGACCTCGTCTCCGCCCGACAGCTTGACGCGCAGGTCGTAGAGGAACGGGTCGTCCGGGGTCCACAGGTGTGGCCGGTCCACCTTGAGCTTCAACGGCTTGTTCGCGTCACCGGTGACGTGCCCGACCGGCCGGCCGTGGTCGTAGGCGGTCGCTTCGACCCGCTGCTTGACCGGCCCGCCGACCACGGCGTTGATCGTGACCGTCCCGGTCGCGGCGTCCGGGGTGGTGTCGAGGCGGTCGATGTGCGCCGAGGCGACCGGCTCCATCCAGACGGTCTGCCAGATGCCGGAGGACGGCGTGTAGAAGATGCCGTCGCCGGGCTGGCGCTGCTTGCCGATCGGCTGCCCGCCCTGGTCGTTCGGGTCGGCGACGCCGACGACGATCTCCTGGGTCTTCTTGGTGGTCAACGCGTCGGTGACGTCGACGGACCACGCGTCGTACCCGCCGGTGTGGCGGCCGACGGTCTTGCCGTTGACGATCACCGTGGCGTCGTAGTCGACGGCCTGGAAGTGCAGCTGCAGCCGCTGTCCCTTGCCGATCTGCCAGTTCTTGGGCACCTCGAACGTGCGGCGGTACCACATGTTCGTCTCGTGGCGCATGATCCCGGACAGCGCGGACTCGACCGGGTACGGCACGAGGATCCGCTCGCCGAGCGTCTTCCCGACCGGCGCGGCCTCACCCGGGGTCGCCTTGGCGAACTCCCAGACGCCGTTGAGGTTCTGCCACTGGTCGCGGGTCAGCTGCGGCCGCGGGTAGTCCGGGAGGGCGTTCGTGGGCGAGACGTCCTTCGTCCACGGGGTCGACAGCGGTGGGGTCAGGCGTTGCCACTGGGGTGTGTCCGCGGCGCTCGCCGCGGGTGCGGTGCCGAGGCCGGCGACCGCGACGGCGAACGCGGCGGTGGCGGTGAGCCACCGGCGGGTTCTGCGGGCAGGACGAAACATCGTTGAGACCTCCTGATCGGGGCGTGGGCTCAGCGGGTTCGGGACCGCGCCAGCAGACGCTGGATCACCACGACGATGAGCAGGAAGGCCCCGCTCACCACCGTCTGGTAGTTGGAGTCGAGGGTGCCGACCTGGTTGATGACGTTCTGGATCAGCACCCGCAGCAGCACGCCGACGAGCGTGCCGACGATCGTCCCGGCACCGCCGGTGAGCAGCGTGCCGCCGATGACGACGACCGAGATCGCGTCCAGTTCGGTGCCGACGCCGATCACCGTGACGCCGGACTGCAGGTACGCGGCGGTGAGGATGCCGGCGAAGCCGGCGAGCGCGCCGCTCAGCGTGTAGAGCGTGATCTTCGTGCGGACCACCGGCAGGCCCATCAGCAGCGCCGACTGCTCGGCGCCGCCGATGGCGAACACCGACTGGCCGAACCCGGTGCGCCGCAACAGGAGCCCGCCGAGCGCGAACAGCACGAGCGTCAGGTACACCGGCACGCCGACGCCGAAGATCGTGCCCTGGCCGAGCCAGAGGATCGCCGAGCCGGGCTCGATCTTGAACGTCGTCGCGCCTTCGGAGGTGATGGCGAGCAGCAGGCCGCGGGCGAACAGCAGCGTCGCCAGCGTCACGATGAACGGCGCCATCCCGGTGCGCGCGATGAGCAGGCCGTTGATCAGCCCGATCGCCGAGCACACGACCAGCGGCAGCAGGATCGCCACGAAGAAGCCGTACTGGGAGCCGTACGCGGCGAGCACGCCGCCGAGCGCGTAGTTCGAGCCGACCGACAGGTCGATGCCGCCGGAGATGATCACGAACGTCATGCCGAGCGCGATCACCGCGAGGAACGAGCCCTGCAGCGCGAGGTCGCGCAGGTTGTCCGCGGACCCGAAGCGCGGGAACGCGAACCACGCCACGATGAGGCCGATGACGAGCACGACGGCCGCGCCCTGCCGCTGCAGGACCCCGGCGAACGCCGCGTTGCGCGCGGTGGTCTGGGTCGCGGTCATTTGCGGCTCCGCTCACGAGCGACGTACACGGCTACGACGATGATGGCCGCCTGGACCATCTGCGCGGTCGAGTCCGGCAGGTTGTGCTTGATCAGGGTGGCGTGCACCAGCTGCATCAGCAGCGCGCCGAACACGGTGCCGAGCACCCGGACCCGGCCGCCGGTCAGCGGCGTGCCGCCGACGACGACCGCGGTGATCGCCGACAGCTCCATCAGCAGGCCCAGGTCGTTCGGGTCGCTGGCGCCCAGCCTCGACGTCGCGAGCACGCCGGCCACCGCGGCCAGCGCCCCGGAGATGACGTAGACGCCGACGAGCACGCGCTTCACCGGGAGCCCGGCCAGCGAGCTGGCGGCCCGGTTGCCGCCCACGGCGACCAGCTGCCGCCCGAACGTCGTGCGCTGGACGACCAGCCCGGCCAGCACCGCGAGCACCCCCGCGACGATGACCATGATCGGCACGCCGAGGACGTCACCCGTGCCCAGCTCCAGGAAGTCCTGGTTGTGCAGCTGGACGAGCTGGCCGTGGGCGATGACGAGTGCGAGCCCGCGGCCGCCGACGAGCAGTGCCAGTGTCGCGATGATCGGCTGGATCCCCAGGTAGGCCACCAGGTAGCCGCTGAACAGGCCGGACAGGATGCCCGCGATCACCGCGACGATGACGGCCGTCATCGGCCCGGCGCCGAGGTAGAGCGGGATGAGCGCGGCGGCGATCGACATCGCCGAGCCGACCGACAGGTCGATGCCCTCGGTGCCGATCACCAGCGCCATGCCGAGCGCGACGATGCAGACCGGCGCGGCCTGCACCAGCTGCGTCCGGAAGTTGGCCGCGGACAGGAAGTTCTCGGTGAAGAAGACGTTGAACAGCAGCAGCACGACAACGGCCAGGTAGACGCCGTAGTTCTGCAGCCACGCGGTGACCGTGGCCCGGTCGGGCGTTCGGGTCAGGGTGGCGCTAGACATCGTTGTCACCTTCCGCTGCGATCGCGGCCAGGACGTTTTCCTCGGTGATGCCGTCACCCGTCAGCTCACCGACGGCCGAGCCGTCACGGAGCACGACGACGCGGTCCGAGCCGTCGATCAGCTCCTCCAGCTCGGACGAGATGAGCAGCACGCCGAGGCCTTCCTTCGCGAGTTCGTCGATCAGCGCCTGGACCTCGGCCTTGGCGCCGACGTCGATCCCGCGGGTCGGCTCGTCGAGCAGCAGGATCTTCGGGCCGGTGGCCAGCCAGCGGGCGAGCAGCACCTTCTGCTGGTTGCCGCCGGACAGCTCGGACACCTTCTGCTCGGGGCTCGAAGCCTTGATCCGCAGGCGCTCCATGAAGATCTTCACGACCCTGTCCTGCTTGGCCTTGCTGACCAGGCCGAACGGCGAGAGCGTCGGCAGCGCGGCGAGCACGATGTTCTCGCGCACCGACAGGTTCGGGATGATCCCGTCGGTCTTGCGGTCCTCGGCCAGCAGCGCGATCCCGGCGCGCATGGCCGCCGCGATCTTGCCCTTCTTGAGCGGTTTCCCCGCGAGCAGGACACTTCCGCCGTCGAGCGGGAACGCGCCGACGATGGCCCGCGCGGTTTCGCTGCGCCCGGAGCCGAGCAGCCCGGCCAGGCCGACGACCTCGCCGGGCCGGATGCTCACCGAAACGTCGTGCAGCCGCCGCATCCCGGCCAGGTGCTCGGCCTTCAGCAGCGGTTCGCGGTCGACGTCGTGTTCCTCGCCGAACGCCGTGACGCCCTCTTCGCGGATCTGGCGGATCTCGCGGCCGAGCATCAGGGACACCAGCTCGATGCGCGGGAGCTTGGCCAGCGGTCCACTGTGGACGACCCGGCCGTCGCGCAGCACGGTGACGCTGTCGCAGACCCGGTACAGCTCGTCCATCCGGTGGCTGACGTAGACGATCGCGATGCCTTCGGCGTGCAACCGGTTCAGCACCTCGAAGAGCGTCTCGACCTCACGCGGTTCGAGCGACGACGTCGGCTCGTCCATGATGACGACCTTCGCGTCGGTCGACACCGCGCGGGCGAGGGCGACCATCTGCTGCGCGCCGACACCCAGGGTGTGCAGCGGGCGCTTGACGTCGTCGTGGATGCCGTACCCCTTGAGCAGCTCGCGGGCGTCGGCGTACATCTTGGACCAGTCCACGAGCCCGGCGCGGGTGCGCGGTTCGCGGCCGAGGAAGACGTTGCTGGCGATGCTCATCAGCGGGACGAGGTTGACCTCCTGGTAGATCGTGGAGATCCCGGCCCGCTGCGCCTCGATCGGCTGCTTGAACGTCACCGGCTCGCCGAGGTGGCGCACCTCGCCCTCGTCGGGCTGGTAGACGCCGGTGATGACCTTGATCAGCGTCGACTTGCCGGCGCCGTTCTCCCCGACGAGGGCGTGCACCTCGCCGGGGGCGAGCCGGAAGCTGACGTCGTCGAGCGCGAGGGTGCCGGGGAACCGCTTGGTCACCCCGGCCACCTCGAGCACCGGTGCGGTCGTCATGGCGACGTCCTCTTCGGTGGCTGCCGTCATCAGTACGCGTTCCCGACCTTCTGCGCCGCGTTGGTCTCGTCGTACTGGTCGTCGGTGATCACGATGCTGGCCGGGATCGGCTGGCCGTCGGCGAACTTCTGGAGCGTGTCGAAGGCGAGCTGGCCGAAGCGCGGGTTGGACTCGATGACGGCGTTGTAGCTGCCGTCGGCGATGAGCTGCACGGCGTTGCGCGTGCCGTCGACCGAGACGACCTTGACGTCCTTGCCCGGCGTCTTGCCCGCGGTCTTCAGCGCGTTGACCGCGCCGATGCCCATCTCGTCGTTCTCGGCGTAGACGGCGGTGAGGTCCGGGTGGCTCTGGATCAGCTGCTCCATCACGGCCTGGCCCTTGGACCGGTCGAACTCGCCGGTCTGCTCGGCGACCACGGACAGGCCCGGCGTCTTGGCCAGCTCGTCCTTGAAGCCCGAGGTGCGGTCGGTCGTCACGTTGTTGCCCGACGCGCCGAGGAGGATCGCAACCTTGCCGTTACCTCCGGTCGACTTCACCATCGCGTCGGCCGCGCGCTTGCCCTGCTCGACGAAGTTGGAGCCGATGAAGGTCAGGTAGTCGGTGCACGGCGCCGACGTCACCTTGCGGTCGACGGTGACGACCGGGACCTTCTTGGCCTTCGCGGCGTCGAGCGCCGGCTGGAGGCCGTCGGAGTTCAGCGGCGCGACGATCAGCAGCTGGGCGCCCCGGTCGAGCAGCGACTTGATGTCGCTGATCTGCCGGTTGAGGTCGCTCTGGGCGTTGGTGACGAGCAGCTTGT
The DNA here is from genome assembly GCF_043197175.1 of Amycolatopsis sp. NPDC049252. NCBI lineage: Bacteria > Bacillati > Actinomycetota > Actinomycetes > Pseudonocardiales > Pseudonocardiaceae > Amycolatopsis > Amycolatopsis sp. NPDC049252. The sequence goes on from NZ_JBICSQ010000013.1 coordinate 14,969, forward strand.
CGGCCGGGATGCCGAGCTTCGCCGCCTGGTCGCGAATGGACTGCGTCTCGGCGATCCGGAAGGGGTTGGCCTCCTTTTCGGACTGCGAGAAGCCGATCACCGCGGTCTTCGGGTCGATCTTGGGGTAGCCGGTCTTCGCCAGCGTGCAGCCGTCGGCGGACGGTGCGGCGGAGGACGCGGAAGCGGCCGGTCCGCCACCGCTCGACGGTGCGGCCGGAGTCTCCTCACGGGCGGTGCAGGAGGTGAGGGTGAGCGCGGCGGCGGCCGCGGTGACCAGGACCAGACGGGGACGGGTGGACAGCGGCACAGCGACTCCTCGGGCAGCGACGGTGGTGGCCCGCTCACCGGGGTGATCGGAGTCACCGCGGGAGCCTTGAGGTACTTTTTACATCGTTGGAACAACGTTGTAAACCGGCAAATTGTCGCTACACTTCGACCTCACGCTGAGGTGAAGGGATCGCCCGTGACCGTGACGCTCAAGGACGTCGCCACGCTTGCCGGAGTATCGGTGAAGACGGTGTCGAACGTCGTGAACGGCTATGCCTTCGTCAAGCCGGAGAACCGCCGCCGCGTCGAAGAAGCGCTGGCCGCGACCGGTTACCGCCCGAACGTCGGCGCCCGCAACCTCCGCCGCGGCCGTACCGGTTTCCTGGCGCTGATGGTGCCGGAGCTGTCGATCCCGTACTTCGGCGAGCTGGCCGGCCTGGTCATCACGGCGGCCCAGAAGCGCGGCTGGAGTGTCTTGATCGAACAGACCCAGGGGACCCGCGAGCGCGAGCGCAAGACGTTGTCCTCGCTGGGCCCCCATCTGGTCGACGGCGCGCTGGTCCACCCGGAGGCGTTGGAGGCGGCGGACTTCCCGGACGAACCAGGCGGCATCCCCCTGGTGATGCTGGGCGAGCACGCGGTCGACGTCCCGATCGACCATGTGGCGATCGACAACGTCCTGGCCGCGCACGTGGCGGTGTCCCACCTGGCGTCCTTGGGGCGCACGCGCATCGCGGCGATCGGCCGCAACCCGGCCCGTGGGACGTCGTCCCAGCGCTTGGCCGGCTACCGCTCGGCCTTGGTGGAGGCGGGTCTGTCCTATTCGGACTCCCTGGTCGCCCCCGCCGAGAAGTGGCACCGCGGTTACGGGGCGGCGGCGATGAAGTCGTTGCTGGCGTTGCCATCCCCGCCCGACGCGGTCTTTTGTTTCAACGACCTGCTGGCGATCGGCGCGCTACGGGCCGTCGCCGAGCTGGGCCTGCGGGTGCCGGAGGACGTGGCGATCGTGGGGTTCGACAACAACGAGGAGAGTGCCTTCTCGTTGCCTGCGTTGACAACGATCGCCCCGGACAAGACCGCGCTGGCGGAAGCGGCGATCGACCTGGTGAGCCGTCGGATCACGGGGGAGAAGTCGGCTCCGCCGCAGGACATCCAGACCCCGTTCGCCCTGGAGATCCGGGAAAGCACCAAGGGCCGCTGACGTTCAGCAGGGCGCCGCCGTGTCGTCCACCTGAGTACGCGTGTCGTCCGCCTGGGTACGCGTGTCGTCCGCCTGGGTACGCGTGTCGTCCGCCTGGGTACGCCGCGTGCTGCTGGCAGATTCTCGTAGGTGGACCGCGATGGACGACACGCGTACCTGGCTGGACGACACGGCCGCTGTCAGCGGGTGGGCCAGTGCCACGAAGGCCGGTCCAACCTCCCTTGCCCCACCAGCTTCGTCTCTCCGTACTCCTTCTCCAGCTCCACCTCGCCCACCTCCGCGATCTCCGACAGGGCCCTGATCAGCAGCTGCGCGTGCGAGACCACGACGACCTGGGTCTCCTTCGCCGCGACGGCGATCAGCGAGGCCAACGCCGGCAACAGATCCGGGTGCAGGCTGGTCTCCGGCTCGTTCAGCACCAGCAGCTCCGGCGGCCGCGGGGTCAGCAGTGCCGCCACCCAGAGGATGAACCGCAGCGTGCCGTCCGACAGCTCCGCCGCCTCCAGCGGACGCAGCAGGCCGTGCTGGTGGAAGCGGACCGTGAACCGGCTTTCCGGCGCCACCACCTCCAAGCGCGACCCCGGGAACGCCTGGTCGACGATCGACTCCAGCTCCGCCGCCCGGCCGATTTCGATGATCGTGCGCAACGCGGCCGCCAGGTCGGCGCCGTCGTGGGACAGCACGGGCGTGCGCGTGCCGATCTGCGACTGGCGGGCCGGCGCGTGGGCGTCCGTGCGGAAGTGGTCGTAGAACCGCCAGCCGCGGATGCGCTCGCGGACCAGCAGCAGTTCCGGGCACGCCCGCGGGTCGGCGAACTCGCTCAGCATGCTGTCCGTCAACCGGATCTCGAACCGATCGGAACCCCACTCGCCCGACTCGACGCGCGTGCGGACCACCGGCCCCGCGCGGTCGGCCAGCAGCGCCGACGGGCGCAGGACCGGGCCCGACCACACCGCCTCGCGCTTGAACTCCGGGTCCCGGTTGAACATCGTGTCCAGGGGCTGCGGCAGGCCCAGGTCCAGCGCGTAGCCGTACTCGTCACCCGCGAACCCCAGCTTCAGCCCGAGCGCCTTCGTCCGCACCGTGCCCTGCACCGGCGTACGCCCCTCGCGCACCGACCGCCCGATCGTCTCCGGGCCGGCCCACAGCGTCGACGGCAGGCCGCCCTCGCGGGCCAGCGCCGCCACCGCGCCGTTGCGGGACGCGTCCGCCAGCAGCCGCAGCGCCCGGTACAGGCTCGACTTGCCGCTGCCGTTCGGCCCGGTGACGACGGTCAGCCCGGACAGCGGCAGCACCAGGTCGCGCAGCGAGCGGTAGTTCTCGACGGCAAGCGTGGTCAACATGCCCCGAACCTAACCGCCACCCCCGACAGTGGGTGTCCTCGGCGGCTTGACGGTGCTCGCGGGCCTCCTCACAGCGCCCGAGGCGGCAGCGGCACCGGACCTCCCAAAGAAGCCTGTGGCGCAGAAGCCCTACCTGGGCTGGAGCAGCTGGAGCCTCGAGTCGACGAAGTAAGTACGTCGCCGACTACGTCCACAAGTAGGGCCTGAAACTCGGTCGGCCTGGACCTCAAGGCCTACAACGACGGCAAATCCCCGATCGCCGGCACCACGAACTGCCACACCAAGTACCTCGTCTACCCCGACCTGCGCAAGACCAACGGCTGGGTCTCCGCCTGCAAGATCGACAGACATCGAGGCCTGACACAAGGCCATCGCCAAGGCCGGCCGCCCGATGGAGTTCGTCGTCTCCTGGGCGCTGAGCCACCGCCAGGCCGACGTCTGGAAGTGACCACCGGCTGGCGCTTGGCCGACAAGCAGTCCTGGCCGGCGAAGTTCGGCTACGACGACCCGGTGTTCGCCAAGACGATGTGCTGGGTGCGCGTGCTGACCGACCGCGGGTTCGCGCCGGCTCGGGCAAGGAGGCGATGGAGACGGCCGGCACGTTCGCGAAGCTACCCGGAGTGAAGGTCGGGATCGCGGCGACGGTGCTCGGGCCGTCCGGGAAGCGGGCGCTGCTGTCCATTCGAACGGGAACAACGGCCCCGCAGGACGCGGAACGGCCGCTGTTCGAGGCGTACTTCGCGCACCAGCGCGACGACGACGTGTGCGCGGAGATGGCGCGGAAGAGCGCCCAGGTCCTGGGCAAGCAGTAGCCTGGTCACTACCGGTGAGGGGAGTCAGGGTGAGTTCCGGACGACGGCTCGAGGCGCTGCCGAGCAGGCAGGTGCTGGCGGACGGCGTCTACGAGCAGATCCGGGCGCTGATCATGAACGACGGCATCGAGCCGGGCGCGCGGGTGAACATCGACGAGATCGCCCGCGAGCTCGGCGTCTCCGGCACGCCGGTGCGCGAGGCACTGGCGCGGCTGGAGTCCGAGGAACTGGTCAGCCGGCTGCCGTTGCGCGGTTACCGCGTCACGGAGTTGCTGAACCGCAAGGAAGTCGACGACATGTACGCGCTGCGCCTGCTGCTGGAGCCGCCGTCCGCGGCCCTGGCGGCGGCGGCGATGTCGGACGAGAGCGTCGCCGCGCTGGAGGCCGAGCTGGCGACGTGCCCGGCGGCCCCGGTCCACGACGCGTACAGCGACTACAAGGCCCTGACCGCGCACGACGCCCGGTTGCACGAGCTGATCCTGCACCTGGCCGGGAACGTCGCGGTCGAGCAGGCGTTCGCGCGCACCCACTGCCACCTGCACTTCTTCCGGCTGAACTACAACCAGCCGTTCGGCGAGCAGACGATCGCCGAGCACCGGACGATCGTGGACGCCCTGGTGGCGGGCAGCGCGGCGGGCGCCCGCAAGGCGATGACGGCGCACCTCGAGGTCGCGCGGGATCGCCTGGTCTCCCGCCTCTGACGTGCGAAGGCCGCACCGGGCGTACCCGGTGCGGCCTCCCCCGACGACGTCAGACCTGGGTCACTTGACCGGCATGGTCACTTCGTAGATGCGCGACGGCGTGGCGGCCGCGGCGCGGAAGCCGTTGGCCCACAGGGATTCCACCTGAGCGGACTCGTCGGCGTTCGGGTTCGCGTTGGTGCACGACGGGCCGGGGCCACCACCTGACATCAGCTCGGAGCACGGGCCCGCGTAGTGGTCCGGCAGGCCCAGCGCGTGCCCGGTCTCGTGGGCCGTGATGCGGGTCTGGTTGTACTGCTCGGCCTGCGTGTAGTCGATGAAGATCGTGCCGCTGCCGTGGCCGTCGGTCTGGGCGTACGAGCCCTGCGGGTCGTTGCCTTCGGTGTAGTGCAGCGTGGCGCCCGAGGAACTCTCCTGGAGCTTGACGTTCGACACCGCCGCGTTCCAGTTCGCCGCGCCGGCGTTGATCTGGTCGCGGAAGGTGGGGGCGTCCGAGGTGTCGTAGTAGACGATCGTGGCCGCTTCGGCCTGGGCCGGGGCCGCGAAGGCCGGTGCGGCGGTCATCGGGGTGGCGATCATCGCCAGTGCGACAGCGGCTCCGGGCAGCAGGTACTTCCTGGACATCGGGACGGCTCCTCGCGATAGGGGCAGCTGTGGGGAATTTGCCGGGTTTGCGTGTGCTGTGGTCCGAATTTACGGATCCGGACCCGGCTTGTGACCCGACTTTCGTACTGCGTGTTTAGTGGTGATTTACCAACCATTTCGCAGTGTTGACATGCGCCACAGTGCATACGAGGATGCGCCGCCCGGGTCAGGAAACCGGCTCGGCCAGCGGGATCTCGCCCTTGGACAGCCATGAGCCGCGCCACGCCAGATCGTCCCTGACCAGCGGTTTTCCGCAGCTGTCGCAGTTCGCGCCCGGCCGGGTGAGCTGTCCGCAGCTGGTGTGGACCAGCTTCATCGGGCCGTACGCGCGCGCCGAATCCGTGTGGGCGTCACCCCACGCGCCGAGGGCGTGCAGCACAGGCAACGCGTCCGATCCGGCCTGGGTGAGCCGGTACTCGTGTCGCGTGCGGCCGCCGTCGCGGTAGGGGAGTTTCGTCAGCAGGCCACGGTCGACGAGCTTGCCCAGCCGGGTCGTCAGCACGTTGTCGGCGATGCCGAGATCGCTGCGGAAGTCCTCGAACCGGGTCGTGCCCGCGGTGGCGTTCCGCAGGATCAGCAGCGTCCACGGCTCGGCCAGGACGTCGGCGGCGCGGGCGATCGGGCAGGAGGCGTCCTCCCAGGTGATGCGGCGGCTCATGTGTGATCCCTTCGAGCTGGCTTGCTTGGAGCAAGTTTACGCCGTACTGTCGGCCGTAGCTAGCTTGCAACGAGCAAGCCAGATGCGAGAGGAGCTCGACATGGAGATCAAGGGTGCGGTGGCGCTGGTCACCGGAGCCAACCGCGGGCTCGGCCGTCAGTTCGCAGCCGCCCTCGTCGAACGGGGAGCGGCGAAGGTCTACGCGGCCGCGCGCAACCCGGAGTCGGTGGACCTGCCGGGGGTGATCCCGATCCGGCTCGACGTGACGGACCCGGAGTCGATCCGTGCGGCCGCCGCGGCCGCCGGGGACGTCACGCTGCTGGTCAACAACGCCGGGTCGTTCACCGGCGCGTCGCTGCTGGGCGGGTCGCTCGAGGACATCCGGCTGGAGATGGACACGCACTACTTCGGGACCCTGGCCGTGACGCGCGAGTTCGCGCCGGTGCTGGAGCGCAACGGCGGCGGGGCCGTGCTCAACGTCCTTTCGGTGCTGTCGTGGTTCACCACGCCGCGGGTCGGGGCCTACTCCGCGGCGAAGTCGGCGGCCTGGTCGCTAACCAACGCGCTGCGCCTGGAACTGGCGCCGCAGAAGACGCAGGTGACCGCGCTGCACGTCGGGTACATGGACACGGACATGGCCAAGCACGTCGACGGCCCGAAGGTCGACCCGGCGTTCGCGGCCGGCCTCGGAATCGAAGCTGTCGAACAAGGCCGCTTCGAGGTGCTCGTCGACGACCTCAGCCGCAACGTCCGCGCGGGGCTGGCCGGCGACCTGACCGGGCTGTACCCGAGCCTGACCGCCTGAGTCCACAGAGGACTGTTCGGGGCCGCCATGGTCATTCCGGGACCCCCGGAACACACCCGTGGCGGCCCCGGGCGTATGAATACCCGGGTGGCGGACAACGCCGGAACCGGCCGCACCAGGAATCGTTGGGGTGAAGGCGAACGACTGCGCGGGGAGATCCTGGCGGCCGCCGCCCGGCTGCTTGCCGAACTCGGCGGCGAGGACGGACTGACGATCCGCGGGGTCGCCCGCGCGGTCGGCATCGCCCCGGCGAGCATCTACCAGCACTTCGCCGACCGCGCGGAGCTCGTGCAGGGACTGCTGGACCACGAATACGGGCGGCTGCGGGAATCCATGCGCGCCGCGGAGGAGTCGTACGGCGAGGCCGACGTCGTCGGCCGGATCCGGGCGCAGATCCACGCCTATTGCGCGTTCGCCATGGAGAATCCCGGGCACTACCGGCTGATGCTCGCGAACGGCGCGTCCAAGCCCGATCCGGAGGGGCGGGCGGAGGGGCCGCTGCTGGACGTGATCGACAGCCTGACCGCGGGGTTCGAACGGTGCGTCGAAGCCGGTCACCCGCTGCGGGTTTCGCCGGGCCGGGCGGCCGCCGTGGTGTTCGTCGGCGCGCACGGGCGGGTCGCCCTGTTCCACAGCGTGCTGCACCGGACCGGCGCCGAGCTGGTCGAACCGTTCGTCGACGAGCTGCTGTCACTCGTATTCGAGTGATCTTGTGACCGTCGCCTGAACGGAGTGTGGCGGAGTCGCGGGAAGATGCTTAGCATAGCTATGTAATTCCTTGTCGAACTGTGCGGCGACTTCGGGAGGTCCTCATGGCGGACGGTGTGCCGGCGTTTCCGATGACCCGGCGGTGTCCCTTCGACCCGCCGGCCGAGCTCGGGGAACTGCAGCGTGACGAACCGGTTTCCCGCGTCAAGCTGTGGAACGGCAGCACGCCGTGGCTGGTGACGCGCTTCGAAGACGTGCGCACGATCCTGCGCGACCCGCGGGTGAGCGCCGACTCCGACCGGCCCGGTTACCCGCACCAGAGCGCGGCTTCGGCCGCCCGCCGCAACCGCGTGAAGTCGTTCATCAACATGGACGGCGCGGAGCACGCGGCCCAGCGCAAGCTGCTGACCGGCGATTTCCTGGTGAAGAAGATGGAGGCGCTGCGGCCGGCCATTCAGCGGATCGTCGACGACCTGATCGACGGCCTGCTGGCGGGCCCCAACCCGGCCGACCTCGTGACGTCGTTCGCGCTGCCGGTGCCGTCGCTGGTGATCTGCGAGCTGCTCGGAGTGCCGTACGAGGACCGCGCGTTCTTCCAGGACATCACGAAGGTGATGATCGCGATGGACGCGACACCCGAGGAAGCGGTGAAGGCCACCGATGAGCTGCTGGCCTACCTTTCCGGCCTGGTGGAGCGGAAAGCGGTCTCGCCGGGCGACGACGTCCTGAGCCGCCTGGCGGTTTCGCAGCTGGGCACGATGACCGCCGAGCAGATCGCCGGGATGGGCCAGCTGCTGCTGGTCGCGGGCCACGAGACGACGGCGAACATGATCGCGCTCGGCACGGTGGCGCTGCTGGAGAACCCGGCGCAGCTGGACCTGGTCCGCTTGGGCGACGAGGCGTTGCTGCGCAGCGCGGTCGAAGAGCTGTTGCGGTACTTGAACATCACGCACTCCGGACGCCGCCGGGTCGCCGTCGAAGACTTCGAACTCGGTGGCCAGACGATTCACGCGGGCGACGGCATCATCGGCGCCTCGGACGTCGCCAACCGCGACGGCTCGGTGTTCGAGTCGCCGGACGAGCTGGACGTCACGCGCGGAGCCCGCCACCACGTGGCGTTCGGCTACGGCGTGCACCAGTGCCTCGGCCAGACGCTGGCCCGGGTCGAGCTGCAGGTGGTCTACGGGACGCTGTACCGCAGGATTCCCTCGCTGCGGCTGGCGGTTCCGCTGGAGGAACTGGAGTTCAAGCACGACATGCTGGTCTACGGCGTCCATTCGCTGCCGGTCGCGTGGTGACGATTCCGGTTTTGTCGGTGCTCACCGGTAGCCTGGAATTCGGGGGCATCTTGTCGCGCTAGCGCTCCTGAATCGCTGGCGTTGCAACGGAAATCGCGTTTCTTGCCGTGCTGGTGTGGATCACCCGATTTAGCGATGGTGTTCGCACACGTGTTCGGTAACGTGGAATGCGTGACGACAACTCGTGTGTTCCTGCGTCTCGCTCGGTCAGAGCGCTCGCTGCGCCGCGTCGAGGTCCGCGGCCAGGTAGCCGTGGAGGAACTCGGCGCGGCCTGCGTCGGTGTCCCGCCGTGGCACCATTTCCACGAGCATGATCAGGTCCAGGTAGACGCGGTACAACGTGAGCCGCCGCGCGGCGGGTGGATCGAACGGCGCCGGGCCGCCCGCCGCGCGGTAGCCGTCGACCAGTTCTCGGTCCAGGTCGCGGAACAACGTCAGCGAAACGAACTCGGCCACCGGGTCGCCCCAGAACGCGCGCTCGGCGTCGATGATGCCGCTGACGTGCCCGCCGTCGACGAGGATGTTGCCCGGCCACAGGTCGAAGTGCACCAGCACCGGCGTCGTCACCAGGTCCAGGAGCGGCCGGTGGCGGCGGACCAGGTGCGCGATCTCGGCGGCCGGGCACGGCAACCGGATCTTGTAGTGCAGGGCGTCCGCGAGCACCGCGTCCGTCATGGCCGTGAACGCCGAGGCCCACGTCCGGTGCGGTGGATCCTGCGGGTAGCCGAACGTCTCGCCCGTCGCGTCGTGCAGCCGCGCGACGATCGCGCCCAGCTCGGCCCGCACCCGCGGCCGGTCTTCGTCGGCGACGTCCCAGGTCGTGCCGGGCAGCTCCGTCATCAGCAGAAACCCCGGCCCGGCGCCGGCAACCGACGGCAGCGGCCCGGAGGCGAGGCGGTAGTACTCGGCCTCGGTCGCGAGCAGGTCGTGCTCGTAGGCCAGCCCGGCGGCCTTCGGCGCGATCTTGAGCACGAGCCGCCTGCCGTCGGCCAGCGTCAGCCGCGTGGCGGTGTTGTAGGTACCCCCACCCACGTCTTCGGCGGACACGACCAACGCCGGGTCGATGCCCGACGAGGCCAGCGCCGCCGCGGTTTCCGTACGCACCGGAAGGAGTCTGCCACCGCACTCCCCTCGGCCGCCGCTCTCCTCGGCCATCCGGCCCAGTTCTCGATCGGCCAACCCGCGGGCCTCGACCCCGGTGCCCCGCGGATGCCGTTCGACGTCATCGCCGGCCGAGGGAACACGGCGCACCCAGCGCCGAGCGCAGTCGCAGGCAGAACCGTGGGCTCGTTGGCCGCCGCCTTTTCGGTCACCTGCCTCGTCCCCCGATCGGCGTACATGCCCGGCTCTCACGCCGGTGCCCCGCGGATGGCTTTCGACGCCATCGCCGGCCGAGGGAACCCAGTGCACCCAACGTGGAGCGCAGCGGCCGCCGCAGACGGAACCGTGGGCCCGTTGGTCGCCGCCTTTTCGGTCACCTGCCTCGTTCCCCGGTCGGCGTACATGCCCGGCTCTCACGCCGGTGCCCCGCGGAAGGCCTTCGAGGTCATCGCCGGCCGAGGGAACACGGCGCACCCAACGCCGAGCGCAGTCGCAAGCAGAACCGTCCGCCTCCGGCTGGGGTCAGCCGCCGCCGAGCTTCTCGGCGGCGTCCGCCAGGTCTTCGGGCGTGGGTGCGTCGTCTTGAGTGAGCTGGCGTCGCTGGTAACCGGTCAACTCAATGGCGCGCTTGGTGACGTCGCGCCGGCTGTGGGGCCCCGCTCAGCTGCCGCCGAGCTTCTCCGCGGCGTCCGCCAGATCCTCGGGCGTGGGCGCGTCGTCCTGGGTCAGCTGGCGCCGCCAGTACCCGGTGAACTCGATGGCCTCCTTGTCGACCCCGCGCTCACCCACCAGATGGCGGCGCAGCGCCCGCACCATCCCTGCCTCCCCGGCCAGCCACGCAGCCACCGTCCCCTCGACCTCCGCCAAGCGCACGGCTTCGAGCAGCTTCGTCCCGTGCGGGGCGCCGTCCCGGTGCAGCCAGCGGACCTCGCCCGGCAGCGGCTGCTCCTCCGCCGCGTCCGGGACCTCCAGGAACACCACCGCATTGTCCACTTCGGACAGCAACGACCAGACCGCGGGGATCGCCGTCTCGTCCCCGGCCAGCAGCACCGTGTCGGCCGCAGGAACCGGACGGCGGTAGGCGGCGTCCGGCCCGTACCGGCCGATCACCAGACCGGGGGCCGCCGTGCGGGCCCAGCTGGTGGCCAGGCCCGCGGTTTCCCCGTGCAGCACGAAGTCGACGTCGATTTCGGCGAGGGCCGGGCGCCGGTCGCGCACCGTGTAGCTGCGCATCACGGGACGTTCCTCGGCAGGGATCGCGAGGTACGCCTGGTACCAGCGCATGACGTCACCGTCGGCGGAAGGCAGCCGCACCGGGCGTCCCGGCGGCGGGAACATCAGCTTCAGCTGCTGGTCCGGCCACGCCTCCAAGCCCTCCAAGCCCTCGCCGGTGAAGGTGACGCGCACGGTCTGCGGGGTCACCCGACGGACCGCCGTCACCTCGAGCAGGCCCGTCATCGCTTCTCCAGGTACTCGCGCAGGTGGCGGGCGGTCAGGGTGGTGGCGTCGGCGACCAGCGACGCCGGCGTGCCCTCGAAGACCACCCGGCCGCCGTCGTGGCCGGCGCCCGGGCCGAGGTCGATCAGCCAGTCGGCGTGGGCCATCACGGCCTGGTGGTGCTCGATGACGATCACCGTGTTGCCCGCGTCGACGATCCGGTCGAGCAGCGCCAGCAGCTGGTCGACGTCGGCCAGGTGCAGGCCGGTCGTCGGCTCGTCGAGGATGTACGTCGAGCCGTGCTCGGCCATCCGGATCGCCAGCTTCAGCCGCTGCCGCTCACCGCCGGACAGCGTGGTCAGCGGCTGCCCGAGCGTCAGGTAGCCGAGACCGACGTCGGCCAGGCGGTTCAGCACCGCCCGGGCGTTGCCGGACGGGAAGAACTCGCGTGCCTCGGTGACCGGCATCGCCAGGACCTCGCTGATGTTCTTGCCCCGCAAGGTGTAGGTCAGGACGTCCGGGGTGAACCGCTTGCCTTCGCACTCCTCGCAGACCGACGCGACGCCGGCCATCATCGCCAGGTCCGTGTAGACGAGCCCGAGCCCCTTGCACTTCGGGCACGCGCCTTCGGAGTTGGCGCTGAACAGGCTCGCCTTGACACCGTTGGCCTTGGCGAACGCCGTCCGGATCGGGTCGAGCACGCCGGTGTAGGTGGCCGGGTTCGAGCGCCGGGAACCGCGGATCGCCGACTGGTCGACCACCACGACACCGTCGCGGTGCGTCAGCGAGCCGTGGATCAGCGACGACTTCCCGGACCCGGCGACCCCGGTGACCACGGTCAGCACGCCGAGCGGGACGTCGACACTGACGTCACGCAGGTTGTGCAGGCTGGCGCCGGTGATCCGGAGCTGTCCGGTAGGTGTGCGCACCTCCGGGCGCAGCGTGACGCGGTGGTCGAGGTGGCGGCCGGTGAGCGTGCCGGACGCGCGGAGGCCGTCGAGGTCGCCGGTGTAGCAGAGCCGGCCGCCGGCCTTGCCGGCGCCGGGGCCGAGGTCGACGACGTGGTCGGCGATCCGGATCGTCTCCGGCTTGTGCTCGACGACCAGGATCGTGTTCCCCTTGTCCCGCAAGCAGAGAAGGAGGTTGTTCATCCGCTCGATGTCGTGCGGGTGCAGGCCGACGGTCGGCTCGTCGAAGACGTAGGTGACGTCGGTGAGGCTCGAACCGAGGTGGCGCACCATCTTCACGCGCTGCGCCTCGCCACCGGACAGCGTGCCCGACTCGCGGTCGAGCGAGAGGTAACCGAGGCCGATCTCGACCAGGGAGTCGAGCGTGTCGCGCAGGTTGCCCAGCAGCGGCGCGATCGACGGCTCGTCGAGCTTCCGGACGAACTCGGCGAGATCGCTGATCTGCATGGCCGAGCAGTCGGCGATGTTCCGCCCGTCGATCTTCGCCGACAGCGCGGCCTGGTTGAGGCGGGCGCCACCGCACACGGCGCAGGTGCTGAACGTCGCCGCCTTGTCGACGAACGCGCGCAGGCGCGGCTGCAGCGACTCCTTGTCCTTGTGGAGGTAGAGCCGCTTGACCTTCACCGCGAGGCCTTCGTAGGTGACGTTGGTCTTGCCCAGCTTCACCTTGCAGGAGTCCTTGTGGAGCAGGTCGTCGAGCTGCTGCGGGGTGTAGTCGCGGATCTTGGCGTCCGGGTCGAAGAACCCGGACACGAGGTAGGTCTGCACGTACCAGTTGTCCGGGGTGAAGCCGGGCACGAGGATCGCGCCGTCGTGCAAGGACCTGTCGAAGTCGAGCAGCGCGGTAACGTCGAGGTCGGACACCCGGCCGAGGCCTTCGCACGCCGGGCACATGCCCTCGGGCAGGTTGAAGCTGAACGCGCCGGAGGTGCCGACATGCGGTTCGCCGAGCCGGGAGAAGGCGATCCGCAGCATGGTGTGGGCGTCCGTCGCGGTGCCGACGGTCGAGCGGGAGTTGGCCCCCATCCGCTCCTGGTCGACGACGATGGCGGCGCTCAGGTTCTCGAGCAGGTCGACGTCCGGGCGCGAAAGGTTCGGCATGAACGATTGGAGGAAGGCGCTGTAGGTCTCGTTGATCATGCGCTGCGACTCGGCCGCGATGGTGCCGAAGACGAGGGACGACTTGCCGGAGCCGGACACGCCCGTGAACACCGTCAGCCGGCGTTTCGGGATGTCCAGGTCGATGCCGGTGAGGTTGTTCTCCCGGGCGCCCCGGACCTCGATCACGTCGTGGGTGTCGGCGGCCCGCCTGGGTGAGGTCATACCGTCCTTCTTGATAGTTTAGGCTGTAAAGTGATTGTCCAGGTTACATTACTTTAGGCTGTAAGGAGTCGGCAAGGTGGTCGTCTTCGCCGGTCAGGGCGACGCCCGGCGGTCCATGGAGCTGCTGTGGGGCCCGCGCGTCGGCGCCCCGCGCACCGGTCCCGGGCCCAAGCCGGGGCTGAGCGTCGAGGCGATCGTCGCCGCGGCGATCGAGATCGCCGACGCCGACGGCATGGCGGCGCTGTCCATGCGCTCGGTCGGCGAACGGCTGGGCCGCACGGCGATGGCGCTCTACACGTACGTGCCGGGCAAGACCGAGCTCGTCGACCTGATGTACGACCGGACGCTCGGCGAGCTGGCCGCCGACCAGGACCTGGCGGCCGGCTGGCGGGCGGCGGCGCTGGCCCTGGCCGACGAGCTGTGGGACCTGCACCTGCGGCACCCGTGGCTGCTGCAGGTCTCCCCGGCGCGCCCGGTGCTCGGGCCGGGGGAGTTCCACGTGCAGGAGACGCTGCTGCGCGTGCTGGCGGAGACGGGCCTGCCGCTGCTGCGGGTGCGCTGGGTGGTGTCGGCGCTGTTCAACGTCGTCCGCGGCTCGGTCCAGTCGGCGGCGGAGTCCCGCCAGGCGTCGCGCGAGACGGGGCAGTCCGAAGAGGACTGGTGGTACGCCCGGTCGGCGTTGCTCGGCGAGCTGGTCCCGGACCTCCCGGCCCGCTTCCCGACGGTGTCCGCCCTCGGTGCGGACATGACCTCGGTCCCGGACGGCGAGCCCTACCTGGAACGCGAGGCGCGGCTGTCGTTCGAAGCCGGCCTGGAGCTGCTGCTGGACGGCGTCGAGGCGGCGATCGTCAGGGCTTCCTAGCCTCGATCAGGTACCGGGTGGTGTGGGCGAGGAACGGGCCGTCGCGCTCGATCAGGTCGTGCAGCTCCCGCAGCCGCGGCCGGTACTGCTCGACCGTGAAGCCCGGGACCATCCAGATCACCTTGCGCAGGAAGTAGACCACCGCGCCGATATCGCGGAACTCGGTGCGCAGTGACTCCGAGCGCAGGTCGACGACCTCGAGGCCCGCCTCCGTCGCCGCCGCGGCGGCGTGGTCCGGGTGCCGGCCTTCGCGTGACGACGCCGGTTGCGGCCCCAGGAAGAACTCGACCAGCTCGAACACGCTCGCCGGGCCGACCTGCTGGGAGAAGTACGTGCCGCCCGGGCGCAGGACGCGGGCGATCTCGGCCCACCACGTCCGCACCGGGTGGCGGCTGGAGACGAGGTCGAACAGCCCGTCCGCGAACGGCAGCGGCGGTTCGTCCGCACTCGCCACCACCACGACTCCCCGAGGTCGCAGCAACTCCGAGGCCACCGCGACGTTCGGCGGCCACGACTCCGTCGCCGCCATCAGCGGCGGCAGGGACGGGCAGCCGTCGAGTACCTCGCCGCCGCCGGTTTCCAGGTCGAGGGCCGCGTGGACGCCGCCGAGGCGTTCGCCCAGCAGCCGCTGGTAGCCCCACGACGGGCGCTGTTCCGAAGCCCGGCCGTCGAGCCACGAGAAGTCCCAGCCGTCGACCGACACCGCGTCGGCCTCAGCCACCAGGTCGTCGAAGCTCGTCATGGCCCGATCGTCATAGGGACGCCGGGGGACCGCCAGCAGATTTCCGCACCGGCGCGGGCGGCACCGGCTTGGCCAGGGCGACGGTGTCGAAGTCCACCACGACCGGGCCGCGCCGGGTCTCCACCGTGCACGTCGATTCGTCGCGTGCGACCAGCGGGCCGAGCGCATCGGTGAAGCCGCCTTCGATCCGGTACCGGACCACGACCCGCGTGCCGATCGGCAACTCCCGCAACAGTTTCAAAGCCGCCCGCTCAGCTCGGCATCCGACGGCTCGACCAGGAAGGTGCCGTCGTCCCACACGATAGTGGGAATCCGGCGCTCGCCGTCCTGCAACGCGCGGACCCGCTGCTCGGCGTCGGCGTCCTCCTCGACGTCCACATAGGAGTACTCGACGCCTTCGCGGTCGAGCAACGCGCGGCTGCGCTTCACGTCCGGGCACCAGCTCGCGCCGTAGACCGTCAACTTCACGAAACAACCTCCGAAACGGCGGATTCCACGGAAGAGGGAGCGGGCGCGGGGTGGCCCAGGTGCGTGAGCCAGCCGCGGAACACGCGGTGCAGGGCCTCCGCGCCGACGACGTCGCCGGGCGGCGGGAACTCACGCGGGTGCACGACGAACCCGCGCTGCTGCGGGCCGCCGAGACCACCGTGCGAGCCGACGTGCGTCTCGAACGGCGACGACTGGTCCGTCTCCGGGTCGTAGTTGCTGTTGATCATCACGTCGGCGCAGTGCGGGAACGTGTCGACGCGGCGGACCAGGTCCGCGGCGTGCGGGCCGTAGCGCAGCAGCGGGTCCTCGCCGATGACGACGCCGGTGGCGAGCCGGTGCAGGCCGTCGCGGCCCAGCACCACCGGGCCGAACTCGCGGCTGCGCACCAGCAGGAACCCGACGCCCGGGTGGTCCACCAGCGACGGGAGCAGGTCGGGGAACTCGCGCTCGATCGTCTCCAGTTCGACGCGGCCCTCGTGCTCGGTGAACGACACCATCGCGACGTGCCCGGACACGACCGCCACCACACCGGGCGCCACCCGCGTGACCGCGCCGGGCGAGCCGGACTCGGTGCGGGGCCGGTCGCTCCCGGCCTCGGCGTTCTCGACGCGGCCCCGCAGCCGGCGGGCGATCAGCCCGCCGCCCTGGGTGGCCTCGGCCAGCGCGGCGTTGATCTGCCAGCTTTCGGCCTGCCGCCGCTTGCCGCTCGCCGGCGACGGCGAGCCGCCGCACAGCCGGCCGACGTACGCCTCGATCGTCTCGCCGAACCGCTGCGAGAACGCCTGGCCCTGGGTCTGGCCGTGGTCCGACAGCGCGACGACGTGGTAGCGGCGCGGCGCCAGCCGGCTCGCCCGGTGCAGCCGCGCGATCTGCTGGTCGATCGAGCGCAGCACCGACAGCGTGTCGAACCGCTCGATGCCGGAGTGGTGGGCGACCTCGTCGTAGCCGAGGAAGTCCGCGTAGACGACTGGGCGCCCGGCCAGCATGTCGCCGAGGATGGCCGAGACGACGACGTCGCGCGCGATCACCGTCGTGCCCGGCCGGGCCAGCGGGTACCAGCCGCCGCGCGGGATCCGCGGCACGACGCCGGCGCGGCGCTGGCGGACCGAGGCGTTGATCTCGCGGAAGACGTCGACCAGGGCGACGACGAGCGTCCGCAGCGCGTTGACCGGGTTCGCGAAGTAGGCGTAGTAGCCCGCGCCGAGGCGGTCGCGGCGCCGGTGGCGCAGGCCCTTCGGCACCAGCACCGGGATCGAGCTCATGGTGAAGCTGACGTGGCCGGCGTCGCCGGAGAACAGGTTGCCGCGGCTCGCGCCGTCACCCGAAAGCAGACCGCGCCCGTCGGAGTGGCGGCGTTCGATCTCGGCCGCGTCGGTCGGGTGCGCGCACGCCATCACGTGGTCGCGGTCCTTTTCGTACCAGCGGAACCCGAGGATGTCGTGGTTGGAGCCGTGCAGGATGCCGCAGACGCTCGCGCCGGTCTGCGAGCTCCAGTCGGTGTGCCACTGCGTCAGCGCGTGGCTGTCCTCGGCGAGCCACGCGGCGAACGTCGGCATGTCGCCGTCGCGGATCGCGCGGCGGACGGTGTCGTACCCGAGGCCGTCGATCTGCAGGAACAGCACCCCCGGCGGCAGCTCGGGGTCGCCGGGTGCGGCGGCGTGCCGGCGGCGACGGCGGTTGGCGCGGCGGAAGAAGATCTCGTCCTCGTCGATCGCGAGCAGGCTGGAGATGAGGGCGCCGACCCCGGCCGTGGCGACGGTGACGATCACCGCCGTCCGGAAGCCGACGATCTCGACGCCGGGCACGCTCTTGAACACCGCGAGCGTGCCCGCGCCGAGCAGCAGGAACCCGAAGAGGCCGAAGGTGACGAACGCCAGCGGGTAGGCGATCCGCATGACCAGCGGCCAGACGAACGCCACCAGCAGCCCCAGCAGCAGCGCGCACACCGTCGGCTGCCACCAGTGCGTCATCCGGAACTCCGGCAGCAGCACGTCGAGCAGGCGCAGCGCACCGGTCACCGCCGCCCACACCAGCAGGACGCGGGCGACGACCCGGCCGCCGCGCAGCAGCCGGCCCTTCGGCGCGGTCGTCGTCAAGCTCGGTCTCCCGTCTTCTCCTTCGCCTCGGCTTTGTTCCGCCGCCGGCGGGCGATCAGGTTCAGCAGCACGGTGACCAGCAGGACCAGCACCGTCGCCAGCAGCGTCGCGATCAGCGGTGAGTCGAAGATGCCCCCGCTGACGATGCCGAGCAGGCTGTAGGCCACCGCCCAGAGCACGCACGCGACGAGCGCGGCGGGCAGCAGCCGCCGCCACGGGTAGCTCAGCGCGGCGGCCGCGAGCAGCACCGGGATCCGGCCGGCCGGGACGAGCCGGCCGATCACGACGATCTGCCAGCCGCGGCGGGTGAACTGCTCGCGGGCCTTTTCGAGGCGGTCGGCGGGCTGGCGTCGGCTGATCCAGCGGAACGCGGCTTCGCTGCCCAGGCGCGGGACGCCGAACGTGACGACGTCGCCGGCGAACGCGCCGAGCGTGGCCAGGACGATCACCAGCGGCAGCGACAGGTGGTCGGTGGTGGTGGCGACGGCGGCCGCGGCGCCGACCACGGCGCCGGTCGGCACGATCGGGATGATCGAGCCGAGCAGCACACCGCCGAACAGCGCCGGGTACCCGATGGCCGCCGGGTCGGTCCAGTTCACGCCCGGTCCGTCGAGGCGGGGAGCACGACGTCGGCGCCGGGCTCGGTGAACAGGACCTCGGTGGCGATGGCGCCGGCCCGCACGTGGGCCGCGAACTCCCGCGGTGGGTCGGCGAGCAGCCGCCGCATCCGTGCGGTGCGCTTCAGCCCGGGGACGGCGAGCGTGCCCCAGTGCACCGGCACGACCGCGCGGGCCTGCAGCAGCCCGGCGGCCTCGGCGGCGCGGGCCGGGTTCAGGTGGCCGGGCCCGAGGTTCGGGCCCCAGCCCCAGACGGGCAGCAGGGCGACGTCGACCGGCCCGAACGCGGCCATCCCGTCGAAGAGGTCGGTGTCGCCGGCGTTGTAGACGCTCGTGCCGTGGTCGCTCTTGAGCAGGTGGCCGATGGCCGGGCTCTGCGGCCCGTGGGTGAGGCGCGGGCCCCACCGGTGTCCGGAGTGGACGGCCGCGGTCGCGGTGATGGTGAGGCCGCCGTCGGTGAACGTCTCGCCGGGCGCGATCTCCTCGACGGCGGTGAAGCCCTTCTTGGCGAGCCAGCTCCCGGCCCCGCGCGGCACGACGATCCGGGTGTGCCGGCCGACCAGCTTCAGCGACGGCACGTGCAGGTGGTCACCGTGCAGGTGCGACAGCAGCACCAGATCAACGCCGCCGTACGCGGCCGGTTCGGGCGGTGGCACGACCCGGGTCAGCCCGCCGACCCGGGCGGTGAGCACCGGATCGGTGAGGACGACCCGGTCACCGAGCTCGAGCCGGACCGTCGAATGGCCGAGGAAACGCAGGTTGAAGCCGCTCACGTCCTTGAGTATCACCTTCTCGCGGAGCAAATGCCCGGCGGAGTGGCACGAACGACGCCCCCGGTGTGATCGAGGAGCCGACACACGTGATCAGAGGGTCGGCACGGCGCCGTGTCGACCCGTCAATCACGCGAATCGGCGTTTCCGTCACGCCCGGACTCGATGGCGGAGCCTTCGGGACGAGCGGATCAGGCGGACTTTGAGGCGGCGGCGGCCTCGGCGCAGCCGGGCCCGGAGGTCCGTGCGGAGGGCCTGCTCGGCTTCGTGGTGCATGCCGACCGCGCGGAGCAGCCGGGCGATTTCGCGTTGCCTGGCCGTCGGGGAGGCCGGCACGTCACCGCCCGGTCGGCAGGAGGTCGGAGATGCGCAGGGACGACGTGCCGATGCCCGTCGGGCCGCGCAGGGCCGTGGCCGCCATCGGGTGGTAGTTCAGCTCGCGCTCGGTGTAGCGGCCGACCTTCTCGTGCCAGTTGACGATGCCCGCCATCCAGTCGCGGAACTCCTCGACGTACTCCAGCAGCATCTCCTGGACGTCCGGCTCGACGCCGTAGTCGCGGAACAGCGCCGGCAGCTCGATCGCCGCCGCGTGCTTGAACTCCGCCAGGCGGGCCTTCATCAGGTCGTCGACCACGCCGAACGCGCGTTCCTCGGAGCAGTTCAGGAAGTTCTGCACGACCAGGACGGCATTGTGCAGCTCGCCCTCGTACTCGATCTCCTTGCGGTAGGAGAACACGTCGTTGACCAGGCACGCGAAGTCCGTCGCCGAGTGCTCGATCGCCTGCACCGGCCGCGTGCGGTACAGCTCCGGCGGCACCTCGCGGCCGTGCGAGAAGCGCGACAGGCTCATCGTGAGGTCCGACCCGAACGTCCGGCGCCGCATCTCGACGTAGTCGATCGGGTCCGGGATCCGGTTCTGGGCCTGGTTGACCAGCTCCCACAGCCAGCTCGACGTCATCGTGTCGACGGCTTTCCGCACCGTGCGGCGGTTTTCGGGCGCCATCCCGGCGGTGGTGCGCAGCCAGACGTCGGCCAGGCCCACCTCCAGCGCGTTGGCGGGCGCCGGCGTGGGTTCGCCGTCCACCGGCATGAACAGCGACAGCCGCGCGTTGCACGCCTTCGCCCCGGCGAGGTCGCGGGTCGCGCCGAACACGATCGGGTAGTAGTCGTCGGCGAACGTGCCCCAGGTCAGCCAGTCGCTGGTGACGTCGAGCTGGTCGGGGTCGGCGTCCGGGTGGATGCCGGCCGCGCACAGCGGGAGGTCGGTGGCGCGCAGCTTCCGCTCGTCCCACACGACACCGTCGAGGAAGCCCATCCGCCGCGCCCAGTCGACGTTGCGGACGCGGCACGCGTCCAGGTGCGGGCTCAGCCGCAGCGGGAACGGCAGTTCGACGGGCGGCCGCTCGACCTTCACCGTGCGGAACGGCGTGCTCGAGTACGACCGCAGCCGCTGCGGCGCGGTCGCGAGCACCGACGAGAAGATGCGCGCGGCCGACGTCCCGAGCCCGGTGGCCGTGCCCAGTTCCGGGCCGCCGCGGGACTCCAGCGCGCCTTCGTTCATGTACCGGCTCGAGCGCAGGTGCCACTCGTGCCCGCCGGACTGCCAGTCCTGCAGGCCCTTGACGTAGGCGAACGTCGCCAGCCGCGCGGCCGGGTCGACGGCGTGCTCGTCGAACAGCCCCGGGACCTCGGTCAGCGCGGTGTGCTCGAACTGGTGCAGCCGCGAGGTGATCAGGTCGTTGACGGCGTCGGCCGCCTCCTGCGTCGTCAGGTCCAGGAACTTCTCGAACACGAGGACGCCGTTGGACAGCTCGCCCTCGTCCTCGACCTCGCGCTGGTAAGAGAACAGGTCGTTGCGCAGGTGGACGCCGTCGGCGAAGCAGTCGCGCAGCACCTCCATCGGCCGGGCCGCGGCGATCTCGTCCGGCACTTCGGCGTGCACCGAGTGCTCGACGAGGTTCGCCGACCACGGCGCGCCGCCGACCTTCCGGCGCATCTCGATGTACTCGATCGGGTTGGAAAGCCGACCTTCGTTGATGTTGGCGAGTTCCCAGAGCGACTCTTCGAGCAGCGCCTTGGTGCTTTCGATGAAACGGCGCCGCCAGCCGTCGGAGCGGTGCGGGATCGTCCGGTTCCAGAGATCGGTCAGGCCGCGTTCGACCGGGTTCTCCGGGGTGTCGGTGATCGCGCCTTCGCGCGGCATGAACAGGTCGAGCCGGTCGAGGTACGTGCGCGCGCTGTCGATGTCGCCGGTGCGCTTGTACAGCTCGAGGAAGTGGTCGTCGAAGTAGAAGACCCAGACGTACCAGTCGGTGATCAGGTCGAGCTCTTCGGCGCCGGCGTCCGGGTGGGTGTAGGCGCAGAGCAGCGCGTAGTCGTGGGAGTCGAGGTCGTGCTCGTCCCAGATCACCGTGCCGTGCTGCGGGACGTCGATCATGTCCATCGCGTACGCCCAGGCCTTGCTGTGCTCGCGGGCGCCCTCCAGGTGCGGGTTCAGCCGCGCCGGGTAGGGCATGTAGAACTCGGGGAGGACGAACGGCTGCTGCGGCACGCGGCTGGGGCCTTTCCGTTGCGGCGCTGGCGGTTTCCGACACGATGAGGCAACCAAAGGTTGCTGGGCGAGCCAAGGGATGTGGCCGGGTTGCACACGAACGAGCAGGGCAGGTCCCCCGGGCGGCCCAGTGCGCCTTCACGGCCCGGGTCCGCCCATCGCTCGATGGGGGAAGGCTGGACGGCCGTCCGGCGTTCCACCGCACAGAGAGAAGGAGTGCGCATGAACAAGGTGATCGACAACCCCGCGGAGAGCCGTTACGAGGTCTGGTCGGACGAGAAACTGGCGGGCTTCGCGGCGTACGACCAGCGCGGTGAGCTGACCGTGTTCACCCACACGGAGATCGACGACGCCTTCGCGGGGCAGGGCCTGGGCAAGGTGCTGGCGGCGGGTGCGTTGGACGACGTCGTCGCGAAGGGCCGGACGATCGTGCCGGTGTGCCCGTTCATCGCCGGGTACCTCCGGAAGCACCCGGACTACGAGGCGCACGTCCGTTGGCCGTCTGGCTCCGGCGCCTGAGCGCGGGCACGGCTGGGTGCGCTCGGACTGTGCGGAATTGACAACAGCGCCCCGAACGCGAACCCCGGCTGGCCGGCGCCTGAGCCGGCTGCGGTCCGCTGCGCCGAACGCCGCAACCCCTGGGGCGACGGCTCGCCACACCAGGCGTTTGTTACGCCGAAAGCAGCACTGACACTGGGCCTTTCGGGTCCGAGTCGCGAGGTATGTCCGGTTCTGCTGGTTATTAACCAACCTTAGTCGGTGGTGCGTTGGTTGCTCGGCAACAAAAGTGACCGGCGCAGGCTTCGAACCGGCTAACTGGAGGAAGTTGATGACTCCCCGGAAGACCGCCCTCAAGACCTTCGCCGTCTTGTCGGCCGCCGCGCTGACGTCCGGCGTGTGCGCGTCGGCGGCCACTGCGTCCCCACTGGCCTTCGCCGAGATGCAGGCCAACGCCGTCAGCAACGCCACCCAGGTGGCGAGCTCCCTCGGTGCCACCTCCGGCGGCATCTACCTGGAGAACGGCAAGGCGATCGTGAACGTCACCGACGACGCGTCGGTGCGGAAGGTCGAGGCCGCCGGCCTCACCGCGAAGAAGGTCAAGCACACCTTCGCCGCGCTGACCGGCGTCAAGAACTCGCTCGACGCGGTGAAGAACGTGCCGCAGACCGCGTGGGGCATCGACACCAAGACCAACCAGGTCGTGGTGAAGGTCTACGACGCGGCCAGCAAGGCCACCTCCGACAAGGTCGCCGCGGCCGCCGCGCAGTACGGCGACAGCGTCCGGGTCGAGCACCGCACCGGCAAGCTGGAGCTCTACATCTCCGACGGCGACGCGATCCAGAACGACCAGGGCCGCTGCTCGCTCGGCTTCAACGTGACGCGCGGCGGGTCGCCCTTCCTGCTCACCGCGGGCCACTGCACCAACCTCGGCGGCACCTGGGCCGGCGGCGACGTCTCCGGCGCGCAGGTCGTCGAGAGCGACTGCCCGGGAGCCGACTCCGGCCTGCTGACCCGCCCGAACGGCTCCGGCCCCGGTGAGATCAACACCGGCCAGGCGATCACCGGCGCGGCGGAGCCGACGGTCGGTGAGCAGATGGAGAAGCAGGGCTCGACCACCGGTGGCGGCAGCGGCGAGGTCACCTCGGTCGACGAGTCGGTCAACTTCGACGTCGGCGTCCTGAACCACGAGTTCGGCACCACCGCGCACACCGACCACGGTGACTCGGGCGGCCCGGCCTACGACGGTTCCACGGGCCTCGGCACGCTGTCCGGTGGCGACACCGTGACCAGCTACTTCTACCCGCTCACCCTCGAGCTGCAGTCCTACGGCCTGTTGCTCGCCTGATCCAACTCCGGTGGGTAAACCCGCGAGGGCCTCTTCACACGCGTCGAGGGCGCGTGAAGAGGCCCTCGCGGCATTTCAGAGGCGCTTCGCGCGGTAGACGGCGTCGGTGTGGTGGCCCTCGCCGCGCGTCTCGCAGGTCTCGACGACCCACTCCCACGCGTCGCCGAGGTAGCCGGTGATCTCCTCCGGCTCGAAGAACAGCTCCTGCGGCGGCGCCTGGCCGTCGAACTCCCGCATGGCTTTCGGCGAGTGCCCGACGATCAGCAGTGAACCGCCGGGCCGGATCGCCGCCGCGGCCGCGGTGAAGACGTTCTTGCGCAGCTCCGGCGGCAGGTGCATGTACTGCGCGGAGATCAGGTCGTAGGTCTCCTCGGGCTGCCAGTCGAGGATGTCGCGGTGCAGCCAGCGGACCTCGACGCCCTGCTCCTTGGCCGCCGCTTCGGCGCGGGCCAGCGCGAGGGTCGAGATGTCGGCGCCGTCGACCGTCCAGCCCTCCTGGGCCAGCCAGATCGCGTCACCGCCTTCACCGCAGCCGAGGTCGAGGGCGTGCCCGGGTTTCAGCCCGGTCACCTCGTCGCGCAGGTTGCGGTTGACGTTCCCGCTCCAGATCCGGTGCTCGTCGCGCTGGTAGAGCGCTTCCCAGAACTCCTGCTTGAGCATGTTCTCGACGGTCATCGGCTCGTCGTGCGTGTGCGCCATGGTTCCTCCTCGGGGACGTCCTCCCACCATGCGGAGAACGTCCCCGAGAAGGCAAATCCAGTTGCCGGTTCGGCAACTCAGGCGGGGCCGTACACCTGCATTTCGTACAGGGAGTAACCGTACGCCGTGCCGCGCGTGACGCCGTTCATCCGCACGTACCGGCCGGTGCCGGAGAGCCCGGTCAGATCGTCCGTGGCGCCGTTGCCGGTGGTCGTGCTGTAGATCGTCGTCCAGGCCGTGCCGTCCGGCGAGGTCTGGATGCTGTACGCCTTCCCGTACGCCGCCTCCCAGGTCAGCTTGACGTGCGAGACGGACTTGGTCGCGCCGAGGTCGACCAGCAGCCACTCGGACGCCGTCTCGGCGCTGGCCCAGCGGGTGCCGGTCAGGTTGCCGTCGAAGGCCTTGCCCGCCGCGTAGGTCGAGGACTCCGTCGACGACGCCGTGGCCGTCTTGCCCTGCGAAAGCAGCGTCTCGGTGCCGCCACCACCACCCGTGACGGTGACACCCAGTGAAGCGGTCTTGGTCCCGCCCGTGATGGTGATCGTCACCGTGCCGGGGGCGGCGTTCGCGGCGGCGGTGACCGTGGCGGTCGAGGTGCCGCCGGCCGGCACCGACGCCGGGGAGAAGGACACGGTGACGCCCGCGGGAGCGCCGCTCGCGGACAGCGTGACCGCGTCCGTGGAAGTGACGGTTGCTGTCGTCGTACCACCTGGCGCGACCGAAACGGCCGACGGCGCCACGCCGAGGCCGGCGGCCGCGGTGAACGTCCAGCGGGCCTGGTCGCCGGAGCAGCTGCCCGCGGTGAGCGTCGTACCCGAAGCGCGGAAGCACTTCTTGCTCGTCTGGATGTCGGAAATGGTGCCGTCGGGGTTGATCGACCACTGCTGGGCCGGGCCGCCGGTGCAGGTCTGCAGCACGATCGAGCTGCCGGAGATGCCCGCGCACCTGTCGTTGTGCACGAGGAACGCGCCGTGGAAGGTGAACCGCTGCGCGTCGCTTCCGGTGCACGCGGCGACCTTCAGCGTGGTCCCGCTGCTCGGCGCATCGAGGCACGTACTGGTGGAGTTGTTGCGGTACTGGCCGACCGTGGTGTTCGGCCGCGCGCCGCCGTAACACGCGCCGGTGCCGGTGTTGAAGATCGGCGTCGAGTCGTACGGTTCGGTCGACGGCGGGTCGACGACCACCGGCTCGAGCACCGGGGTGTTGTCGGCGTTGTAGTGCGTCAGCGCGTCTTCGCAGTCGATCGCGTCGAAGGCGCTGCCGCCCTGGCCGCCGAGCCAGAGGTCGATGTGGCGCAGGTTGGGGCCGCCGTTGGGGCCCTGGCCGTTCCAGTCGTCGGAACACTCGTCGCAGCCGTCCTCCATGATGAAGTACTTCTTCACCCGGGGGACCCAGACCTTGGTGCCGGCCTTGAGCTCGGACGTGCTGGTGGCGAACGTGATCGGGTCGGCGTAGGTGCCCTTGCCGCCGGCCGTGTCGTGGATCTGCGGGTAGGCGATGTCGCCGCCGGGCGGGGTGTTGTCCCACCACCCGTAGAAGGTGAGGAAGGTCGGCTGCGTGGTCTCCGCGTTCGCCGGGGTGCCGCCGGCGAGGGCGCCGGCCAAGGCGAGGAAAAGGGTCACGACGAGCACGAAAGCGCGCCGGGTCATGCTGCCTCCGGGAGGACTGGACGGACGATGACGGCGGCGTGCGTCCAGGTTCGCGGTGCGGCGACGGCGCGTCAAGACCTATTCGTAAAGTTCTCTAACGAACGCCGTCCGGACTGGTCCATCCGGGTCGGATGTGGGTCGGACGTCCCACGACGGCGCCGGACGTCTCCATGGTGGAAGTGTCCAGACCACCGGTAGAGAGGCGTGATCCGCTGTGACGGCAGCGTCCGAGACCCCGGCCCTCCCGACGACGCGACCGGCCGGATGCCCGTACGACCCACCCGAGAACTACGCGACGTTGCGCCAAGCCGAGCCGACGTCGCAGGTGCGCTGCCCAGCGGGCATGGACGCCTGGCTGGTCACGCGCTACAGCGACGTTCGCGCGGTGCTCGCCGACCGCACGATGAGCTCGCGCGGCGCGTCTTCGGTGCACGTGAACGCCGGCGGCGACCTCGACCAGGAGGTCAGCCCGGGCTCGATCATCCAGCTCGACGGCCAGGAACACTCGCGGCTGCGCAAGATGGTGCTCGCGGAGTTCACCGTGCGGCGCATCGAGGCGATGCGCACCTACGTCCAGGAGCTGGTCGAGCGTCACCTCGATGCGATGCTCGCGAAGCCCGGCGAAGCCGATCTGGTGCGGGAGTTCGCGTTGCCGATCCCGTCGCTGGTGATCTGCGAGCTGCTCGGCGTCCCGTACGCCGACCGCGAGCGGTTCCAGCACCAGAGCAGCACGCTCGTCAGCACCGACACCACGCGCGAACAGGGACAGCAAGCCTACGAGGAGCTTGCCGGGTTCCTGACCGAGTTGTTCGCCGACAAGCGGAAGAACCCGCGGGACGACCTGTTCAGCCGGCTGATCGCGCGCGGTGCGGCGACCGGTGACGCGCTCGACCGGGAAGAGCTGGTGATGCTCGGGCTCAGCCTCCTGGTGGCCGGGCACGAGACGACGGCCAACATGATCGCGCTCAGCACCCTCGTGCTGCTGGACCACCCGCAGCAGCGCGAAGTCGTGCTGGCGGCACCGGAACGCGCCGTCGAGGAGCTGCTGCGGTACCTGTCGGTCGTGCAGTTCGGGGTGCTGCGCTACGCCACCGAAGACGTCCAGGTCGGGTCTCGTGCGGTGAAGGCGGGGGAGTGGCTGGTCGCCGCGCTGAACTCGGCCAACCGCGACGAGGAGCTGTTCCCGGCCGCCGACAAGCTCGACTTCCACCGCGAATCGCCGCGCACGCACGTCGCCTTCGGGTTCGGCGCGCACCAGTGCATCGGCCAGCAGCTGGCGCGCGTCGAACTGCAGGAGGCGTTGACGCGGTTGTTCCGCCGGGTGCCGGACCTGCGGCTCGCGGTGCCGCGGGAGTCGTTGGCGTACAAGCACAACACGCTCGTCTACGGCGTTCGCGAGCTGCCGGTCGCCTGGGGCTGACGCCCCGGAATCCGAACCTGCCCTTCTTGACGGTGCCGGGCCGGGGTTGCCGCCGCGGTCGAGGACGACGGGGCCGACTGCACGGTCTCCGTACCTTCAACGGCGCCCTGGCGCCCGGGCGGTCGATCAAGTTCGGCTACCAGGGCACCGGAGCCGGGACGGGCGCCACCGGCTCCTGACCTAGTTTCGCGCGAGGCTGCTGAAGTCCCGCTGCGCGGCGTCGTCGGCGTCGGTGCGGCGGGACGTCTCGGCCCACGCGTCGATCTCGGCGATCTTGGCCTCGTCGGTGGCGCGGATCAGCATGACCGCGTCGGACCCCAGCGGCAGCCGCAGCGGCGGCTCGGCCAGGTCGGCGAGCTCGGTGATCACCCGGCCGGCCTTGGCGGGGTCGCCGGTGGCGAGCTGCTCCGGGCCGCGGATGTGCTCGATCATCGGGTTCAGCACGGGCTGGTAGGCCTCGCTCGGCTCGATGAACGACATCGACGACCCGGCCCAGTCGGTGCGGAACCCGCCCGGCTCGACGATGGTCACCTTGACCCCGAACGGCTTCATCTCGTTGGCCAGCACCCCGGAAAAGCCTTCGACGCCGTGCTTCGCCGCCGAGTACGCGGCCAGGCCGACGCCCGGCGCGATCCGGCCGCCGACGGTGGAGATCTGGATGAAGTGGCCGTGGCCCTGCTCGCGCAGCACCGGGATCGCCGCGCGGGTCACCGTCACCACGCCCATCAGGTTCGTTTCGATCTGGGCCCGGAACTGCGCCGCCGGAGTGTCCTCAATGGACCCGAAGTCGGCGTAGCCGGCGTTGTTGACCACGACGTCGATGCGGCCGAACCGCTCGACGGCCGCCGCGATGGCGCGGTCGGCCGCGGCTTCGTCGGTGACGTCGAGCGCGACGGCCAGTGCGCGGTCCGCGGGCAGGTCGCCGAGGCTGCGTGGGTCGCGGGCGGTGGCCACGACGGAGTCGCCCCGCTCCAGGGCGGCGTCGACGATCTCCCGGCCGAGGCCGCGCGACGAGCCGGTGACGAACCAGACTTTGCCGGTCATGGGAAGTCCTCTCTTAACTGAGTACTCATTCAACAGCGACGGTAAGCTCGCCTGGGAGCAGTGTCAACTGAACGTTCATTCAACAGTGGCGTGACGTCGGCCACGCCCGAAAATGCCGTGCGCCCTTTGCCGCGGCCGGGCTAACGTCCCGGTCAACGCGCTGATGGAGCCGAGTAGCCCCGGGAGCGCACGGGTCCAGAGAGCCGCCGGCAGCTGGGAAGGCGGTCCCGTGCCCCGCGGTGAAGACCCTCCGGAGTGCGGGGAGGAAATGCCCCGCCGGCCGGCCCCCGTGATCGGGCCGTCAGAGGCCGCCCTCGGGCGGTGAAAGTGCGGTGGCACCGCGAGTTCCCTTATCGCCCGCACTCCCAAGGGGTCACGTCGCCTGCGAAGGGCCCACGATGATCTCCCGAATCCTGACCGCCGACCTGCCCCGGCACGTCGGCGCCCACGTCCGCGTCGCCGGCTGGGTACACCGCCGTCGCCGGCTGAAATCCGTCACGTTCCTCGTGCTGCGCGACCGGTCCGGCACCGCGCAGGTCGTGCTCCGCTCCGACGTCGCGTCGCCTCCCGAGGAGACCGTGGTCGAGGTGCACGCGACCGTGACGGCGAACCCGCGCGCGCCCGGCGGTGCCGAGCTGACTTCGGCGACCGTCGTTCCGCTGTCGGAACCGGCCTCGCCACCGCCGTTCGACCTCTACCGGCCCGCGGTGTCCGCGTCCCTGCCGACGATCCTCGACCACGCCCCGGTCGCGCTGCGGCATCCGCTGCTGAAGGCACGGTTCGCCGTGTCCGCGGCCGCCGTCGCCGGGTTCCGGTCCACTTTGGACGGCCTGGGGTTCACCGAGACGCACACGCCGAAGATCGTCTCGTCGGCCACCGAATCCGGCGCGAACGTCTTCGGCATCGACTACTTCGGCCGTCAGGCGTACCTCGCGCAGTCGCCGCAGTTCTACAAGCAGGCGCTGGTCGGGGTGTTCGAGCGCGTCTACGAGGTCGGCCCGGTCTTCCGCGCCGAGCCGCACGACACCGCGCGGCACCTGGCGCAGTACACCAGCCTCGACGCCGAACTCGGGTTCATCGAGGACCACCACGACGTCATGGCCGTGCTGCGGGAGGTGCTCGCCGGGATGGCCGGGTCGGTCGCGGCGCTCGGTGTCGCCGTCCCGGACGTGCCCGCCGAGATCCCGGAGCTCCACTTCGCGGACGCCCAGAAGATGCTCGGGAAGGACGAGCCCGACCTGGCGCCCGCCGACGAGCGGTGGCTGTCGGACTGGGCGGTCCGCGAGCACGGGTCGGAGTTCCTGTTCGTCACCGGCTACCCGATGGCGAAACGGCCGTTCTACACGCACCCGGACCCGGCGCGGCCCGCGTACTCGAACAGCTTCGACCTGCTGTTCCGCGGCCTGGAGCTGGTGACCGGCGGCCAGCGGCGGCACCGGCACGCGGACTACCTCGCGGCGCTCGGGGACGACGCCGAAGACTATGGCGACTACCTGGCGGTGTTCGCGCACGGCATGCCGCCCCACGGCGGTTTCGCGCTGGGCCTGGAAAGGTGGACGGCGCGGCTGCTCGGAGTCGCGAACGTCCGGGAGGTCACGCTGTTCCCGCGCGACCTGCACCGGCTGACCCCGTGAGGAGACCGCGATGACCCTGCCCCGCCGGCTCTGGGCCGCGGTCGAGCCGCTGCACGCCGTGGTGTACTTCGCGCCCGAGACGGCGGCCGCGGCGAAAGCGGTCGGCCTGCAGGGCTACTGGATGGGCTACTTCGCCGGACGGCTCGCGCCGCTGGGCCCGATCGGCCCGGCGGCGGCGACGTCGATGCTGTTCGGCTTCGCCCCGGCGATGGTCGCGCGGGCCCTGCCGGACGCGTGGTCGTTCGCCTCTCCGGCGGATGTCCTCCGGACGCGCATCGAGGCCGTCGAAGAGGCGTTGGGCCAGGTGGTGCCCGACGCCGTGGAGCTGGCTTCGTTGCTGGAGCGGGCGGCGGACGCGTGCCGGTTCGACGGCCGTCCGCTGGCCGCGGCGTGGTCGGCGGTGCCCCGCCCGTCCGGCGTGCTCGGCCGGCTGTGGCTGGCCACGACGATCCTGCGCGAGCACCGCGGCGACGGCCACGTCCTCGCGGCGGTGCACGCGGGCCTCTCCGGCTTGGAGACCACGCTCACCCACATCGGCGACGGCGTCCTCACCCGCGGCGACGTCCAGCCCCACCGCGGCTGGTCCGACGACGACTGGACGCAGGCGGCCGACCGGCTGCGGGATCGGGGAGTGCTCGACGCCGGCGGCCGGTTGACCGACGCCGGCGTGGCGCTCCGCCGCGCCATCGAGAACGATACGGATCGCCTGGCCGCGGCCCCGGTCGAGGCCCTCGGCGAGGCGGGGGTGGCGCGGGTGCTGGAGCTGGCGGTCCCGCTGAGCCGCGCGGTGGTCGACACGGGCCTGGTCCCGGTGCCGAACCCGATGGGCGTCCCGCGGCCGTGAGCGGTCGAATCCGGCCGGGCCCGTTCGACGCAGGGGTGAACGCACCCGAACCCTGGAGGTATCCATGAGCTTGCTCGCCGGCAAGAACACCATCGTCTACGGCGGAGGCGGCCGGATCGGCAGCGCCGTGGCCAGCGCTTTCGCCGAGGAAGGTGCTCGTGTCTTCCTGGCCGGGCGGACGCTCGGCCGCCTCGAGGTGGTCGCCGAGCGGATCCGGGCGGCCGGTGGGGAGGCCGAGACCGCCGAGGTCGACGCGCTGGACGAGCGGGCCGTCGACGAGCACGCCGAGGCCGTCGCCGCCCGGGGCGGGATCGACGTCTCCTTCAACCTCGTCAACCACGGTGACGTGCAGGGCACGCCGCTGGTCGACATGTCGCTCGCCGACTACGAACAGCCCGTGGTCACCGCCGTGCGGACGAACTTCCTCACCGCACGGGCCGCCGCGCGGCACATGATCAAGCAGCGGTCGGGGGTCGTGCTGTTCTTCGGCGGCGCGGGTGATCCCGTGCGCGAGTTCTCCGTCGGCGGGCTGCAGGTCGCCTTCCACGCCCTCGAGGCCATGCGCCGCCAGATCGCCGCCGAACTCGGGCCGCACGGCGTGCGCGCGGTGACGCTGCGGACCGGCGGCATCCCGGAGACGCTCCCCGCGGACTTCGAAGCCCGCCAGGTGATCGAGGACAGCATCAACGGCCAGACGATGCTGGGCCGCGCGGCGACGCTCGCCGACGTCGGCGCGGTCGCGGCGTTCGTCGCCTCCGACCGGGCGCGCTCGATGACGGCGTCCACGGTCAACATCAGCTGCGGCGCCCTCGTCGACTAGCCGCGCGCGGTGATCTGCTGGATCGCCCACTCGTTGCCGTCGGGATCGGCGAAGAACACGAAGCCCTCGTTGTTCAGGTCGGCTTCGCCGTCCCAGGGGCCTGCGCCGACGACCTGGATGTCACCGACGTCGACGCCGCGCTCGACCAGCATCGAGTGGGCCTTCGGCAGGTCGTTGACGACCAGCTGGAGCCCCTTCAGCGAGCCCGGCGGCATGTCCGGCACGGCGCCGCGGCCGAACACCACCGAGCAGCCCGAGCCCGGCGGGGTCACCTGGACGATCCGCACCCCCTCGGCCGGCGTGACGTCGTGGTCGAGGGTGAAGCCGAGCTTGTCGGTGTAGAAGGCCTTCGCGCGGTCTACATCGGACACCGGCACCACGACCACTTCGAGCGTCCAGTCCATCGGGCGTCCCTTCGTCGGCGGGCTCACACGGTACGCCGCTCGACCACCAGGCGCTGGTGCCGCGCGGCGCGGACCCGGTCGCCGCACGTCGTGGAGCACCAGCGGCGGCGGGCGTGCTCGCGGAGGAAGAACCGGACGCAGCCGTGCGCCTCGCAGGGGTGCACCAGCTGCCCGAGATCGCCGCCGACGACGTCGATCGCGTCCCGGGCCAGGGCGGCCACGGCCTCGTCGAGGCTGCCCGGCCGGGTGCTGCGCCACGCGCGCCCCGGGCCGCCGTCCCAGGTGAGCTGCGGCGCGGCGGCGTCGGCGCGGGCGGCCGCGTTCACCGTCTCGACGGCGTCGGCGGCCGGCGCCCGGCCCTCGGCCAGCGCGGCCAGCAGCTCGCGGACCGCGGCGCGGAGGTCCGTCAACGGCGTGACGTCGTCCACCGCCGTCACCCGGAACCCGTGCGCGTGGAGCCAGGTGCCGGGGTCGTCGAGGTCGTCGGCGTCGCCCACCCGCCGGGTGTTGACCAGTGCCAGCGCGAGTGAGCGTTCCTCGCCGGGTGCCGCAGTGACCACGTTCGCCTCCCGAGTCCGGGCTCCAGTTTCCCCGACCCGTTGACAGCGTA
The DNA here is from genome assembly GCF_043197175.1 of Amycolatopsis sp. NPDC049252. Classification (NCBI taxonomy): domain Bacteria; kingdom Bacillati; phylum Actinomycetota; class Actinomycetes; order Pseudonocardiales; family Pseudonocardiaceae; genus Amycolatopsis; species Amycolatopsis sp. NPDC049252. The sequence continues at coordinate 47,333 of NZ_JBICSQ010000013.1, forward strand.
CTGCGTCTCATGGATAAATAAAAAAGTATCCATGAGACGTTCGAGGGAGTGACCATGGTCGCCGTGCACCACCGCTACGCCACCGTCAACGGGCACCGGCTCTTCTACCGGGAGGCCGGACCCGCCGACGCCCCCACGATCGTGCTGCTGCACGGGTTCCCGACGAGCTCGCACATGTACCGGCACCTCATCCCGGCCCTGGCCGACCGCTACCACGTCGTCGCCCCGGACTACCTGGGCGCGGGCGCCTCCGACGCGCCGCCGGTGGGGGAGTTCACCTACACCTTCGACGCGCTGGCCGAGCTCACCCTCGGCCTGCTCGACCAGCTCGGCCTGACGGAGTTCGCGCTCTACATCCAGGACTTCGGCTCACCGGTGGGCCTGCGGATCGCCACCGCGAACCCCGGCCGCGTCACGGCGATCGTCACCCAGAACGGCAACGCCTACGTCGAGGGTCTCGGCGCCGGCCTGACGCAGAAGCTCGCCGCCGGCGCCCTGACCGAGGACGACCTGCGCGCGATGGTCACCCTCGAGGCCACGAAGGGGCAGTACCTCGACGGCTCGCCCGACCCGGAGCTGGTCAGCCCGGACGTCTGGATCCACGACCAGGCGCTGCTCGACCGGCCGGGCGCGGCGGAGATCCAGATGGCGCTGCTCGCGGACTACCACCACAACATCGGGCTGTACCCGAAGTTCCACGAGTACTTCCGCACCAGCCAGGTGCCGGTGCTGGCGGTGTGGGGCGGCAACGACGAGATCTTCGTCGCCGACGGCGCCCGCGCGTACGCCCGCGACCTGCCCGACGCGGAGATCCACCTGCTGGACGCGGGCCACTTCGCGCTGGAGACGCAGCTGGACGCCATCGCCGGGTACGTCCGCGGCTTCCTCGGCCGGGTGCTGAGCTGACGGAAATCCTTGGGGGGCAAGGTGTTCGGGTCTTGCCCCCCGCGTCAGTGGTGCTGGGTGTGGAAGGTCCAGGCGTCGGCGACGATGTCGTGCAGCGCGGGCCGGCCGGGCTGCCACCCCAGGTCCTTCCGGGCCTTCTCGCTGCTCGCGACGGTGATCACCGCGTCGCCTTCGCGTCGCGGGGCGAGCACCACCGGGATGGGGTGCCCGGTGACCTCGCGAGCCGCGTCGACGACCTGCATGTTGGTGTAACCGCTGCCGTTGCCCAGGTTGTAGATCTCGTGCCGGCCGGGCTCGATCGCCTCCAGCGCGAGAACGTGCGCCGTGGCCAGGTCCGCGACGTGGATGTAGTCCCGCACGCAGGTGCCGTCCGGGGTCGGGTAGTCGTTGCCGTACATCTGCAACCGCTCGCGCTTGCCGGCCGCGACCTGCAGCACGATGGGGATGAGGTGGCTCTCCGGGTCGTGGCGCTCACCGAGCTCGCCGACAGCGCCCGCCGCGTTGAAATAACGCAGGCTCGTCGCACCGAGGCCGAACGCCGCGGCTTCCGCGGACAACATCAGGTCGACCATGAGCTTGCTGGCCGCATAGGGATTGCGCGGTTCCACCCTGGCGGTTTCGGCGAGCTTCTCGTCGCCCTCGCCCCGGTACATCGAACCGGTCGACGAAAAGATCAGGCGCCGGACGTGCGCCGCGCGGGCCGCCTCCAGCAGGGCGAGGGAGCCGCGCACGTTGACGTCCCAGTAGAGGTCCGGCCGGGCCACGGACTCCGCGACCTCGATCCGTCCCGCGAAGTGGAGCACGCCTTCGAAGCCCGCTTCGGGAGTCAGCACCGAAGCCACGTCGTGCACGGACATCCGGTGGAACACCACGCCGTCCGGCACGCTCGCGCGGTGACCGGTCGACAGGTCGTCCAGCACCTCCACCTCGTGCCCGGATGCCTGGAGCGCTCGCGTCACGACGCTCCCGATGTAGCCCGCGCCACCCGTGACCAGCAGCTTCACCGTGAGACCCTCCTCGCTGAATGGTCCCGGCAGCCTAGCGACCCAGCGGCCCGGTCAGACGGCGAGGCTCAACCGCCGAGGAGGCGCGACAGCGCGTCTCGGGCTTTCGCGTCCTTCTCGGCCAGCGTGGTCAGCTCCTGGGCCAGCGCCGCCAGCCAGTCGTCCACCGCGGCTTCCTTGCGGCTGATCACCACGCCGCGCACGACCTGGCGGATCTCCGCCGCCACGCCGCCGTGCTTGCCCGCGCTCAGCACCAGAACCCGGTCCGGGGTGGTCACCTGGACCGCAACCACCTGCCCGTCGCGGCCCGCCACCCGGTCGGCGAACGTCTTGCGCCGCGACACCTCGACCATGCCCGGCGGGAGCGCTTCGCCCAGCGTCTCCGACAGGACCCGGTGGTACGACTCGACGTCCGCCCGGTCGGTGCGCAGCGCCGCGACCAGCAGGTGGAACTCCAGCTCCGCGCCGGCCATCAGTCGGTGAGCGGCAGCACGAGCTGCGGCTTGGCGATGTGGTGGTCGTCCCGCAACGGTTTCACCGCGGTGCCGATGGCGAAGAACTCCGTCGTGTGCCCGCCCCAGCGGTGTGGCAGCGAAAGCAGCTGCACGCCGACGATGCCCTCCGCCTCGAGCTGTTCCGCCTCGGTCTGCATCCGCGACATCGCGAGTTCGCGCGCGTCGTAGAGCGCCTCGGTGTACTGCGGGATCTCGACGTTCTGCCCGATGTTGCCCATCATCTGCCGGAACCGCTGGTGCGCGATGTGGTAGACGCAGGTGCCCATCACCATGCCCAGCGGCGCGTACCCGGCCTGCACGAGCGTCCAGAAGTCCTGCCCGGACAGGTCGGACGTGAACGGCTTCCCGGTGTTGTTGCGCCATTCCCCGGGTTCGTCGGCCTTGACCGCGGTGCCGACGGCGATGAACTCGGCGAGGTCGCTGCCGAACTCCTTGAACTCGATCTCGAGCCGGACCGCGACGATGCCGTCCGCGCCCAGCACGTCGGCCTCCGCCTCCATCCGGGACATCGCGAGCTCGCGGGCGTGGTACATCGCCTGCGAAAGCCGGTCCAGCTCCTGGTTCTTGCTCCACCGGCCCATCTGGAAGCCGACGTGGTAGATGCTCGACCCGAGCACCAGCCCGAGCGGCCGGAACCCGGCTTCGCGCACGAGCAGGAACTCGTTGACGCTCAGGTCCGAGGTGAAGAGGCTGGTCTTCTGCCCCGGGCGCATCTCGGCGAGCCGGCGCATCGCATCCTCGGGGATGTGCTGCGCGGCGGGATCCGCGGTGGTCACGAAGCCTCCTCAGGAACGGTTCAACGGCAGGATCTTGAGCGCGCTGGTCGGGGCGGCGCGCCCGGTGTGGAAGCGGGCGATCGCGGTGCCGACGACGGACGCGAGCCCGACCACCCCGATCTCCTGGACCGGCCACGCCCGCAGCCGCATGTCCGAGACGATGCCGCCGTCGGCGCCGCTGTCCCGGATCGCGCGCCCGAACTCGGCGCGGGCCGCGGCGCGGACCTCGGTCACGACCCGCGTCGGCGCGTCCACTTCGGTGTTCCCGGCCCAGGTGTTGGTCTGGTACTGCATGTTGTAGTCGAACTGCGCGCGCCCGGCGACGCCGACCGCGACGCGCACCGGCACCCAGCCGGCCTGCATCAGCTTGGCGACGTCCTGGCCGGGCAGGTCGGTGGTGAACAGCCGCCGCGGCCGCTGCTTCGTCTCGGCGCGCACGGCGGTGCCGAGCGCGACGAACTCCTGGTTCGACTCGTCGAGCGCGGTGATGGTGACGGTGATGCCGAGGACGCCGTCGGCCCCGAGCGCGGTCGCCTCCTGCGCGAGCCGGTCGAGCGCGGTGGCGTAACCCTGCCGCAGCATCCCGGACAGCAGGTTGACCTGGTCGGCGGCCCAGGTGCCGGGCCCGACCCAGCCGGCCTGCTGCACGACGCAGCCCATGACCTCGCCGACGGGGGTGAAGCCGACGACCTCCGCGCCGACGGCCCCGGGCACGCTCAGCAACGACGTCTTCAGCCCGGAGGCGGCGAACCGGTCGACCCGGGCCTGCGCCACGGGCGGCAGGCCACGACCGTCCCATTCGGGCACTGCGGACCTCCTTCGCCGGTCTCTCTCCGCCATCGTGGCACGGATCCGCGCCCGGGGCGGCGGGGCCGGGGTGATCAGTCCGGAAGGTCCCGGTTCAGCGGCCGGAACGTGAGCGAGGAGGCCGGTTCGAGGCCTTCGCGGAAGCGGCCGGTCGCCGTGCCGGTGACGGCGGCACCGCCGTCGCCGCCGGCAGGTCGGTCGGCGGCCCAGCCGCTCCGGCCGACCTGGCGCGCGACGGCGCCGGCATCCTCGGCGGGGAGTCTTCACCCGGGAGGCACTCCGCCGGCTTGCCTGGGCACCTCGAACGCGCCGATCCATCGTGGCACTGGCCCGGCGTCAGGTACGGCGGTCCAGCGGCACCACCGCCAAGGCGTCCCGGGGCGCGGGACCGTCGTCGCAGCGGGCGATCGCCGTGCCGAACACGCCGGCCACCGCCCCCGCGCCCGCCGGCCCGAGCGCCCAGGCGCTCAGCGTCGTCGCGGACACCAGGCCGCCGTCGGCCCCGGAAGCACGTACCGCCTCCAGGAACTCCGCGCGGGCCGCGGCCCGGACCCGGGTCACCAGTTCCGTCGGCGCCACGAGCTCCCGGGCCGGGCGGGCCGGCATGGCGATGTCGTCCACCGTGCCGCCGTCGACGCCGATCGCCAGCGTCACCGGCACCCAGCCCGCCGGCAGGAGCTTCGCGACGTCCGGCCCGGACAGGCTCGTCGTGAAGACCCGGGCGGGCCGCTTGCCGCCGGTCGCGCGGACGGCCGTGCCCAGCACGACGAACTCCCGCAGCGTCCGGGTGGCCCGCGTCACCGTGCACCGGATGCCGAGGACGCCGTCCGCGCCGAGGGCCCTGGCCTCCGTTCGCAGCCGGTCCAGCGCGGTGGCGTAACCGCGTCGCAGGGTGGACGCCGGATCGTCGGCGCCGGCGTGCTCGACGACGCAGCCCATCACCTCGCCGATCGGCCGCAGCCCCACCGCCTCGGCCCCGACCGCGCCCGGCACCGACAGCAGCGACGTCCGCAGCCCGGACGCCGTGTAGCGCGCGGCCCGATCCGGCACGGCTAGCCCCAGCCGTCCTCGGTGCCGAAGCCGAGCGTCACCGGACCGCGGCGGGAGGTGCCGGTCTCGGTGTCGGCGGGCAGCACCTCGTCGAGGAAGGCGTAGTCGCGGCGCCGGGTGCGCGCGTGCCACTGGGCGATCTCGTGCCAGCCCGGCGCGGCGAGCGCGCCGCCGAAGTGCTGCACCGACAGGCTCGCGGTCAGGCTCGCGAACCGCAGCCGGTCCGCCAGCGGCCAGCCGGTCAGCGTCGCGGCGACGAACCCGGCGCCGAAGACGTCGCCCGCGCCGGTGGCGTCGAGGACGTCGACCGGCAGCGCGGGCACGTCCGCCGTCTCGCCGGTGGTGCTGTCGACGGCCAGCACGCCCGCGCCGCCGCGGGTGATCACGGCGATCGGCACGAGGTCGGCGAGCGTCGACAACGCCGCTTCGGGCGTGTCCGTGCGGGTGTAGCGCATGGCTTCGATCTCGTTGGGCAGGAACGCGTGGCAGCACGCGAGCTGGTCGAGCAGCGCCCGCGACCAGGCTTCCGACGGGTCCCAGCCGACGTCGGCGAACACCAGGCTGCCGGACTGGTGGGCCGTGTGGACCCACTCGGCGGTGTCGAGCCCGATGTGCGCGACGGTCGCACGGCTCGGCGGCGGCGAGCCCGCCAGCTCCGCGACGGGCACGGGCGGCGGGTGGCCGTGGGTGATCATCGCGCGGTCGCCGGCGTAGGCGAGCGAAACGGTGACGGGGGAGTGCCACCGCGGGAACTGCTGTGACCGGGAGAGGTCGATGTGCTCCTGCCGCGAAAGCACGTCCCAGCAGTAGCGGCCGTAGACGTCGGTGCCGAACGCGGCCGCCAGCGACGTCCGCAGCCCGAGGCGGCTGAGCGCGACGGCGAAGTTCGCGATCCCGCCCGGCCCCGAGCCCATGCCGCCCGTCCACACCTCTTCGCCCGGCGCAGGCGGCTTTTCCAGCCCCGTGAAGACGAGGTCGAAGAACAGCAGACCGGACAGGAAGACGTCGACGTCGGGTTCAGCCGGCACGGGCGCCTCCCAGCACTGCGCAAGGTTGCGCACGACACTGCTTGAGTCGCGCAGGTTTTGCAAGAGCTGCGCAAACTCGTCCGTGTGATGAGCGAGTTTGACTGCTATCGTCGCCGGATGCTGCCCCAGCGCCGGCACGACCTGATCCTGCGGACCCTGCGCGCGGAGGGACCGGCCCCGGTCGGCGTGCTGGCCGAGCGGCTCGGCGTCAGCCCGGCGACGGTGCGGCGTGACCTGGGGCTTCTCGACCGCGAAGGCCGGCTGACCCGCGTCTACGGCGGCGCGGTCGCGTGCGCGGACGACGACGAGCCGTTCGCGCAGGTCGCCGCCGAGCGCGCCGACGCCAAGGAAGCCGTTGCCCGGCGCGCGGCCGCGTTGGTCGCCGACGGTGACACCGTCCTGCTCGACATCGGCACCACCGCGCACCGGCTGGCCCGGCACCTGCGCGACCGCGCGCTGACCGTGATCACCAGCAGCCTCGCCGTCTACGAGGAGCTGAAGGACGCCGAAGACGTCCAGCTCGTGCTGCTCGGCGGGGTGGTGCGCCGCAGCTACCACTCGATGGTCGGGTTCCTCACCGAGGACGCGCTGCGCCAGGTGCGGGCCGGCACCGTCTTCCTCGGCGCCAGCGGGGTCCGGTGCGACGGCCAGGTGATGGACTCGACCGTGGTCGAGGTGCCGGTGAAGCGGGCGATGGTCGCCGCGGCCGACCGCGTGGTGCTGCTCGCCGACGCCGGCAAGTTCCCGGGCACCGGGCTGGCCAAGGTCTGCGGGCCGGACGCGCTCGACGTCGTCGTGACCAGCGCCGGAGCCGACGAAACCACCTGTGCGGCCCTGGGTGAGGCCGGCGTCGAGGTGCTGCGGTGAGGCTGGCGCTGCTCGGCGGCGGCGGGTTCCGCGTACCGCTGGTGCACGGCGCGCTGCCGGCCGGGGGCGACGTCACCGAGCTGGTCCTGCACGACGTCGACGCCGGGCGCCTCGCCGCGATCGAACGGGTCCTCGCCGAGCAGGCCCGCGGCGTGGCCGGCGCGCCGCGGGTGCGGACCACGACGGACCTGCGCGACGCACTGTCCGATGTGGACTTCGTGTTCTCCGCGATCCGGGTCGGCGGGCTGCGCGGGCGCCGGCTCGACGAGCAGGTCGCGGCCGCGGAAGGCGTGCTGGGGCAGGAAACCGTGGGCGCGGGCGGGATCGCGTACGGGCTGCGGACGGTCCCCGTCGCCGTCGCGCTCGCCCGGACGATCGCCGAGGTGGCGCCGCGCGCGTGGGTCATCAACTTCACCAACCCGGCCGGGATGGTGACCGAGGCGATGGCCGGGGTGCTCGGCGAGCGCGTGATCGGCATCTGCGACTCGCCGGTCGGGCTGTGCCGCCGCGTGGCGCGCGCCCTCGGCGTCGACCCGGCGGACGCGCGGTTCGACTACGCCGGGCTGAACCACCTCGGCTGGCTGCGGGCCGTGCACGTCGGCGGCGAGGACGTCCTGCCGCGCCTGCTGTCCGATGTGGACGGGCTGGAGTCGTTCGAGGAGGGCCAGCTCTTCGGCGCGGACTGGCTGCGCGCGCTGGGCGCCGTGCCGAACGAGTACCTGCACTATTACTACTTCGCGCGGGAGGCCCTCGGTGCGGATTCCCGCGGGGCCTTCCTGCAGGAGCAGCAACGCTCGTTCTACGCGGAACCGTCACTGGCGTCGTGGGAGCGCACGCGCTTGGAGCGCGAAGCGACGTACATGGCCGAGACGCGTGAAGGCGAGCGCGAGGATCTCGAGGGCGGCGGCTACGAGAAGGTCGCGCTGGCGTTGATGCGGGCCCTCGCGCGCGGCGAGCGTACAACGCTGATCCTCAACGTCCGCAACGGATCCGCGCTGCCGGGCGTCCCGGCGGACGCGGTCGTCGAGGTGCCGTGCGTGGTCGGCGCCGACGGCGCGCACCCGCTCGGCGCCGGGCCGCTCCCGGACCACGCACTGGGGCTGGTGACGTCGGTGAAGGCCGTCGAGCGGGCGGCGATCGAAGCGGCGGCGACGGGTTCACGGGAAGCGGCGCTGCGGGCGTTCGCCCTGCACCCGCTGGTCGACTCGGTGTCCGTGGCGCACCGGCTGCTCGACGGGTACGTCGCCGCGCACCCGGAACTCGCGTACCTAGGACGTCAACGCGCGCAGTAGCGGGGCCAGGCGTCCGGCCAGTTCGGCGTCGACCCGTTCGATCTCGGCGACCAGGAGTTCGGTGACAGCCCGGAACGCCCGCGCGAGGTCTTCGAGTCCGCGCGGGAGGGTCGTCTCGAACTCCGCCAGGATCGCGGCGGGCAGTTGGTCGAGGCCGCGGCCCTCGCCCGCGGGCAGGTCGTGCCGAATGCAGGCCAGCGCCAGGGCGTGATCGCGAATCCGGCCGACCATGTACTCGGCCTGCCAGCCGCGGCCGCGGTGGAGGCTCGACCGCGCGTGCAGGGCGTGCAGCCACGCCAGGTCGACCAGCCGCCGTGCGTCGGTCGGCGCTGCCTGCTCGCGCTCGTTCGCGGTGCCGAAGAGCAGCCGGAACTTGGGTGAGGTCGCGCCGAAATCCGCTTCGGGCCAGAAGGACAGGTCGACCTGGAGGGTGTTCTCCAGCAGGAACACGCGGTACACGGTCCGTTCGAACACGACGTCCATGTGGTGGCGCGCACCGTGTTCGCGGTACATCAGCGTGGTGAAGTCCGCGAGCACCGGCTCGGGCGCGGTCGTCCTGAAGGCGAGGTCGATGTCCGACCAGGCGTCCTCGGCGTCGAGCGCGGCCGAACCGGTGAGCGCGGCCCCGGTGACGCGGTCGTCCGCACGGGCGGCCTCGATCAGCTTGTCCCGCAAGCGGTTCCGTTCCCCAGAGGTGTACATGATCGCCAGGCTAGGCGACGAGCGCGTTGAACTCCGCTTCGGCCTCGTCGCGCTCGGTGTACAGGGCCCACGCGCGTTCGGCGATGTCGTCGGGATCCAGCGTGCCCGGCATGGACTCGGGCGCCTGCGCGGTGAACATGCGGTGGATGTCGCCGCGCTCGATGACGCCGCCGATGGTGAGCGTGCCGGCGTAGACACCCTTGCCGCGCAACGCGGCGTTGAGAGTCAGGACGTACATGCGCAGCGCCGCGGCCGCCGGGGCGAAGCTGCCGAGCAGCGGGATCGGGTACTTGCCGCTGATGCCGCCGGCGAACAGGAGTGAGCCCGCACCGCGCTCCAGCATCCGCGGCAGCACCGCCTGGGTCAGCTGCGCGGCCGGGAGCACGATCGACTCGAACGGCACGCGCAGGTTCCCGGCCCCGGCTTCGGTCAGCGGGGCGATGGCCGTGCCGACGCCGAGGTCGGCCGGGCCGAAGTAGACGGTGTCGAGCTCGCCCGCGTCGGCCGTGATGCGCGCGAGGACGGCGCGGACCTGGGCTTCGTCGGTGACGTCGGCGGTGTAGGTGTGTGCGGTGACGCCGGCTTCGGCGAGCGAAGCGCGGTAGGTCGCGTGCCGCGTGCCGGAGCGCGAGACCAGCGCCGTCGTGAAGCCTTCGCGGCCGAACCGGTGCGCGATCGACAGGCCGAGCCCGGGACCGGCACCCAGGACGGCGAGCACTTTCGCCAAGAGAACCTCCTCGAAGAGAAACTTGAGACTGTCCTCAAGTTAGTCAGAAGATGAGGGTCTCGTCAACTTAGGTGTCCGTGCGCCGAATGCCGTCACCGGTTGGCGCCACCGGTCCATTCCGGAGGGTGCGGGCTGCTCCAAGCGGGTAGAACATGTTCCAGTTTTCTGCCGGTGCCGACACCATGACCTTCGCCGTTCCGCGAGCGAGGAGTGCGCCATGGAAACCGACCTGACCCGCCGCCAGATCCTGCGCGGCACCGCGGCGGGCGTGGGCTTCGCCGTCACGTCCGGGCTGACGTCTTCCGCAAGTGCGGCAACGCTGCTGGGCGAGTACGACGTCGTCGTGGTCGGTTCCGGCGCCGCCGGGATGACCGCCGCGCTGACCGCGGCCAAGCGCGGGCTGAGTGTCGTCGTGGTCGAGAAGGCGCCGACGTTCGGCGGCTCCGCCGCCCGCTCCGGCGCGGGCATCTGGATCCCGAACAACCCCGTGCTGCTCGCCGCCGGCGTGCCGGACACCCCGGCGAAGGCCGCGCAGTACCTCGCCGCCGTCGTCGGCCCGGACGTCCCGGCCGCGCGCCAGGAAGCGTTCCTGCGCAACGGACCCGCGATGATCGCGTCCGTCATGGCCAACAGCCCGCTGCGGTTCCGCTGGATGGAGGGCTACAGCGACTACTACCCGGAACTGCCGGGCGGCCTGCCCAACGGGCGGTCCATCGAACCCGACCAGTTCGACGGGAACCTGCTCGGCGCCGAGCTGGCGAACCTGAACCCGGCCTACCTCGCGACCCCGCCGGGGCTCGTCGTGTTCAGCGCCGACTACAAGTGGCTGAACCTCGCCGCGGTGAACGCCAAGGGCGCCGCCGTCGCCGCCACCTGTCTCGCGCGGGGGACGGCCGCCGCGCTCGCCGGGCAGAAGCCGCTCACCATGGGACAGGCGCTCGCCGCCGGGCTCCGGGCCGGGTTGCTCGCCGCCAACGTCCCGGTGCTGCTGAACACCCCGCTCACCGACCTGAACGTCGAAAACGGCGCGGTCACCGGGATTCTGGTGCCGCAGGGGCTGATCCGCGCGCGGCGCGGCGTGATCGTCGGCTCGGGCGGGTTCGAGCACAACGCGGCCATGCGCGCGCAGTACCAGCGCCAGCCGATCGGCACGGCCTGGACGGTCGGCGCGAAGGAGAACACCGGTGACGGCCACCTCGCGGGCCAGCGCGCCGGCGCCGCGCTCGACCTGATGGACGACGCCTGGTGGGGCCCGGCCATCCCGACGCCGGGCGACCCGTACTTCTGCCTGGCCGAGCGGACCCTTCCGGGCGGCCTGATCGTCAACCAGGCCGGGCAGCGGTTCGTCAACGAGGCCGCGCCCTACAGCGACGTCGTGCACACGATGTACGACAAGAACCCGTCGGCGCCGGACATCCCCGCGTGGCTCATCGTCGACCAGAATTACCGGGACAAGTACCTGTTCCGCGACATCCTGCCGCTCCTGCCGTTCCCGGACGCCTGGTACAGCGCGGGTGCGGTCTTCAAGGCGTCGAGCATCCCGGCGCTCGGCTCGGCGATCGGCGTGCCGCCGGCCGCGCTGACGTCCACGGTGAACCGGTTCAACGGCTTCGCGTTCGCCGGGGTCGACCGCGATTTCCGGCGCGGCGCCAGCGCGTACGACCACTACTACACGGATCCGCTGGTACTGCCCAGCTCCTGCCTCGCGCCGCTGTGGGCCCCGCCGTTCTACGCGCTCAAGCTCGTCCCCGGCGACCTCGGCACGAAGGGCGGCATGCGCACCGACGCCCGGGCGCGCGTGCTGCGCCCGGACGGCTCGGTCATCCCCGGCCTCTACGCGGCGGGCAACGCCAGCGCGGCCGTGATGGGGCACAGCTACGCGGGCGCGGGCTCGACCATCGGACCGGCGATGACGTTCGGCTACATCGCCGCGAACGACGTCTAGAACTCCTTGTCCACCAGCGGTTTGACCTCGGTGCCGAGCAATTCGATGGCCTTCATGACGTCCTGGTGCGGCACGCCGGACCAGTCCATCTGCAGGGCGTACCGCTCGGCGCCGGTGAGCTGGCCGACGGAGATCAGCCGGTCGGCGATCTCCTGCGGGCTGCCGACGAACAGGGCCTGCGCGTCGCGCGTGTAGGTGTCGTACTCGGCTCGGGTCGGGACGGCCCAGCCGCGGGCCTTCGCGCCGTACTTCATCGTCTCGAGCCAGTACGGGTAGAAGGTCTCCTTGGCGTCCTGCGACTTCGGCGCGATGAGGCCGATGGCGCTCATCGTGACGTGCAGGTCTTCGGGCTGGTGCTCGCCCGCTTCGCCGGCCCGGCGGTACAGGTCGACCAGCGGCGCGAACCGCTCCGGGCGGCCGCCGATCACGGCGTAGACCACGGGCAGGCCGAGCAGGCCCGCGCGGATCGACGACTCGGGGTTGCCGCCGGTGCCGACCGAGATCCGCAGCCGCCTGCCGTACGGGCGGGGGAGGATCCGCACGTTGTCGAGCGGCGGCCGGAACTTGCCGGACCAGGTGAGCGGGTCCTCGCGGTCGATCCGCAGGAGCAGCGCGAGCTTCTCCTCGAACAGCTCGTCGTAGTCGCCGAGGTCGTTGCCGAACAGCGGGAACGACTCGGTGAACGACCCGCGCCCGGCGAGCAGTTCGGCGCGGCCGTGGCTGAGCTGGTCGAGGGTCGTGAACTGCTGGTAGACGCGGACGGGGTCCTCGGTGCTCAGCACGGTGACGGCGGAGCTGAGGGTGATCTGGTCCGTGACGCTCGCGGCCGCGGCCAGCACCGTGCCGGGGCTCGAGATGGCGTACTGGTCGAGGTGGTGTTCGCCGAGGCCGTAGAAGGACAGGCCCAGCTCGTCGGCCAGCTTGATCCGCTCGAGCGTGTTGGCCAGCTGCTGGGCCACGGAGAGCTGTGCACCGGTGCGGGGGTCCGGCGGCCGGTCGCCGAAGCTGTAGATGCCGAGTTTCATAGAGCGTTCAACTATCTCCGGGGTCGATTCGTTCCCGTCACCCGAACCGGGCCTGGATGGCCTCGAGGTTCTTCTCCGACAGGGCCAGCGCGGCGGCGCGCAGACCGAGGCCGTCGAGCTCCGCCCGCTCGAACATGCCGGTCACCAGCTCGCGCATCCGGGTGCGGACCTTCCCGAAGGCCTCGCCGGCGTCCGCGCCGACGTCGCCGAAGAGCGTCCACCACCACCAGGAGTTGGTCGCCGAGTTGGCCACGAAGTCCGGGACGACGCGGATGCCGCGCGCGGCGAGCAGCTCCTCGGCCTCCGCGGTCACCGGCATGTTCGCCGCCTCGACGACGAGCTTCGCGCCGATCCGGACCTGGTTGTCGGCGTCGACGCAGTAGGAGACGGCTGCGGGTACCAGCACCTCGGCCGGCACGTCCAGCCACGCTTCCGGCGGCAGCAGCTCGTCACCGGGTTTCAGGTGGTCGCGGTCGATGCCGCCGAACCGGTCGCGGTGCCGGAGCAGGTTCTCGACGTCCAGGCCGCCCGGGTTCGTGACGACGCCGCGGACGTCCGAGACGCCGACCACCTGCAGCCCGGCCTCGGCGAGGAACCGCGCGGTGGCGCCGCCCATCGAGCCGAACCCCTGCACGACGACCCGGTTCGGGCCGTCGAGTCCGAGCAGCTCCAGGGCGGTGAGCGCGGCCTGCGCGACGCCGAGGCCGCCGACCAGCTCGTCGAGCCCCAGCCCGCCGACCTCGATCCGGAACGCGTCGGCGAGCCGGGCGGTCGCCGCCTCCCGGTCTTCGAGCAGCGGGTAGACCGCCTGCACCGAGCTGAGCAGGCCGATTTCGGTGAGCACGCCGTCGATGACGTCCTGCCGCAGCCCCAGGTCCTCGCCCATGGTCCAGTAGCGCTCGATCAGCGGCCGCATGGCGTGCAGGTAGCGCGCGACGACATCGCGGGCGCGGTCGTCGTACGGGTCGAAGTCGATGCCGCCCTTGGCGCCGCCGAGCGGGACGTACCGGCCGCGTGGGTCGTAGTTCAGGCCCTCCTTGAGGGTCATGCCCCGGGCCAGGCCGCGGACCTCGAAGAGCGTGCAGCCGCGGCGCATCCGCAGCCCGCCGCTGGCCACGCCGCGGACGAGGCGATCGATCACCAGGTAACCCCGGCACCCGGTGACGGGGTCGGTCCACGCCACCTCGAGCAAGCCCGGCTCGGTCATCGCACCTCCTGATCGGTGAGTCAGTAGCAGCCCAGTTCGTGGGTCATCGCCTGCTCGACCCAGCCGGCGCAGTCCGCCGCGCTGACCGTGCCTTCGCGCGCGACGACCTGCACCGCGAGCCCGTCGAGCAGCGCGGTCAGCCGCCAGGCGGCGCCGTGCGGGTCCGGGCACCGGAACTCGCCGGCCCCGACCCCCTCGGCGATCAGCGCGACGACGGCGTCCCGCCACCGCAGGTCCAGCCGCTGCAGGACGGCGCGCAGCTGGGTGTCCCGCATCGCCGCGGCGCTCGCCTCGATCCACAGCGTCCAGCCGTGGGCGGGTTCGCTGGGGCCGTAGAGCGCCAGGACGGCCCGCAGTCGTTCGCCGACCGGGCCGCCGCGGTCGAGCTCGGCGCGCAGGACCGCGAGGTTGTTCTCGGCGGCCTGCCGGAAGGCCTCGATGATGAGGGTTTCGAGCGTGCCGAAGTGGTAGAAGATCAGGGCCGTGCTGACGTCGAGCGCTTTGGCGACGTCAGCCGCCCGCACCCCGGCGATGCCCCGGGCCCGGACCTGTTCGAGCGCGGCGAGGACGATCTCCTCCCGCCGCACCGACACCGCCTTCCGCGCCATGCGGCTCACCGTACCGTCTGCTGACTCTTCAGTCAGTAACGCAGTTCCGTGACCAGCGTCCGCAGCCACGATTCGGCCATCGCGGGCTCCCGGGTGACGGTCCGGACGAGCTGCTCCCGGGTCCCGGCCTGCCGCCCGGCGTCGACCAGCGCGAACGCCTCGGCCAGGGCGCTGCGGGTGGCCTTCCCGCGGTCGGGGGTCCGGACGCTCTCGTCGGTCCACCGCTGCCGCGGGAACGACGGCGTGAGCTTCGGCTGGTGGTCGCCGAAGTAGTACCAGACGTCGCGGTCGAGGGAAACGTTCCGGACCGCGGCCGCGGGCAGTTCGGCCGGCCAGCCCGCGTCGTCGCGCCACCGCCAGGACAGCCGGCGGGGCGTGACGCCGAGGAACCGCAGCTTCCGCCGGATCACCGTCCAGGCCTCCCGGTCTTCGACGATCCACCGGCGCAGCTGCAGGTACAGCTCGGTGAAGGTCTCGCCTTCGTGCACGAGGTCGACGAACACGGTGGGCCGCGTCCCCCGCGCCAGCCGGTGCGGAGTGATCCCGGCGGCCGCGAGGTGTTCCCGCAACAGAGCGGTGTCGTGGTCGGTGAAGTTCCGCCGCGGTTTCAGGGACATCGGCAGCTGGTGGACGCGGTCGTGCCAGGAGGTGCGTTCGAGGGCCCCGCCGAGGAGGTCGTGCATGCTGTCGAGCGAGCGGCCGACGAAGTGCAGCTCGCCGTTCCCGGAGCGGGCCAGGACTTTGGCGGTGGCCTCGGTGAGCGCGGTCAGGAACCAGAGGCGAGGTTCTTTGGTGTCGTCGAGGAGCGTCCCGACCTGGTCGGGACGCACGAGGTCCCAACGGAAGGGCCGGTTCGTCATGAGTTGAGGTTAGGATCGCGGTTCCCTGCGAGGCAACGGATTTTCTGGGTTTCCCGGGTGAGTCCGTTGTGGATAGTTCTGTGGAAGGCTTCCGGCGGGCTGAGGTGCTTTCGGGCCGGGCCTCTGGCGCTTTTGGTCGGTGGATATCGAACACCCGCGCCGGGGTGAAGTCGGTCGTCGGTAAAGGGCACGTGCTGCACGGTTGTGGAGTTGCTGCGGTGAGCTGGTTTTGGCCGCGGGTTGCGGTGAGGGGCGGGGTTGAGGCTGTTTGCCGGCTGGTGCTGATTTGGGTACCTCCGTCGCCGGGGTGAGTCGGTTGTGGCGAAGGAAGGTGCCGCACGGTTGTGGAGTTTGCTGCGGTGATGTGGTTTGGTCGCGCGCTGCGGCGATGGGGTGGGTTTGGGGCTGTTGCGGATTGGCGCTGATTTGGTTACATCCGTCGCCGGGGTGATGTCGGTCGCGGCGAAGGAAGGTGCCGCACGGTTGTGGGTTTGCTGCGGTGAGCTGGTTTGGCTGCGCGTTGCGGTGAGGGGCGGGGTTGAGGTTGTTCGCCGGTTGGTGCGGATTGGGTCCCTCTGGCGCTGGGGTGAAGGCGGTTCTCGGTGATGGGCACGTGCCGCATGGTTGTGGAGTTCGCTGTGGTGATGTGGTTTTGGCCGCGCGCTACGGCGATGGGGTGGGCTTGGGGCTGTTGCGGGTTGGCGTCGATCTTGGGTACAGCCGGCACCCGGGTGTGGTCGGTCGCTGGCGAAGGGAAGCACCGCGCAGCTGTGGAGTCGCTGCGGCGAGTGGTTCGGCCCCGGGTGCCGTGAGAGGTGAGCTGAGGCGGTCCGAGGATCGGTGCTGATCTTGGGTGCGTCCGGCGCCGGGCAGTTGGCAGGTCGATGTCGAACTCGGGTCACCCCGGCGCCGGGGTGAAGGGAACCTCCCACACCGCGGTGGAGGTTCGCCGCGAAGAGTGGGTTCGGGCTGGCCTCGACCGAAAGCAGGGACTCGGTCTGGTGCGGGTCGTGGTCGAGCGGGGTTGGGCTGGCGGAAGCGGGTTACCGGGTTTGTCTTGCCCCGCAAGGACTCCGGGGCTCGCCGTGGCGGAGGGGCGGGTTCAGGCTGTCCAGTGCGGGTCGCGGCCCAGGTAGCGCAGCAGCGTCGATACCGCGTCGTCCGCTGCGTTGGCGGGTAGGGCTGGGGCGTACGCGAAGCCTCGCAACGGCTCCGCCAGTTCCTTGGCCACCGGCAGCAACGCCGCCGCCAGGTCCGGGGTCAGGGGCGAGCGCGCGCCCGTTGCCGTGGCGATGTCCCACGCGTGGACCGCCGCGTCCAGGGCGGCCGCGCCGACCGCCACCTGGGCCGGCAACGCGCCCTGGGGGAGGGGGGTCGGGACCGCGGCGGTGTCCGGGGTCACCGTGGCGAACGCGGCCTTCGCCGCCGCCAGCTTGGGCTCCAGGAAGTCGCTCGCCGGGACCGTGAGGGTGCCCGACGGGGCGAACGGGTTGAAGTCCGGGCCCGGCTCGCCCGTGATGGACGCCGCGTAGCCCAGCTGGTCAGCCGCCGCGTGCTGGAAGACCTGCGTGACGTTCCAGTCCGCGCACGGTGTCGGCGCCGACCAGTCCTCGATTCCCGCGACGGCCGAGCGCAGCGCGGCGTGGGCCTGCTCCAGGACCGGCCAGGTGCGGGACAGGTCGGCGAAGAACCGCCGGATGTCGGCAACCAGGACGTCGGGCGCTTCGTGCGCCGCGTAGTGTCCGGCCGCGTCACGCGGACCTCCGCTACCACTGCCGGCGTCGTAGGCGTTCCAGCTGACGATGTTCGCGTGGTCGCGCTCGGCGAACCGGCGGATCGACTGGAAGTCGCCCTTGAACATCGCCAGGGCCGTCGGGACCGTGGTCGGCTCCGCGGCGTGCGACGTCGCGTGCGCGTCTTCGTAGTAGAAGCGGATCGACGAGCCGCCCGTGCCCGTCAGCCAGTACAGCGCGACGTTCGCCAGGACGAAGTCCGCGTCGAGATGTTCGCCGAACAGCTGCGCGTTCCACGCCAGCAGCCCCAGCGGTGAGTCGGCGAGCGCGAACGCCAGCGTGTGCGGCTGCTGGCTGTGCAGCTGGTTGAAGGAGAACATGTTGTCGTAGAACCACTGCAGATGCGCCAGCCCGGCCTGGTCGGCCTCGCTCAGGCCGGCCATTTCCGCCGGGTCGCCCGACGGGAACGAGAACAGCTGCGTGACGTGCACGCCGACGACCTTCTCCGGCGCCAGCCGGCCGATCTCCGGCGAGATCATCGAACCGGCGTCGTTGCCCGCCGCGCCGTACGACTCGTACCCCAGGCGGCTCATCAGCTCGGCCCACGCCGCCGCGGTGCGGTGCGTGCCCCAGCCCGCGGACTTGACCGGGCCCGAAAAGCCGAAGCCCGGCAGCGACGGGATCACCAGGTGGAACGCCGGCGCCGCGGGCGACTCCGGTTCGGTCAGCGGGCCGATGACGTCGAGGTACTCGGCGACCGACCCCGGCCAGCCGTGCGTCAGCAGCAGCGGGGTCGCGTCCGCGCGGGACGAGCGGACGTGCAGGAAGTGGATCGTCTCGCCGTCGATTTCCGTGCGGAACTGCGGGTGCGCGTTGAGCCGCGCCTCGAAGGCCCGCCAGTCGAACTTCTCCAGCCAGTACTCGGCCAGCGTGCGGACCCGCTCGTTCGTGACGCCGTACCCGGCGGGCAGGTCGTCCGGCCAGAGGGCGCGCTGGAGCCGCGCTCGCAGGTCGTCCAGGGCGGACTGCGGGACCTCGGCGCGGAACGGGCGAAGGGCGGGGACCGGCATGGCTACTCCTCGAGAACGTTGGAACGGAATGCTTCGTTCCGAACTGTAGCAGAGCGGAACGATCCGTTCCAGTGCTACCCTCGGTTCATGAGCGAGACCGCCCTGCCCGGCCGCCGCGGCCAGGCCGCCCGCAACGACGTCGTGATCCTCGACGCCGCCCGCGACGTCTTCCTGCTGGACCCGAAGGCCCCGATCTCGGCCGTCGCCGAGCGGGCCGGCGTCGGGATCAGCGCCCTCTACCGGCGGTACCCGAGCAAGGAGTTCCTGCTCTGTCGGCTCTGCCACGACGGTCTCCGCCGGTTCATCGCCGAAGCCGAGGCCTCGGTCGAAGAGCCGGACCCCTGGGCGGCCCTCACCGGCTTCCTCGGCCGGGTCGTCGAGGCCGACGTGCACTCGCTGACCGTCCACCTCGCGGGCACGTTCACCCCGACGGACGAGATGGGCGCGGACGCCCGCCGCGCGAACGAGCTCGCCGCGGGGCTCGTCGCCCGTGCGCACGAGAGCGGGCGCCTGCGCCGCGACGCCGTCACCGAGGACGTCGGGATGATCCTCGAGTGCTGCGCGGCGATCCGCGTCGAGGACCCGGCGCGGACCAGTGAGCTGCGGCGGCGGTACCTCGCCATGCTCGTCGAAGGGCTGGAGTCGGGTGACGGCCCGGATCTGCCGGGTCCACCGCCGCGCCCGGGTGAGATGAACGGCCGCTGGCGTCCGTCCTGACGGCGGTGCCGGGGCGCCGCCGGATGGCGGTAACGAATTCCGGGGACGCGACGACTGAACAGCAGCATTGTCAGAGCGGCATTCCTCGACGGAACGGCGAGAACACCACTATGCGAAGAAGCTGGCGACGGACAACGATTCTGTCTTCGGTGGCCGCACTGGCCACCGCGTTCATCGCGGTGGCGCCCGCCGCGAACGCGGCACCGCCCACCAGTTCTGTCGATGTCAGCCCGACAACGGTGCTGCCGGGACAGACATTCACCGTCTCGGAAACGGTTTACAACCCCGAAGATTTCACGGTGACATTCGCGAAGGCGGCCATTTACGGCTCGCCCACCCCGATCACCGACATCGCGGATCTCGTGTCCTGCACCGGCGTGACGGACCTCGGCTGCTTCCAGGCCGGCAGCAGCTACCGCGCGCCGTTCGGCGACCTCGAGGCGGGCGGCACCCGGACCGCGGTGTTCACGCTGCGCGTCAAGGACACCGCCGCGCCGGGCTCGTTCACGCTGCAGCACCAGTTCGTCGGCGACAACTTCGCGTTCGAGACCCTCGACGGGCCGGTCGTCACCATCGGCAACCCGGCGACCAACGCCGACGTCAAGGTCGCACTCGCCGCGACCGGCCACGGCGGCCTCAACGCGCGCATCGACTACACGCTGACCGTGACGAACACCGGCCCGTCGGCCGCGTCCGGGATCCGGGTCGTGGCAACGTATGCGTCGGGTCTCTCGTACGCCAGCTCGACCGGCTGTGCCCACGTCGGCACCACCCGGACGCTGAACTGTGACGTCGCGTCGCTGGCTTCCGGCGCGTCGACCACGGCGAAGTTCTCGGTCAACGGCGGCCTGCTCGCCCTCGGCTCGTACACCACGACGGTGCAGAAGACCACGAGCTCGCCGGCGGATCCGACCAGCGCCAACGACAGCGCGTCGAAGACGTGCTCGGCGCTCACCGGGCTCATCGTGACCTGCTGAGGGTTCACGAGGGGTCGACCCGGGCTCGCGTCCTCCGCCAGGGACGCGGGCCCGGTTCGCGTTCAGCCGGTGGCCGAGGCGTAAAGCTTCTGGATGTCGTCGTCGAAATAGGGGCTGTAGGAGACGTCCGGGGTGTCGCCGCCGAGCTGGTAACCGCCGATCACCCCGATGACCACGCCATTCGTGACCCACGGCCCGCCACTGGTGCCGTCCGGGAAACCGGGGCACGCGACGCGTTGCTGATAAGTGTCCGAACGGGTTGTCCGCCCGCTGCAGACGACCGGGGAATCGGTCGTGTCGGGGTAACCCGTAAGAGTGATTTCGTGGTCGAATCCCTGAGCGATTCCCAGGGTGTTCGCGCCGGTCAGGCTTTCCAGTGAAGCCGCGTTTCCCGGTTGCGAAACGGTGAGGAACGCGAAGTCGAGATCCGGATCGGCGGACGAGGTCCAGCCGTCCGCGACAGCCACGCCCGTCACGGTCCACGTTCCGAGCGGCGCGACACCGTCGTGGTAGCCGGGCGCGAAGGTCATCCCGTCCTTGACGCAGTGCGCGGCGGTCAGGACGAGGTCGCCGGCGTCGGAGTGCACGACGCTGGCGCTGCAGAAGTGGCTCCCGTTCGCGAACAACGCACCGACCGGATCCGGCGCCGAGCGCGGGGCCGGAGTCGGGGTGGCCGACGTGGCCGGTGCGGTCGACGTGGCCGGCGTGGTCTGCTTGGTCGCGACCGGTGCGCTCGCGGCGTAGGCGTCGTCGGCGGTCGAGTTCGCGCCGACGGCCACGCCGGTCCCGAGGACCAGCAACGACGCGCCCGCGAGGACCGCGGTCCGGAGAAACTTGTTCGCCACCGATCCAGATCACCACAGCGGCGGCGGGTCGGCATCTCGCCGGGACCGATCCACAGCGTTCTCACAGCGGTTCACACCGGGGACCCAGGATTCAGTCCCCGGCGAACGTCTGGGTGGCGCGGCGGTAGAGCTGCGGTAGCGCGGCCAGGCGGCGCGGTGGCCAGATGTCGTCCTGCTCGTTCACGGTGAGGTCGCTGTTGCGGCGCAGGAGCCAGATGGTGTCCATTCCGGACAGCAGGGCGTCGCCGGGAACGTCCTTCAGCAGGCCGGCCACCAGACGGATCATGTCGTCCTGCTGCTCGGCGATCTTGTCGTGCTTGTAGAGACTGAATCCGGCCGCGACGGTCGGGGTGATGCCGAGCTCGGTGACCACCGGCGCCCAGGCCGCGGGATGGCGTTCGTAGACCCGGATCCAGGTGCGCAGTTGGGTGACCGCGCCGTCCTGACGGATCTGCTCCGGGGTGACCGGCGCGTCGAACAACTGCTCGCGACGCGCCACGTCGAGCAGCCGACGAGCGACCCGCTCCGGCGACAGCGCGGTCGCCAGCTCGAGATCGTAGGCAATGGCCATCCGGAGAAGTCCTCGCTCAGAAATCCACTGTGGACAGTTTACGCCCGCCCGCGACGGTGCACCCAGGTCGCGATCTCCGTCCGGTTGGTCAGTCCGAGCTTGGCCAGCACGCTGCGGACGTGGCTCTCCACCGTGCGTTCGGACAGCACCAGCCGGTGCGCGATCTGGCGGTTGCTCAGGGCGTCCGCGACCAGCGTGGCGATCTCGCGCTCGCGACCCGTCAGGGGATCGGCGGCTTGCCGGGTGCGGTTCAGCAACGCCGTCGCGTCCCGCAGCCAGCCCGGCATGCCCAGCCTGTGCGCCTCCTCCGAAGCTTGGCGTGCCAGGGTTTCCGCCCGCTGCACGTCGCCGCGGGTGATGAGCACCGAAGCCAGCCGGACGCGGTTGTGGACCACGTACGGGCGGGCGCCGAGGCGGGTGTCCCACGCGAGACTCCTCGAAGAGCCGGATGGCCTCCTCGTGGCGCTCCAGCAGGGCGGCCAGGCGCGCTGCCCAGCTGCTGGAGCAGTCGCCGCAGAAGGTGCCCGCGCCGCCCGAGGCGAACGGGGGTTCGGCGTCGAACCGTTCGGCCAGCCACTCGGCCGTTTCGAGGTCGCGGAACTCCTCCAGCAACGGCACCAGGTTGACGCCGACGCCGGGCGCCTGGCCGAGGAAGTCGGGATCGCGCAGCAGAGGGCGCAGGGCGTCGTACTCGGCTTGGGCCTCGTCGCGACGGCCGAGGACGAGGGCCGACAGCGGCCGCGAAATGAGCGTGATCGGCAACGGCGGCGCGATCGCCAACAGCTCCTCGTAGCCTTCCGGCAGCTCAGCCGGGTCGCCGACCATGAGGGCCAGCTGGAGCGCGAACGCGTAGGTCAGGCCGACCGTGGACCGGTCTTCGGCGAGCTCGGCCCAGGCGAGCTCCGACGCGAGCCGGTTCAGCTCGCGGGACCGGGCGAACGCGCCGCGGTAGGCCGCGAGGGCGGCCTGCAGCCGCAGGCAGTGCCAGCGGACCAGGGGGAGCCGGGTCGTCGTCGCGAGGGCGGCGATCCCGGCCAGCTCGGCGTCGACCACGGGCATCGTGCCCACCTCGAACGCCGCGTCCACCCGCCACTTGTGCCCCCACAACGCCACCAGCGGCCGCCCGGTGCCCCCGAGGGAGACGGCGAGGGCGCCGAGCCGCAGCCGTTCGGTCAGCGGCAGGCCCATCGGGCGGACCTTCAGCCGGGCGCGGACCGCGTCGATCCGGGCTTCCTCGTCATCGGCCTGCTCGGCGAGGGCCAGCGCCTCGTCCGCGGTCTTGACCGCTTCGCCGCCCCGCCCGCGGTCGGCCGCGATCGACGCCGACTGTGCGAGCAGCTTCGCCCGGAGCACCGGGTCCGCGTCGGGACCGGCCGCGGCCAGCGCCGACGCCGTCAGCTCGGCCATCCCGGCCAGCAGATCGGGTGCGGCGACGTCCCGGACGACCAGCGCCGCGGCAACGAGCAGCTCGGGGGCCAGCCCGGCCGCCTCCCGCGCGTGTTCGAAGCTTTGCGCGAACCGCCCGGCCCGGTACTCCGCCGTCGCGAGTTCGACGAGCA
Organism: Amycolatopsis sp. NPDC049252; assembly: GCF_043197175.1. Lineage (NCBI taxonomy): Bacteria > Bacillati > Actinomycetota > Actinomycetes > Pseudonocardiales > Pseudonocardiaceae > Amycolatopsis > Amycolatopsis sp. NPDC049252. The sequence continues at coordinate 70,124 of NZ_JBICSQ010000013.1, forward strand.
GGGCGGCGAGACCCTCGTGGACGCCGGCCCGGCGCCGGGAGTCGACGGCCAAGGCCAGGAACCGGGCGGCTTCGGTGAACGCGAGCGACCGGGTCGCGTCCCGCGCCGCGACCTCGGCCCAGCGCGCCGCGCGGGCGAGCGCGTCCGGGGTGGCCGCGGACCGCAGCCAGTGCCCGGCCACCACCCCGGCGAGCGCCGGTTCGCGCTCCAGGGCGGCCGCCGTCCGGGCGTGCAGGTCCTCGCGGACGCCCTGGTCGAGGTCCGCGTAGATCCCGTCGCGCACGACGGCGTGGGCGAAGCGCCGGGTCCCGGCGACCCCGGGCGCGAGCACCCCGGCGCGCGCCGCCCGGTCGAGCGCCGGGACGACGTCGTCGACCGCCTGTCCGGCCACCTCGGCGACGACGTGCGCGTCGACGTCCTCGCCGAGCACCGACGCGATCGCCAGCAGCTCCCGCGCGCCGGCGTCGAGCGCGGCGACGGCGGTGCGGACCAGGTGGCGCAGCTCGGCGCGGCCGCCGTCGGTGGCCGACGACCGCGCGACCGCCTTGAGGTAGAGCGGGTTCCCGCCCGAGCGCCGCAGCACGTCCCGGACGTCCTCGCCGGACCGGCCGATCCCGGCCAGGTAGGCGCGGACGTCGGGCTCGGTGAGCGGCTCGAGGTGGAGGCTTTCCGTGCCCGGGCGGCCGAGCAGGCCGGCATCGAACGAGGTGTCGCGGTAGGTCGCGATGACGGTGAGCCGGGAGCGGCGGATCTCGCCCGCGAGGTGCCGCAGCAGCCGCAGTGACGCCTCGTCGGCCCAGTGCAGGTCCTCCAGGACCACCACGAGACCGCTCGGCTCGGCCGCCGCGACCAGGGCGTCGGCGGCCAGCGCGACGAACCGGAACCGGGCCGCGACCAGGTCGGCGCCGTCGTGGCCGTCGAGGTCGGCCAGGGCCCGCGCGACCTCGGCCCCGGCGGCCGGGAGCGCCTGCAGCACCCGGCGCCACGGCCACAGCGGCGGGGCTCCGGGGTCGTCGACGCAGCGGCCCCAGACGGCGTCGGCCCCCACGACGGTCTCGACCAGCCGGGTCTTGCCGATTCCGGCCGGGCCGCCGACGAGCACCAGCGCGCCCGTGCCGGCGGCCGCGGCCGCGAGCCGCGCCCGCAGCTCCGCCACGGCACCGGACCGGCCGACGAACGGTTCGCTGCGCGTCACCCGAGCAGTATCCCCTGCGTGCCCGGTTTCAGTGCCGTGCTCCGTACTGGCACTGATGTCCGGTGGCGGGTTCCGGCCGAGAGTCGTTCCCAACGCGATGACCAGCGGAAAGGAACCACCATGTACGCCACCGTCCACCAGTTCCGAGGCTCGCTCGGGGAGCTGCTCCCGGGCCCGCTCGGCACCTGCGCGCTCACCCAGGTCGGCGGCCTGAACGGCGCCGTCGTCGCCTTCTGGCCCGACGCCGCGGCCGCCGCCGGGGCCCGGCAGCCGGCCGGGACGACCTGGCTCGACAGCGGCGTCTACGAGGTCGCCGACGTCCGGACCACCGCCGCCGAGCCGCGGTTCGCCCAGCTCAGCTGGTTCGACGGCCCGCGCACCGCCGACCAGGCGGCCGCCGAGCGGCGGGCGAGCACCGAGCGGATCTGGCCCGCGATCCGGGACGTCGAGGGCATCGGACCGTCCTACATCCTGACGGCGCAGGACCGCGCGACGGTGATCGTCGGCTTCGCCGCTTCGATCGAGACGATCGAGGCGACGCAGCGGGCGATCATGAGCACCGAGCTGCTGCCGGGTGAGGACCCCGCGCTGCTGCCCGGGCCGGACCGGATCGACCTGTACCGCGTGGTGCGCGCGGACCTGCCGGAGACGGCGGTCGCGCGATGAAGCCGCCTGCCGCGCCCGCGTTGCGCACCGGTACCTGGACCGTCCTGAGCAGCCGGACGTCGGCCGCGTTCGAGGTCCGCAACTTCGGCTTCAACCGCGTCCGCGGCACGATTCCGGTCACCGCCGGCACCGTCGAGGTGACCGGCGGCGGGGTGACGGCCGTCGCGGCCACGCTCGACCTCGGCGCGCTCGACACCGAGAACCCGCGCCGCGACGCCGACCTGCGGAAGCCGCAGCTGCTGGACAGCGCCGCCTGCCCCGAGCTGGTCTTCGAGGCCACCGGGATCCGGCGGCACGAGGGCTGGGAGGTGACCGGAACGCTGAAGCTGCGTGGGACGTCCTGCCCGCTGACGCTCACCGTCGCGCCGCCCACCGGCGGCGGGCCCGGCGGGGTGCGCGTGCGGGCGACGGGAACGCTGGACCGGGCGCCGCTCGGCGTGCGCGCGCCGCGCCTGATGATCGGCCGGTACGTGCGGATCGTCGTCGACGCCTGGCTCGAGCCGCCTAGCTGAGGTCCTTCGGGAGCAGGACGGTCGCCGGGTCGGTGGCGTCCGGTCCGGCGACGGCCTTGGCGCGGCGGTCGCGGAAGAGCCAGCCGCCGACGATGCCGCCGACGAAGCCGAACATGTGGCCCTGCCAGCTGACCTGCTCGTCGGTCGGCAGCAGCGACGAGAACTGGTAGGCGAAGCACAACGCCATGACGAGCCCGATCACGATGTCGATCGGGTGCCGATCGAACAGGCCGCGCACGATGATGTAGCCGAAGTAGCCGAACACCAGGCCGCTGGCGCCGACGGTGACCGAGGTCGACGGCGAGATGAACCAGACGCCGAGCCCGCTCGCGACGATGATCAGCACGCTCACGCCGAGCCACTTCTTCACGCCGCGGTAGGCCGCGAGGAAGCCGAAGACGAACAGCGGGCCGGAGTTCGCCTCGATGTGGTCCCAGCCGAGGTGCAGGAACGGCGCGCTGAAGATCTCCGGCAGCGACGCCGGTTCGCGCGCCTCGATGCCGAACTCGTGGCTCAGGCCGTAGTCGTCGAGGGAGTTGACGATCTGCAGCGCCCACAGGACGGCGAGCAGGCCCACCATCACCCACAAGGCGCGTTTGGCCTCGGCGATCATCGCCTCGGCGTTGCTCTGCGGTGTGCCCTCGCCGGTCGTGCTCACGTCATCCCCCTAGTCGTGTTCCTGGCGAGAGAATAGCCGGGTCACGGCCCGGATCCGGGGTAACGGACCGAGCCGTGACCGTACGGCTCGCTCAGGCCGGACGCAGCCGCCAGAGGGACGTGACCTCCGCGGCGCGGGCCCGGTGCAGCGGGTCGCCGGGGTCGGCGGCGCGGGGGTGCTCCGGTGCCGTGTCGAGCCGGCCGGCGACCTCGAGGCCCGCCGTCGCGATCCAGCCGAGCAGGTCGGCGCGCGTGCGCAGCCCCAGGTGCTCGGCGAGATCCGACAGCACCAGCCACCCTTCCCCGGCCGGGGTGAGGTGGCGGGGCAGCCGGTCGAGGAATCCGCGCAGCACGCGGCTGCCCGGGTCGTACACGGCGTGGTCGAGCGCCGTGCGGGCGCGACCCGGCAGCCACGGCGGGTTGCCGACCACCAGCCCCGCCCGGCCGGGCGGGAACAGGTCCGTCCGCACGACCTCGGTGCGCGCGCCGAATCCCAGCCGGGCCAGGTTTTCCGCCGCGCACGCGACGGCGCGGGGCTCGGTGTCCGTCGCGACCACCCGCGCCACCCCGCGACGGGCGAGCACCGCGGCGAGCACCCCGGTCCCGGTTCCGACGTCGAACGCGAGGTCCGCGGCGGGCAGCGGCGTTTCCGCGACCAGCCGGACGTACTCCTGGCGCACCGGCGCGAAAACGCCGTGGTGCGGGTGGATCCGCGCGCCGAGCGCGGGGACGGCGATCCCCCTCCGGCGCCATTCGGCCGCGCCGAGGGCGCCGAGCAGCTCCCGCAGGGGAATCGCCGCCGGCACGTCGAGCGGGCCGTGGACCGCGGCGCAGGCGGTGCGGACGTCCGGCGCCCGCCGCAGCGGGACGATGTGGCCGGGATCCAGCGGCACGTACAGCAGCGAGAGCAGCCGGGCCCGCTGCGCGCGATGGGCCCGATAGGCGGCGTAGCCGTCCGACGGCGGTGGCGGGAGCCGCCGTGACAGGGCGTCGAGCAGCTGCCGCGCCGCCGGGTAGCCGCCGCGCCAGAGCAGCGCGACGCCGGCCGACATCGTGCGCAGGGCGGCATCGGCCGAGAGCTGTTCGTCGGCGAAGACCGCGGGGCGCGAGGGTGGTGAGAAGAGCGTCCGGCGGGGTTCGCCGGGCATGACGAGGTGAGCCATGGGAAGGGGGTTCCGTTCCTGCTGCGGGCACGACGGGGACCCGCGGGGTAGGCGGGTGATCGGGACGGACCGCGGGGAACTAGCGCACGGCGGCAGCGTGAACGGGAGTCGTCACCCCCTGACTCTAGCCCCGGATTCACAGCCCCTCGTAAGGACTGAGGCCCGAGTTCATGGCGTAGAAAGGACGACAGAGGTGATGCCGGATGACGCCCTCGGTGGTGCGGCACGAAAAGCGGCGCCGGTGGGCGGTGGTCGCCGCGGTGACCCTTGCCCTCGTTGCGGTGCCCGCCGTCGTGGCCGCGCTGCCGTCCGCGGGGGAGTCGATCGACCCGGCCCGCCTGCGCGCCCTCGTGCTGGCCTCGGCCGGGCGGCCGTACCAGGGGTACGCCGAAAGCGCCGGCTCGCTCGCCCTGCCGGAGCTGCCGAACCTCGCCGACGTCGCCGCGCTCTTCGCCGGGACGACGCGGATGCGAGCCTGGTACGCAGGCCCGGATCGCTACCGCTTCGACGTCATCGGCACCGCGGGCGAGCACGACGTCTACCGGCTGCCCGACGGTGAATACACCTGGGACTACGGCGCCAACGCGCTGACCGAGCTGATCGGCGAACCGAGCGTGCGGCTGCCGCGCGCCGGGGACCTGCTGCCGCCCGAGCTCGCGCGGCGGGTGCTGGCGGCCGCGAAGAACGATCCGGTGACCGCGCTGCCCGCGCGGCGCGTCGCCGGGGTCGACGCGTCCGGGCTGCGGCTGGTCCCGGCCGACCAGGACACCACGATCGGTCAGGTGGACCTCTGGGCCGACCCGGTGTCCGGGCTGCCGGTGCGGGTCGAGGTGACCGCGCGCGGGCAGCAGGCGCCGATCCTCAGCACCGCGTTTCAGCAGGTCGAGCAGACGAGGCCGGCCGTCGAGGCGCCCCGGCCGGTGCTCGGCTCCGGGTTCTCGGTCGCCAGCGCCCCGGACGTCACGGACGCGCTCGGCGCGCTGGGCCAGGCCGTGCTGCCGACCACCCTCGGCGGGCGGCCGCTGGCGTCGTCGAGCTTCGGCGGCGTCTCCGGCGCCGCGCTCTACGGCACCGGGCTGGCGGCCTTCGCCGTGATCGCCGTGCCGCGCAACGTCGGGAACGCCGCGAGCGACGCGGCCGGGAAGGCAGGCGGCGTGGAGGCCAAACTGGCGGCGGGGACCGTGGTGCAGCTGTCGATCACGCCGTTGTCGCTGGCGATCGTCCGCTCGACGTTCTCCCGCCGCTCGTACCTGCTGGCCGGGACGGTGACGCCGCAGGTGCTGCGGACGGTCGCGGACGAGCTGTCGCGGCTGCGCCGGAGCGGCCGATGATCGTCACCCGCGGGCTCACCAAGCGCTACGGCCGGGTGCTCGCCGTCGACGCCGTCGACCTGGACGTGCGCGAAGGCGACCGGTACGGCTTCCTCGGCCCCAACGGCTCGGGCAAGACCACGCTGGTCCGGATGCTGCTCGGCCTGGTCTACGCGACGAGTGGCGAGATCGAGGTCCTCGGGAAGCCGGTGCCGAAGCGGGTCGCCGAGGTGCTGCCGGAGGTCGGCGCGCTCGTCGAGGGCCCGGCCGCCTACCCGCACCTGTCCGGGCGCCGGAACCTCGCGCTGCTCGACGCCTCCGGGCGCGGCGGCGGCCGGCGCACCCGGAAGCGTCGCGTCGACGACGCCCTGGAGCAGGTCGGGCTGGGCGCGGTCGACCAGCGGCCGGTCAAGGCGTACTCGCTGGGCATGCGGCAGCGGCTCGGGCTGGCCGGGGCGCTGCTGCGCAAGCCGCGCCTGCTGATCCTCGACGAGCCGACCAACGGGCTCGACCCGCAGGGCATCAAGGAGATCCGCGAGCTGCTGGTCGCGCTGAACGCGGGCGGGACCACGGTGTTCCTGTCCAGCCACCTGCTGGCCGAGGTCGAGCAGCTGTGCACCCGGGTCGGCGTCGTCGACCGCGGCCGGCTGGTGCTGGAGGAGGACCTGACGTCGCTGCGGGCGCTGACCGGCCGGGTGCTCGTCGGCACGCCGGACGCGGCCGCGGCGGCCGCGGTCCTCGACGGGCAGCTCGAGTCCCGCGACGGCGATCGCCTGGTCATCCGGCACGAGGACCCGGCCGCGCTGAACGCGATGCTCGTCGAAGCCGGCGTGCGCGTGGCGTCCATCGACGCCGAGCGGCGGACCCTCGAACAGGTGGTGCTCGAGTTCACCGGCCCCGGCTCGGACCGGTTCGGGGAGGTGGCGGCCGGGTGATCGGCGTCGAACTGCGGAAACTCGTGCTGCGGCCGCGGATCTGGGTCAGCGTGCTGCTGCTGTGCCTGCTCCCCGCGATCGTCGGGGTCTTCCTGGCGACGGCCGACTTCGCGCCGCCGCCCGGGCAGGGCGGGGCGTTCCTGTCGGCCGTGGTGAACGACGGCGCGCTCTACCCGGCGGCCGCGCTCGCCCTGGTCCTGCCGCTCTTCCTGCCGATCGCGGTCGCCGTCGTCGCGGGGGACTCGGTCGCGGGCGAGGCGGCCGGCGGCACCCTGCGCTACCTGCTGGTGCGCCCGGTCGGCCGGACGCGGCTGCTCGGCGCCAAGATGATCGCCATCGCGGTGTACGTCACCGCCGCGATCGTGATCGTCGTGCTGACGTCGCTGGTGCTCGGCGTGATCCTGTTCGGCACCGGCGGCACCCCCGGCGTCGCGGGCCCGGGCGGGCAGCCCGCCGGGGTGACGTCGTTGTCGGGGCAGTCGCTCAGCTCGTCCGGGCTGGGCCTGCGGCTGCTCGGCGCGGTGACCTACATCGTCGTGTCGATGCTCGGCTTCGCCGCGATCACGGTGTTCCTCTCGACGGTCACCGTCTCCTCGCTCGGCGCGGCCCTGGGCGGCCTGGCCGTGCTGATCACCAGCTCGGTGCTGGAGACGCTGGACGCGGCCGCGTCCGTCAAGCCCTACCTGCCGACGCACTACTGGCTGTCGTGGATCGACTTCTTCCGGGACCCGGTGCTCTGGCGCAACATCGACCACGGCCTGCTGCTGCAGGCCGGCTACATCGTGGTGTTCTTCGGAGCGGCCTGGGCGAACTTCGCGACGAAGGACGTCACGAGCTGAGGCACTCCGCCGGTGCTTCGAGCGGGGTGGTGCCGAGGGCCTGCAGGACCAGCTCGGTGACGGCGGGGTCGGTGGGCAGGTCGCCGTGGCCGGCCTGGTTGCCGGGGCAGACCTGCTGCAGCGCGACGTTGACCGCGCCGTCGACCCGGGCCGAGTCCGGTGGGGTGACCGTCTCGTCGCGTTCGGTCCACAGTGACAGCCACGGGAGCGTCGACGGGATCGGGTCCTTCGCCATCTCCTGCAGCAGCGCGCTGCCCGGCGCCAGCTGGACGCACGCGGTCGGGCAGGCGCCCGGGACGAGCGCGCCGCCCGCCGTCGCCAGGCCGGTGCCGTGCATCGGCGCGCCGAGCGTGACGACGCGGCGGGCCTGGTGCTCACCGCCGTCGCGGCCGACCCACAGCCGGGCCACGACGCCGCCCGCGGAGTAGCCGATGACGTCGACCGAAGGCGCGCCTTCCGCATAGGCCCGCTCGACGGCGTCGGACAGGACGGCGACCTGTTCGAGCAGGTCACCGGTGCCGTCGCCGGCCAGGGTGAGCACCTCGGCCGTCCGCCCAGTGGTCTGCCGGATCCGCGCCGCCAGCTCGTTCAGCGCGCCCTGGCCACCGCCGTAACCGGGCACCAGCAGCACTGGCCCGGGCTGGTCCTGGTCGGGCGTCCCGGCCTGCGGTGCGGCGCTGGTGCCGGACGTGACGACGACGGCCACGACGACCGCGAGCACCACGGCGACGGCGACGCCGCTCAGCATCAGGCGCCGTCGCGGGCTGATGCCGCGCCACCAGGCCGTGATCCGCATGTCTCCATCATGCCTTGCGGTACCGATCAGGAATCGAGAAGCGCAGGTCATCGACGCGGCCGTAGCGTGACCGGCAGCAGCGACGACAACCAGGAGTGAACATGACCATCACCGTTCTGCACCCCGTCACCGACCTGGCGAAGGCCAAGACCGTCTACGCCACCCTGCTCGGGGCCGAGCCGACGGCCGACTCGGACTACTACGTCGGGTTCGACGTCGAGGGGCAGCACATCGGGCTGGTGCCGGGCGGCGCGGAACAGGGCATGACCGGCCCGGTGACCTACTGGCCCGTGCCGGACATCGAGGCGAAGCTCGCCGAGCTGACCGCGGCCGGTGGCACCGTCAAGGAGGCCCCGAAGGAGGTCGGCGGCGGCCGGGTGGTGGCCACCTTCACCGACCCCGACGGCAACGTGCTCGGCCTCTACCAGGACCGCTGACCGACCGGAACGACCGACCCGAAGACCATGGAGACACGATGAGCAAGGCGCCGCACGAAGCCGACAGCCACGACCTGATCCGGGTGCACGGCGCGCGCGTGAACAACCTCAAGGACGTCACGGTCGAGCTGCCGAAGCGCCGGCTGACCGTGTTCACCGGGGTCTCCGGTTCGGGCAAGAGCTCGCTGGTGTTCGGCACGATCGCCGCGGAGTCCCAGCGGCTGATCAACGAGACCTACAGCGCGTTCGTGCAGGGGTTCATGCCGACGCTGGCGCGCCCCGACGTCGACGTCCTCGACGGGCTGACGACCGCGATCATCGTCGACCAGGAGCGGATGGGCAGCGACCCGCGCTCCACGGTCGGCACCGCGACCGACGCCAACGCGATGCTGCGGATCCTGTTCAGCCGGCTGGGGAAGCCGCACATCGGCTCGCCCCAGGCGTTCTCCTTCAACGTCGCCTCGATCAGCGGTGCCGGTGCGGTCACCCTCGAGAAGGGCGGCCGCACCACGAAGGAGCGCCGCAGCTTCACCATCCTCGGCGGCATGTGCCCGCGTTGCGAGGGCCGGGGCGCGGTCAACGACATGGACCTCACCCAGCTCTACGACGAGACGAAGTCGATCAACGAGGGCGCGATCACCATCCCCGGCTACAGCATGGAGGGCTGGCACGGCCGCATCTTCCGCGGCTGCGGCTTCTTCGACCCGGACAAGCCGATCAAGAAGTTCACCAAGCGCCAGCTCGACGACCTGCTCTACAAGGAGCCGACCAAGATCAAGGTCGAGGGCATCAACCTGACGTACCAGGGGCTGGTGCCGTCGATCCAGAAGTCGATGCTCGCCAAGGACGTCGACTCGATGCAGCCGCACATCCGCGCGTTCGTCGAGCGGGCGGTCACCTTCACCACCTGCCCGGAGTGCGACGGGACGCGGCTCGGCCCGGAGGCCCGGTCGTCGAAGATCGGCAAGGTGAACATCGCCGACGCCTGCGCGATGCAGATCACCGACCTCGCCAAGTGGGTCGGCGGCCTGAAGGCCCCGTCGGTGGCGCCGCTGCTGGAGGCGCTGAGCCACACCCTCGACTCGTTCGTCGAGATCGGGCTCGGATACCTCTCGCTCGACCGGCCGGCCGGCACGCTGTCGGGCGGGGAAGCCCAGCGCACCAAGATGATCCGGCACCTCGGGTCGTCGCTCACCGACGTCACCTACGTCTTCGACGAGCCGACGATCGGCCTGCACCCGCACGACATCCAGCGGATGAACGAACTGCTGCTGCAGCTGCGGAACAAGGGCAACACGGTGCTCGTCGTGGAGCACAAACCGGAGGCCATCGCGATCGCCGACCACGTGGTCGACCTCGGCCCGAAGGCCGGTTCCGAAGGCGGCGAGGTCGTCTTCGAGGGCACCGTCGAGGGCCTGCGAGCGAGCGACACGATCACCGGCCGTCACCTCGACGACCGGGCCGCGCTCAAGGACGAGGTCCGGAAGTCCGAGGGCGCGCTGGAGGTCCGCGGCGCCGGCACGCACAACCTGCGTGACGTCGACGTCGACATCCCGCTCGGCGTGCTCGTGGTCATCACCGGTGTGGCGGGCTCCGGGAAGTCGTCACTGATCCGCGGTTCGGTCGAGGGCGCCGAGGGGGTCGTCTCGATCGACCAGGGCGCGATCCGCGGTTCGCGGCGCAGCAACCCCGCGACCTACACCGGGCTGCTCGAACCGATCCGCAAGGCCTTCGCGAAGGAGAACGGCGTCAAGCCCGCGTTGTTCAGCGCCAACTCCGAAGGCGCCTGCCCCAACTGCAACGGCGCCGGCGTGATCTACAGCGACCTCGGGATGATGGCCGGCGTCGCGACACCGTGCGAAGTCTGCGAGGGCAAGCGGTTCCAGGCCGAGGTGCTCGACTACAAGTTCGGCGGCAAGGACATCAGCGAGGTCCTGTCGATGTCGGTGGCCACGGCGGAGGAGTTCTTCGGCGACGGCGCGGCCAAGCTCCCGGCGGCGCACAAGATCCTGCAGCGCCTCGCCGACGTCGGCCTCGGCTACCTCCGGCTCGGCCAGCCGCTCACCACACTGTCCGGCGGCGAGCGCCAGCGGGTCAAGCTGGCCACGCAGATGGGGGCGGCGGGCGACGTGTACGTCCTCGACGAGCCGACCACCGGCCTGCACCTGGCCGACGTCGAGCAACTGCTCGGCCTGCTGGACCGGCTGGTCGACGCGGGCAAGTCGGTGATCGTCATCGAGCACCACCAGGCGGTGATGGCGCACGCGGACTGGATCATCGACCTCGGCCCCGGCGCCGGTCACGACGGTGGCACGGTCGTCTTCGAAGGCACACCGGCGGAACTGGTGGCGGCGAAGTCGACGCTGACCGGCGAGCACCTGGCGGCCTACGTCGCCAAGTGACGCCTGAACCGCGGTGCTCCACCCCCCGTGTTCTCCATGGGAGTGGTGGAGCAAAAACGGGGTGAGCCGTCATGCGGATACGTACCACGATGCTCGTTGTGCCGTTGCTGGTGCTCGATCTGGCCGCGTGCGGCCAGCCGGTGGTGGTGGTCGAAGTCGGCACCGCGCAACCCGTTCCGGCGCGCACCCTGCCCGGGCTGGACGTGCTCGGGCAGACTCCGGTGGCGCCGGAAACGGACTGCGTCCGGCTTTAGTCGAACGGGTCGAGCGTCAGGTAAGCGGTCGCCGGGTTGCCGTCGTTGACCAGGGATTCGAAGTGGCCGACGTCGTCGAAGGCGAACGCGTACGCCTTGCCGTCCGCCATCTGCGCGTGGATCTTGCGCGCGTAGTGGTTCGTTACGGCGTCCAGGTAGAACCCGGCCGAGCTCGTGTCGGGCTGGTTGGCGTTGGTGAGCAACGTCGAGCGGTTGAAGCCCGCGCAGAGCGTGCGCGAGATCTGGCCGCGGACGTCGTTCGGCGCGTCCAGGTTCTTGTAACAGCCGAAAACGCTGTCGGAGTCGGGTTTCTGGAACGCCGTCACGAACCCGCCGGAGGTGTTGGTGAAGTTCATGACGTTGCCCGAGACCCGGCCGGAGTACTTCACGCTCGGCTGGTCGGCCACCGGCGTCACCGTCAGCGTCGACGAGCTGTACTTCGTCCAGACGCGGTTGATGTAGTCCTGCAGCACGGTCGCGGGCAGCACGCCCAGCTCGATGCCGTGGCTCGGGGCGAGCGCGCGCAGGACCGTGCCGTCCGAGCGCGTCCGGATCAGGTTGGCCCAGCCGCCCGGCTGGCCGCGCAGCGCGGTGTAGAAACCGTTGTAGCCGCCCGCTTTCAGGTGCCCGGTGCTCTTCGTGGTGCCGCCGACGGGCTGCACGCCGACCGCGTACGGCGCGGAGAACATGTCCACCTGCGTGCTGTTGATCCAGAGCCCGCTGTCGTTGAGCGTGTACTCGGACCAGTTGAAGAGGATGTTGACGTTCGGGTCGGACGGGTTCTGGATCGCCGGCTGCACCAGGCCGCCGGTCGTCAGCTTGAACACCAGCTTCTGCCCGTAGGAGAAGTAGATCCGGCCGGAGAACTTCGGGATCCGGATGGTGGCCGAGCCGCCGTTGGCGGGCCCGGGGATCGACGCGTCCGGCGCCGGGGTCGGCGGGTTGCCGCCGGCCGGCCAGGCGTGGAACGTGCCGTTGGCGTCGGCCCAGCCCTGCTGCCCGGTCGCCAGGTTCGTGCCCAGGTCGTAGACGTAGACCTGGTCGCCGCGCCCGGAGTTGTTGGTGATCTTCAAGGGGATGGTGGCCGGGACCGCGTCGGCCGCGGGGGCGAGGGCGGTCGCGAGCCCGGCGGCGACGGCGAGCGCCGCGGCCATGGCTCCGAACCGCCGTCGGAAGGGAAGTCTCGTACGCACGGGGCGCCTCCTCGTCGAGGGCCGGTGATCACAAGTTGTTCAGACCACTTCAGAGTCGGCGAGGCGTGGAGACCTTGTCAAAGGCTGATGGTTATTAGCCGCCGTCCGGCCCAGCGTCCGTCGCCGAGCGGTCCGGTGCGGGGGCTCAGGAGATCTGGCGGGCCGGTTCGGCGCCCAGCAGGTAGTCCAGGTCGATGCGCCCGCCCGCGGCCGCGATCACCGCGTCGATCGCCAGGTCCACGTCCAGCTTGCGGCCGTGCTGGTCGGCGTAGGCGCGCATCAGGTTGCCGATGTGGCGCTCCGGGTTGGTCCACGTCGGCCAGCGCAGCGACGCCTGGGTCGCGAGCTTGGAGAAGTCGTGGCTGCGCGCGGTCGCCTCGAGCAGCCACTCCAGGTAGACGCGCATCGCGTGCACGGCGCTGTGGCCCGGGTTCGCGACCGGGCCGTGGCCCGGCACCAGGGTCCGCGGGCGGAACGTGTCCTGCAGCCAGTCGAGTGCGTCGAGCCAGCCGGGGATCGAGCCGTGCACCGCCATCGGCGTGCTGCCGATGAACACCAGGTCACCGGTGAACAGCGTGCCCGACCGCGGTTCGTGCACCACGAGGTCACCCGCGGTGTGCGCGGTGCCCGGCACGGCGACGACGTCGGCGACCGCGTCACCGAGGTCGATCCGCCGCCAGCCGACGACCGGGCGGACCGCCGCCGGCTCCGGCGGCTCCAGCACGCCCCACTGGGTGCAGGTGAAGACGTTGCCGTAGGTCTGCGGCCCGGCCTTGACGACCTCGACGCTCGCGGGCGCGGCGAGCACCGTCCCGCCGTCGCGCAGCGCGACCCCGACGCCGTTGTGGTGCTCACCGTGCGCGTGCGTCACGACCACGGTGAGTTGCTTCGCGCTTTCCGGCGCGTACTTGCGGACGTCCCGCACGAGCTCCAGCGTGGCCTGCTCGGTGCCGCACGTGTCGATCAGCGCGACGCCCTCACTGCCCTGGATCCACCCGCTGTTGGCGACGAACCATTCGTCCGGGCTCTTCACGTACGCCACGACCCCCGGGCGCGCGTGCCGGAGCGGGACGATGTTCGCGGTGACGGCCGGCATTGCTTTCCCTCCCTGAGCGAAGCCGTAACGGCCCGGCTTCGCAGCGTGCCGGCGGCCCCGCCTGAGCGGGAACGTCCGGCGATGCGCTTAACGACGTGGGCGCGGCCAGGTTGCGCGCTTTCTGCCGGCATTTCGCCGGGTTCCCGGCGAGGTCTGGATCGCTTCTGGACGAGGAGGGAAACCGGCAGGTCATCGGGCATTCTGCCAGTTTCCCTCCGAATGGGAACCTCTTTTCGGAGAAAATCACCTTCGCGTCAGGCCGGCACCTGCCATCGCTGGTTCGCCGTGCCCGCGCACGTCCAGATCTCCAGCCGGGTGCCGTCGGCCGACGCACCGCCCGTCGCGTCGAGGCACTTGCCCGACTGCGGGTTGAGCAGCGAGCCGTCGGACCGCGCCTGCCACGTCTGGGCGCCGGTGCCGTTGCAGTCCCACAGCTGCACGAGCGTGCCGTCCGCGGTGCCGCTCGAGGCGACGTCCAGGCACTTGCCGAGCGCGCGCAGCGTCCCGCTCTGCACGGTCCACCGCTGGGCGCCGGTGTTGTTGCAGGTCCACAGCTGGATCGCGGTGCCGTTGGCGGTGCCGGACGCGCTGACGTCGACGCACTTGCCGCCGATCCCGGTGATCGCGCCCGAAGGGTTCGCGGTGCCGGTCGTGATCAGGTACGCGCTGTTCGCGACGTTCCAGTGCGTCGCCAGGTAACTGCCGGCCGGCGGGTTGGTGTTGAAGTAGTCGTCGCCCAGGCAGTCGATCTGGTTCTCCGGCGCGCCCGGGCAGACCTTCACCAGGCCGCCCGGCGGGTTCGGGATGCCGCCGTCGTCGTAACACATGATGTCCTCGTCGTCCCAGCAATGGCCGTACGGCGTCGAGTGCGGCGCGCTGCCCTGGACGGCGCCGAGGGTGTGCAGTAGCTCGTGGCCGGTCGCCTGCCACGACCAGCAGCCGGTGCCGACCGTGGCGTAGTGCGGGCCGGCGTTGTACGGGTTGCTCGCGCCCGGGCTGTCGTTGCCGCCGTTGCCGAACGCGAGGCCGCAGCCGTCCTTGTCGTACCAGACGACGTACTTGCGGTCGGCCCGGTTGTAGCCCTGCGCCTTGATGGCGTTGGTGATCGTGTCGACGGTCGCCATGTCGCCCTGCGCGATCGTCACGTTCGCGACGGTGGCGCCTGAACGCGCTTACCGCTGGTGCCGTCGCCGTCACAGACGGTCGACCGCGGGGTGGCGATCGTGCTGGACAGTGTCCGGAGGTGGCCGGGGAGCTGTTCGGTGCCATCGTTGCCGGCGGCCCCGGCGGACGGGAGCAACGCGGTGGCGAACACGAGGGCGGTGCTGAGCGCGGCGAGGCGCCAGGTTCTTGCGGTCACGACGATTCCGCCTTCCCGAAGCGGCAGTGGACGAGAAGTACGCAGGCGGTCTAGACCACTCGGAATGATAGGAGGGGGTGCCGATGGCTGTCACTGACAGGAACGGACAGCTTGGGGTGAACCGCCCACGAGCCGGCGCCCGGTCAAGATCGTCGTGGTCCGCTGAGCGGTACGGGTCTTGACAGTCGATCTAGACGGTCCATACTGGTATATACCTTTATGGGAGGGTCCGGGAATTTCCATCCGGGGTACCAAGAGGGGGCTTCGCGCGCACGGGGCCGACGGGAGGTCTGAGGGGTCCTGCCGTCGGCTCGCGCGGAGCTGCCTCGCGGTCGAAGAGTGTCCGGTCACACGCAGTATTGACACCGCTACTGGCACGAACCAGGATGTCTCCTGCCACTGGGGAGGAGAAACATGGCGGGGGCGCACGTCCGGATCGACAACCGGCTGGTTCACGGGCAGGTCACCGTCGCCTGGACCCGCCGTCTCGGCGTGCGCCGGCTGCTCGTGTGCAACGACGAGGTCGCCGCCGACGACCTGCAGCGGGTCCTGCTCCCGCAAGCCGCTCGCGGGCTGCCCACCGAGGTGCTGTCGGTGGCCGACACGCTCCTCGCGCCCGCCGGCGCGGACGTCATGATCATCACCAAGCACCCCGAAGACCTCTTCCGCCTCGTCGAGGGCGGGCTGCGGCCGGAGGTCGTCAACGTCGGCAACGCCGCGCCCCGGCCGGGCCGCGGCTACACCATGGTCACCCGCTCGATCGCGGTCACCGCGGACGAGGCCGCCGGCTACCGGAAGCTGGCCGCGGCCGGCGTCCCGGTCGTCACCCAGCTCATGCCCCAGGACAAGGCCGCCGACTTCGTCGCGCTGCTCGATCGAAAGGGGCTGTGAGCCCGGAATGCTCGTCGCTCTGGCCCTGACCGTCTGGGCCGTCTACTGCACCTACGACGGGCTCGGCCCGTTCCTCATCTACGCCCAGCGCCCGCTCATCGCCGGTTCGGTCGCCGGCCTGATCACCGGCAACCCGCTGCTCGGCCTGCTGATCGGCGCGACGCTGGAGCTGGCCGCGCTCGGCGTCTACACCTACGGCGGGGCGACGATCCCGGACTACCAGACCGGCGCGATCGTCGGCACCGCGCTGGCCGCGGGCGCCGCCGGCGGCACGTCCGCGCAGGTCGCGGTCGGGCTCGGGGTGGGGCTGCCGGCGGCGGTCCTGCTGTCCGCGCTGGACCCGGTCGGCAAGATGGTGACGACCGGCCTGGTGCACCGCGCCGACTCCTACGCCGCCGACGGCAACGCGCGCGGGATGGCGATGATCCACTGGGGCAGCCTCATCCCGTGGGTCGCGGTGCGCGCGATCCCGACGTTCCTCGCCGCGCTCGCCGCGTCCGGCGGGCTGGTCAAGGACATCACGGCGAACATCCCCACCGGGTTCGTGAACGGCATGACGCTGGCCGGTTCGCTGCTGCCCGCGGTCGGGTTCGCGCTGCTGCTCGGCATGATGGAGCTGCGGAAGTACTGGTACCTGCTGCTCATCGGGTTCGTCGGGTTCGCCTACCTGCACCTGCCGGTGCTGGGCGTCGCGCTGGTCGGCGTCGCGGTGGCGATGCTGTTCGTGACGTTCAAGCGCGAGGAACCGGCGGTCGTGCCGGAGGCCGCTCCGGCGGACGAAGAGTCCACTGTGGACCACCGGCTGACGAAGCAGGACCTGCGCCGCGCCTACCGCCGGTACTTCTGGTCGAGCCAGATCTCGTGGAACTACGAGCGGATGCAGGCGCTCGGGTTCGCGTACTCGATGGAACCGGTGCTGCGCCGGCTCTACCCGGACAAGGCCGACTACGCCGCCGGGCTGCAGCGGCACATGCAGTTCTTCAACACCTCCGTGCTCGTCGGCGGGCCCCTGATCCTGGGCTCCGCCGTCGCCCTGGAAGAAGCGGGCACCCCGACGTCGGCCGCCGGCACGAAGGTCGCCCTGATGGGCCCGCTCGCGGGCATCGGCGACACCCTTGTTTTCGCGATGTACAACAGCATCATCTTCACCATGGGCGCGTCGTGGGCGCTGCAGGGCAACTGGCTCGGCCCGGTGTTCGCCGCCGTCATGGTGCTGGTGCCCTACGCGCTCATCCGGCGGTGGCAGTTCGGGTTCGCGTACCGTGAAGGGAAACGGCTGGCCGGGCACCTCGCGGCCGGCGCGCTGGCCCGCGTCGCGCAGGGTGCGACGGTGCTCGGGTTCGTGGTGCTCGGCGGCTTCATCCCGTCGATCGTCAAGGTTGTCACCACGCTGACCTACCGGCAGACCACCACCGTCCAGGGACAGGCAGTGACGCAGGCGGTGGCGATCCAGGACCGGCTCGACGAGCTGGTGCCGTTCCTGCTGCCGGTGCTGGTGACGGCGGGGGTGTACCTGCTCGCGGCGAAGGCGCGGATGCGGCCGATCTGGATCATCGCGGTCGTCATGGTCGTCGGCGTCGCACTGGGGTGGCTCGGCTGGTTCGCACCCGCCGGGCCGGCGAAGAGTTAGGAGCCCGTCATGTCGATCCCGATCATTCTCGCGGGGCACGGCAGCCTGCCTTCGGGTGTCGGCGAGGCGGCCGAGATGATCCTCGGCCCGCAGTCGCGGCTGCAGGTCTGCGAGCTGAACCCGAGCGACCGCCCGGAGGACTTCGGCGCCCGGCTGGACGCGCTGGCCGGCGACGCCGCCGAGCTGCTCGTGCTGGCCGACCTGCACGGCGGCTCGCCGTTCAACGCCGTCCGCGTGCTCGCCGCGCGGGGACCGGCCCGCATCGAGCTGGTGTCCGGGCTGAACCTGCCGATGCTGCTGGAGGTCCTGCTGCACACCACCGGCGACGTGACCGAGCTGGCCGGGGTGGCACGCGCCGCCGGCCGCGACGGCGTCGTCGACGTCCTGGAGTCCACCTGGTGACCGCCTCGCTCCTGCTCGCCGCGCAGGACGTGCGGATCACGCCGGGTCCCGGGCACCCGCTCGGCGGCTACCTCGCCCGCCACGGCGTCGCGACCGGCACCCACGACGACCTCGAGGCGTCGCTGATCTGGCTGTCCACCGAAGACGACCCCGGGGTGCTGTGGGTGGCGCTGGACGCGCTGGCCGTGGACGCCGGGCTCACCCGAACGCTGGCCGGCGCCGTCGCCGAGGCCGTCGGCATCGCCCCGCAGCGCGTGCTCGTCTGCGCGTCGCACACCCATTCCGGGCCCGAAGGCTGGACCGGCCAGCTGCACCCCGGGCTGCCGGGGCAGCGGGACAACGGCCTGGTCGACCACATGACGGAGAAGATCACCGGCGCCGCGGCCCTGCTGCGCGCCTGCCGAAGACGCGTCCGGGCCCGCTGGCACGCGGGGGAGTCCGAGGCCGTCGGCAGCAACCGCTACGACCCCGACGGCCCGCACGACACGTCGTTCGGCGTGCTCGAGCTCCGGCGTGACGACGACACCCCGGCCGCGTTGCTGTTCGACTACGCCAGCCACCCCACGGTGCTGGGCCCGGACAACCTGACCTGGTCCGCGGACTGGCCGGGCGCGACCCGCCGCGAGCTGGCGGCGCTGATCGGCCGTCCGGTCGCGGCGTTCCTGCAGGGCGCGGCGGGTGACGCGAGCTCCCGGTTCGTCCGGCGCGGCCGTGACCACGACGAGGTCGCCACCCTGGGCGGCCACCTCGCGACGTCGATCGCCCAGGCCCTGGCGGCGGCGTCCTCGTCGGCGGCCACCGGCCCGGTCCGGCTGACCCGCTCGTCGCTGCACCTGCCCTACCGCGACGTACCGTCCATAGAGGACAGTCTGGAACTGCGCCGGGCGGCCGAAGGCGAGTGGCGGCGCGAACTCGCCCGGCACGGCGAGGACCACCCGGCCGTCCGGATCGCCCAGACCCGCTACGAAGGGTGCGCGATGCTCGCCGCGATGGCGGCCACCGACCGCCCGACGGGCTGCGCGGAGGTGCCGGTCAGCGTCGTGTCACTGGGGGAGATCGCCTGGCTGCACACGCCGTTCGAGCTGTTCGCGTCCCTGGGCCTGCGCATCCGCCGCGGCAGCCCGTTCCGCCACACCCGGGTGATCGGCTACACGGACGGTTACCTGGGCTACCTGCCGGACGCGGCCGGGCACCGGGACGGCATCTACGAGTCGTACGTGACCCTGTTCGCCCCGGACGCGGCCGACGCGCTGGTGGAGCACGGCCTGAAGCTGCTCCGGAGCCACCACGCCTAGCTGCCGTTGCGCCGGGCCTGGGTGAAGACCGTGTAGCGGTCGGCGCGGTACAGCGAGCGGCCCGCTTCGATCACGCCGCCGCTCTGGTCGTGCAGCGTGCCCTGGATGATCAGGCACGGCTGGGTGGCCTCGATGCCCAGCAACCCGGCGTCGTGGCTGGTGGGCAGGGCCGCGGAGATCGCCGTGTCGTTCCAGTCCGCCCGGACGCCCCAGCGTTCCTCGAGCGTGCGGTGCAGGGACTGGGTCTCCCAGTCGAACAGCTCGATGTCCGGGAACCGGTCGACCGACAGGTTGGTGCGTTCGACCGCGAACGGCTCGTCCTCCACGTAGCGCAGCCGCTCCAGCCGGAACACCCGCGCCCCCGGCGGCACGTTCAGCCGCCCGGCGATGCGCGGGCCCGCGCTCTCCACCTCGGCGTGCAGCACCTTCGTCTTGGGGACGACGCCCCGGGCCTGCATGTCCTCGGTGAACGACGTCAGCATGTCGATGTGCGCCGCCTGCCGCTGCGCGGTGAAGGTCGCGGTGCCGTGCTGGCGGTAGAGCACACCGTCGGCGACCAGGCGATTGATCTCCTGCCGCACGGTGCCGCGGGCCACCTGGAAGTGCTCGGCGAGGAACCGCTCGGACGGCATCAGCCGCCCCGGCCCCGCCTCGGTGGCGACGCTTTCGATGATCTCGCGGAGCTGGTCGCCTTTCGGCCGCCCCGGCTCCAGTGCGTCCGGGAGCCGAAGATCGCTCGCGGGGACGTGCTTGGGACGGGGCATGCCTTCAGTATGTCGCGCCACGCCGGGTGACGTAACACCCACGCTCGGCTTCAGCCGGGTGGCGTGGGTTGTTTGGCCGGTGGCTCGTGACGCGGGTGTTCGGTTCGGCGGGTGGTGCGGCTTGTCTCGTTACGCTTCCGGTTCAGCCCGCCGCACGGGTGGCTTGGCAGTTGTCGGTGCGGCCGCTCTGCCTGCGGCGTGCCCGGTTCAGCTGGCGGCGCGGGTGATTCTTCGGACCACGGCGTGCTCGGCTCAGCTGCGGCGCACTCGGTTCAGCGCGCCACGCGGGTGGTCTGGGCTGGTGCTGCCGCTCGGTCAGTTGTTGGCGCGGCCGCGCTGCCCGCGGTGTGCTCGGCTCGGCCGGCGGCGCGGGTGGTTTAGCCTGCGGCGAGCCTGGCTTAGCGGTGGCGGTCAGCTGCCGGCGCGGCCGTTCAGCCCAGCGGCGCTCGGTTCACCCCGCGGCGTGGGTGGCTTGGCCGCCGGCACAGTTCGGTCAGCCTCTGGCGTGGGCCGGTCGGCCTCGCGGTGTGCTCGGCTTCCGCCGCCGCGCGGGTGGCGCGGCCGGTCAGCCCTGCGGCGCTCGGCTCAACCCGTGGCCCGCGCGGCAAACCCGTCGAGGAACCGGTCGGCGAATGCGGCTCCGGTCGCGTGCCCGACAGCGCTGGATCGCCCGACGGCTGTGTTCGACGGCCTCCGGCAGCCGGCCCGTCCAGTCGAGCATCGACCCGAGGTGCGCGACGGCCGTCGCCTCGCGCTCGCGCCACCCGCAGGCGCGGCCGGCCGGCACCGCCTTGGCCGAGTGCCGGATGCCCTCCTCGTGCCGGCCCTCGCGGAAGTACGCACCGCCGATCGACAGGTGCACCAGCGCTTCGGCGGGCCGGGCGCCGTGGTCCTGCGCCGCGCGCAGCACGATCGGCGCGAGTTCCAGCCGCTCCGCGCGCCGCCCGTGGTCGTGGAAGAACCGCCGCAGCGCGTCGCCAGGCCACGGCGTCCTCGAAGACGACGGCAGGAGGTAGTCGCGGGGCGGCGTCACGATCCCTGCGCCGAACAAGCGCGACGGCGGCGTCCGCGGCCGCGCGGTAACCGGTGAACAGCCGTTCCCAAGCTCGCGTCCGCGCGCCCTCGACGGACTGCTCGGCGATGGGCGAAGTCGAGCCGTCCGACCTGGGCGGCTGCACAAGAGGACACGAACCGTGCACGCCTGGTCACGACGCGCTCTTCCGCCGGTCAAAAAAACTCGGTACTTCTTTTCCGGGAAGCGGAGAAACCGCTGAGGAAAGGACCATGATGACGTTGACCAGCGTCAAACGCGCCTGCGCGGCCGCGGTGTTGGCCGTCGCGGTGGGCGGGCTCACCGTCGCGCCCGCCGGGGCCGCGACCGTCCAAAGTGGATCCGGCACGATCGATGATCCGTGGGTGCCGACCCGGGCCGCGCACATCACCTGCTCGACCGCCACGCTCTTCGGCAACTACACCGCCGGGCAGGGGCACTCCGACCCGATCGACACGCTCGTGCAGGGCAACTACATCGGCGTCCGGTACATCACGTCGGACCACTACTCGGCCGACGTCTTCTGGCACGGCGCGAGCAAGTGGGGCTTCCTGCTCCGCAGCTGCTTTTCCCTCGACTGACCGGGAGGAAGACATGACCAAGGCACGCATCGCCGCCGCGGTACTCGCCGTGTCCGCGGCGATCACGCTCGCCCCCGCCGCCTCGGCGGGGACCGTCAAGGAAATCTGCGCCACGGACCTCTACGTCCGGACGCAGCCCGCCGGCGTCATCGTCGGCACGCTCTACCGCGGCGACCACTTCGAGCTGTCGCGGTACTCGCCCAGCGGCGACTGGGCCGAGGGGTACGCCATGGGGAACGTCAACAAGAGGGGCTGGGTCCAGTCCGGCTGGTTCTGCTGAGTCAGGGCACCTTCAGCGAGAGCACGTCGGACACCGTGGCCTGACGGCCGAAGAGGTTCGCGCGGCCGCCGATCGCCAGGACCCGGTGCGGCGGGCCGGCGACGCAGGCCACCGACGACCGGCCGTGGGGGAGCAGGGTGCCGAGCAGGTGCCACGCTCCCGTGCCCAGGTCGAGGACCTCGGTCGTGCGGTCGCGCGCGCCCGGGTCCTCGGCCGCCGGCGCGCCGCCGACGACCACGATCCGGTCGCCGAGCAGCGCCACGCCGGGAAGCGCGCGCCGTTTGTGCATCGGGGCCACGGGTTCCCAGGTGTCCGTCTCGGGGGAATACCGCTCCACCGCGTCGAGCACGTCCCGCGGCCCGCCGGAGAGCCCGCCGATGG
Source organism: Amycolatopsis sp. NPDC049252 (assembly GCF_043197175.1). Lineage (NCBI taxonomy): Bacteria > Bacillati > Actinomycetota > Actinomycetes > Pseudonocardiales > Pseudonocardiaceae > Amycolatopsis > Amycolatopsis sp. NPDC049252. The sequence continues at coordinate 92,214 of NZ_JBICSQ010000013.1, forward strand.
CGTACAGGTGGGTTTCCGTCGCCAGCAGCCGGAACCGGGCTCGCGGGGTGCGCATCGGGGCCACCGGGTCCCAGCGCTTCTCCTCCGGGTCGTAGCCGAGCACCGCGTCCGTGGCGTGGTCGTCGGCGCCGTTACCGCCCGCGACGTAGAGCTTTCCGCCGAGACCGGCGGCCGACGCCGAGACGAGCGGGGCGGGCAGGGGCGGCGCCGGGCTCCACTCGTCGAGCAGCGGGTCGTAGCGGTCGACGACGTCGCTGGCGCTCTCGCCGACGGTGCCGCCGGCGGCGTAGACCTTCCCGCCGGCCACGCCGACGGCGAGAGCGGCGCGCGGGACGGGCATCGGGCTGGCGTGGCGCCACTCGCCGCTGCCCGTCACCTTGCGGGTCTCCACCGAGCCGTGGGCGGTGGTCCCGTCGGTCCCGCCGATGACGAAGAGGTCGTCGCCGGCGCGCGCCACCTCGTGGGCGAACCGGGGCGACAGCAGCGGCGGCCGGTACTTCCAGGAATCGGTCATCGTTCCCACCCTCTTCCGCGTCACGATTCGCGGCCAGAGTCTCCCCGGCGGGGTGGTTTGTTACTGGAGTTCGCCGATTCGCCGCGACAGATAACGACGCTCCGCGTCGGTCGGCGCGAGTTCCAGCGCCTCCCGGTACGCCGCCACCGCCTCTTCGGCCCGGTCGAGGCGGCGCAGGAAGTCGGCCCGGGTGGCCGGCAGCAGGTGGTAGCCCGCCAGGTCACCGCGCTCCGCGAGGGCGTCGGCCAGCGCCAAGCCGGCCGACGGGCCTTCGGCCATCGCCACCGCGACCGCGCGGTTCAGCTCGACCACCGGCGACGGGTTCAGGCGCGCGACCAGCTCGTACAGCCGGGCGATCCGGGCCCAGTCCGTCTCCTCGGCGCGTTTCGCTGTCGCGTGGCACGCGGCGATCGCCGCCTGGAGCTGGTACGGGCCGGGCCTGCCGAGCGCGAGCGCGGCGTCCAGGACGCCGACCCCCTCGTCGATCGACGCGCGGTCCCAGCGGGTGCGGTCCTGGTCGGCGAGGGTGACGAGGTCACCGGCGTCGTCGGTGCGGGTCGCGCGGCGCGCGTCGTGGAACAGCATCAGGGCCAGCAGGCCGCCCGCTTCCGGCGCGTCCGGCAGCAGCCGGACGACGACACGCGCGAGCCGGATCGCCTCGGCCGTCAGCGCTTGGCGGACCAGGTCGGCGCCCGCGCTGGCCGAGTAGCCCTCGTTGAACAGCAGGTAGAGCACGCCGAGCACGCCCGACGTCCGCTCGGGCAGCAGCTCGGCGGGCGGGACGCGGTAAGGGATGCGGGCATTGCGGATCTTGCGCTTGGCCCGCACGATCCGCTGCGCCATCGTCGGTTCGGGCACCAGGAACGCGCGGGCGATCTCCGGGGTGGTCAGCCCGGCGAGCGTCCGCAGCGTCAGCGCCACCTGCGCCTCCAGCGGCAGCGCCGGGTGGCAGCAGGTGAACATCAGCCGCAGCCGGTCGTCGGGGACGTCGTCGGGTTCCGGTGCCGGCTCGTCGTCCGGCGTCGTGACGGCCAGGTCACGCAGCCGGTTCGCCTCCGCGGCGCCGCGCCGCAGCTTGTCGAGGGCCCGGTTGCGGGCGGTGGTCGTCAGCCACGCCCCGGGACGGCGCGGCACGCCGTCCCGGGGCCAGGTGGCCAGCGCCTTGGCGAACGCCTCCTGGGCGCACTCCTCGGCCAGGTCCCAGTCGCCGGTGACCCGGATCAGGGTGGCGACGACACGGCCCCACTCGGTGCGGAACGCCTCGTCGACCGCTTCGGCTACTCCCACACGGGCCGCAGTTCGATCGCCCCGAACTTCGCGACCGGGTGCGCCGCGGCGACGTCGATCGCCTCGGCCAGGTCGGCGCACTCGAGGATGTCGTACCCGGCGATCTGCTCCTTCGTCTCGGCGAACGGGCCGTCCGAGACGAACGTGCCGCCGTCACGCGGCCACACCGTCGTCGCGTCGCTGACCGGCCGCAGCCGGCTGCCTTCGAGACGGCGGCTTCCGGCCAAGGCGACCCAGTCGTCCGGGGCGTCTTCCGCGGTGCCGACGAGCTCGGGGTCGACGCACACCCACATCAGGAACTTCATGACTCACTCCTCCCAGAACGGCCGGATCTCGATGGGGAACCGCCCGGCGGACGGGTGTGCGGCCGCGATCGCGATGGCCTCGTCGAGGTCCGCGCACTCGACGACCTCGCAGCCGGCGACCCATTCCTTCGTCTCGGCGAACGGGCCGTCCGACGTCAGCCGCTGCCCGTCGCGCACCCGCACGGTGACGGCTTCGGCGGGCGGCCGCAGCAGGGTCCCGGCGTGGGTGGCGCCGCGCGCTTCGACGTCGCGCAGCCAGGCGACGAACTCGGGCAGGGCGTCGATCTCGGGCGGGCTGAACAGCTCCGCGCCGTCGTCGCAGATCATCAGCATGTACCGCAAGGCTCCTCCTGGTCGTCCGGTGCAGCTTCTCACCCACCCGACGCCGCCGCGGGCCGGAATCGACAGGCTCCCGGAAGTTTTTCCGGCGACCTGTCGATCCGGGCGGACCGCGGCGTCGTCCTGTCGGAAACACCCCCGACACGAGGAGCCGTCATGATCCCGATCAGCCAGCTGTCGACCGTCACCCACCAGAGCGAGCGGGACCGCCGCCTGGCCGAGGAGCGCCTCGCCCGGCTGGTCGCCCGGTGGACGCGGCGACTGCGTCAGCCGCGAGTTCGCCGATGACGGACCGCGCGCGCATCGGGATCGTCCTCGACGGTAAAAACCCTTCTGCAATTTGCCGTTGCTCATTTCCAGGGCTGTGTACCGGTGGGTTGCTTGCGTTCCCCGCCCTGAACGGTGTCCGGTGGATCTTTTCCTGAAATAACGTGTTCTCCTTTGTGGGCAACACATTTGCGACTCCGGAAAGCGTCATCTACAGTCCCGCAGATCTCGGCCATACCGGCCGGTTTCCCTGATCTGTCCAGTGTTTTCCGGGAGTGTCATGTTCCGACGCGCCTTTCTACGGCGATCCGCCGTGCTCTTTTCCGCCACGCTGTTGCTGGCCGGGTGCAACCAGGCCGGAGGAAGCGGTTCCGCGGGGGGAAACGTCGAGAAGCCGGCCATCCGGGTCGCCATCTTCACCGCTGTCGACCTCGCGACCCTGTGGCTCGCCCAGCAGGGTGGCTACTTCAAGGCTGAAGGGCTCGACGTGCAGACCGACGTCGCCGCCAGCGGGCAGGAGTCGCTGACCCGCATGACCAAGGGGCAGGACGACATCGCGCTGTCGACGTACACGCTGTTCTTCCTGGCCAAGAGCAGTGGCACCGCCGACGTCCAGCTGGTGGCCGACGCGACTTCGGCGAGCCCGGGCAGCAACGAGGTTGTCACCGTGCCGAACTCGCTGGTCAAGACCGTGAACGACCTGGGAGGCAAGCGGATCGCGATCAGCTCGAAGAACGCCGCTTCGGACATCCTGACCCGCTCGGTGATGCGCGACCACGGCGTCGACTACACCAAGGTGCAGTGGGTCCCGATGCCGTTGCCGGAGATGGGGGCCGCCCTGGCGCAGGGCAAGGTCGACGCCGCGTACCAGCCGGAGCCCTTTCTCACCCAGTCCGCCAAGCTGGCCGGGGCGTACCCGGTCGTCGACGCCGCCAGCGGGAGCAGTCAGGCGTTCCCCCTGACCGGGTTCGGCGCCACCGGCAAGTGGGTCAAGGACCACCCCAAGACGATGGCGGCGTTCCAGCGCGCGATGCTCGCCGCCACCCGCGACTCGGCGGACCGCGGCCGGATCGAGCCGCTGGTCGTGCGCAACGCCCGCGTCGACCAGGACATCGCGAGCCTGATGGTGATGCCCGCGTTCGGGTCCACGTTGGACGCCCGCCGCATCCAGCGGGTGCCGGACCTGCTGCAGCAGCTGGGCATCATCCAGACGAAGATCGACGCCTCGGAGATGATCGCGCCGCAGTCCAGCAGCGGCTGATCCGGGGCTGAGCCCAGGGGTACGAACGGCCGAAGGCGGGTGCGCACTCTGCGCACCCGCCTTCGGCCGTTTCGCGGACGTCAGCGCTTGCCCCGGCGGGGCGCCTTCGCGAAATTTTCGGACCGGCCCGGAAGATCCGGATGGTGCCGGTTCGCACCTTGACACGGCTGGCCCCGCGCACCACCCTCTTCATACCGACCGCGCGGTACGGACTGGTCCACATGGTGAGAACTTGAGGGGTCATCGATGACACTTCCCGGCGAGGGCCTGCTCGTGGTCGACGGCCTCACCGTGCGTTTCGGTGGTCTCACCGCGTTGCGCGACGTCCGGCTGAGCGTCGACGAGGGCACGGTCGTCGGCGTCATCGGCCCGAACGGCGCCGGGAAGACGACGCTGTTCAACGTCGTCTGCGGGTTCGTCCGCCCCCAGTCCGGGCGCGTCCTGTGGCGCGGGGCGCCGCTGGTCCGCCACCGCCCCGAGCAGCTCGCCGGGCTCGGGATCGTCCGGACGCTGCAGGGACTCGGCCTCTTCGCCGGGCTGACCGTGCTGGAGAACGTGATGGCCGGCGCGGGCCGCCACGCTCGCTCCGGCGTGCTCCCGGCGCTCGCCGGAGCCGGCCGCTCGGCCCGCGACGAGGCCGACCTCGCCCACCGGGCCCGGGCGACCCTGGCGGAGCTGGGCATCGCCGACCTCGCCGGCCGCCTGCCCGGCGTGCTGCCCTACGGCGTGCGCAAACGTGTCGCGCTGGCCAGGGCGCTGGTCGCCGAGCCCGATCTGCTGCTGCTCGACGAACCCGCGAGCGGGCTTTCGGCCGCCGAGCTGATCGAGCTCTCGACGCTGATCCTGTCGCTGCGGCGGCACATGGCGGTGGTGCTGGTCGAGCACCACATGGACCTGGTGATGCAGGTCTGCGACCGCGTCGTGGTGCTGAACTTCGGCGAGGTGATCGCCGCGGGCAGCCCGGCCGAGATCCAGGCCGACCCCCGCGTGGCCGAGGCCTACCTCGGTGACCCCGCCGAGGAGGCGCCCGGTGCTTGAGGTGAAGGACTTTTCCTTGGCGCACAACGCAGTCCGGCCGGGGCGCTGCCGGGTGCTCGACGGCCTGGCCGCCGGCCTGGCCGACCCCGGGTGGCCGGGACGTGCTCCCGCGATCCGGCCGAGGCGCCGTCCGGTGCTCGACGTCGACGCGCTCCCCGCCGAGGAGGCGATCGGTGCTTGAGATCGAAGGGCTTTCCGTGGCCTACGGCGCCGTCCGCGCGCTCGACGGCGTCAGCCTGACCGTCGACCGCGGGGGCATCACCGCCGTGCTCGGCGCGAACGGCGCCGGCAAGACCACCCTGCTGCGCACGATCAGCGGCCTGCACCCGGCTCGCGAGGGCCGGATCACCTGGGACGGCACGGAACTGACCGGCCGGGCGCCCGACCGCATCGCCCGCGGCGGTGTCGCGCACGTACCCGAAGGCGGCGGGGTGATCACCGAGCTGACCGTCGAGGAGAACCTCCGCCTCGGCGCGCTGTGGCGGCGTGACCGCGCCGACCGCGCCGCCGCGAAACGCGAGGTGTACGAGCTTTTCCCGCCGCTGGAGGAACGTTCGGCCAAACTCGCCGCGACGCTCTCCGGGGGCGAGCGGCAGATGCTGGCCATCGGCCGGGCCCTGATGAGCCGTCCCGAGCTGCTGCTGCTGGACGAGCCGTCGCTCGGGCTCGCACCGCTGATCACCGCGCGCATTATGCGGATCCTGCGCGACCTGCGGGCCTCGACCGGGCTCACCGTGGTGCTCGTCGAGCAGAACGCCCACAGTGCACTGTCCATCGCGGACAACGGGTACGTCCTCGCGCTCGGCAGCGTGGTGGCGGTCGACACCGCGGCGGAACTGCTGGCCGACGACGGCCTCCGCCACGCCTATCTCGGCTTCTGACGCTGATCAAACGGGAGGTGAACGGTCCGGTATGCAGGAATTCCTCGACCTGACCCTCGGCGGGATCTCCGCCGGTGCGGTCTACGCGGCCCTCGGGCTCGCGCTGGTCATCATCTACCGGGCCACCCGGGTGGTGAACTTCGCGCAGCCCGCGCTCGCCCTGATCTCGACGTACCTCGCGTACTCGGTGACCAAGGGGACCGGCAGCTACTGGCTCGGCTTCGCCGTCGCGATCGTCGCCGGGACGCTGCTGGGCGTGGTGACCGAACGGCTGCTGATCCGCCCGCTGCGCCACCGCTCCGAGCTCAGCTCGATCATCGTCACCCTCGGGCTGCTGCTGGTGCTGCAGGCGGTCGCCGGGATGATCTGGTCCAACGAACCGCTGGCGTACCCGTATGCCTTCGACTTCGTCGGCCGGTTCTCCGCCAACGACCTGTTCGTGGTGCTGGTGGTGCTCGCGATCGCCGCGCTCGTGCTGGTGGTGTTCAAGTACACCCCGCTCGGCCTGCGGATGCGGGCGGCCGCGTTCGCCCCGGACGTCGCGCGCACCCTCGGCGTGCGGGTCGGGCTGATGCTCACCGTCGGCTGGGGGATGGCGGCGGCCGTCGGGTCGCTGGCCGGACTGCTGGCCACCCCGCCGTTCCTCTTCCCGAACGTGCTGGACGGCGTCTTCGTCTACGCGCTCACCGCGGCCGTGCTCGGCGGGCTCGACAACCCGCTGGGCACCATCGCCGGTGGATTCCTGCTCGGCGTCGGACTGTCCTATGTGTCCGGCTACTTCGGACCGGAGACGGTGACGATCGCCGCGCTGGTGATCCTGGTGATCGTGCTGACGCTGCGGCCCGCCGGGTTGTTCGGCCGGGCGAAGGCGAGGCGGGTGTGAGCGTGCGCACGAGTCTCCCGGAGGCCCCGGCCGGTTCGCCCGCCAGTACGGGGAAGCGCCGGCTGCCGCCCCTGGTCCTGCACATCCTGGCCGCGCTGGGCGCGCTGGCCGTCGTCGTGCTGCTCACCCTGGTCACCGACGAGTTCACCAACCTGCGGATCGCGACCGTCGGCTACTACCTGATCGCGGTGGCCGGGCTGACCCTGCTGACCGGACTCACCGGGCAGGTTTCCCTGGGCCACGGCGCGTTCATGTTCATCGGCGCGTACACCGTCGCGCTGCTGGTGCGCCGCGTCCCGACGTTCCCGCTGTGGGCCGACCTCCTGCTCGCCGCGGCCGCCGGCGGTCTCGGCGGCTTGCTGGCCGGGGCCGCCGCCGCCCGGCTGCGCGGGCCGTACCTGGCCGGGGCGACGCTCGCGCTGGCCGTCGGCCTGCCCGCGCTGACCCGCCGGTTCCAGGACTTCCTGGGCGGCAGCAACGGGCTGAACTTCACCGTCCACAGCAGACCGGCCGGCCTGGCCGGCGTGGTCCCGGAACTGCGGTGGCAGACCTGGATCGTCTGGCTCAGCGTGCTCGTCGCGCTGGTGTTCGTGGTGAACATCGTGCGCGGCAAGCTCGGCCGGACCTTCCGCGCCGTCCGCGACGACGAGGTCGCCGCCGCGCTGAGCGGGATCCACGTCGGGCGCACGAAGATCCTGGCGTTCCTCGTCAGCGCGGTGTGCGGCGGGCTCGCCGGTGGCCTGCAGGCGTACCTGCTCGGCACCGCCGCGCCCGGTTCGTTCACGCCCGCGCTGTCGCTGAGCCTGCTGGCCGCCGTGGTGCTCGGCGGGCTCGGGTCGCTCTGGGGCGCGCTGTGGGGCGCGATCGCGCTCGTCTACTTCCAGGCGTGGTCGGAGGACCTCGCCGACGCCCTGCACCTGAACACCGACGTCGCCAACAACCTCCCCCTCGCGGTGTACGGCGTGATCCTCATCGTCGTCGTGCTCGCCTTCCCGCGCGGCATCCAGGGCGGCTTCCAGCGGCTACGAGGACTTCTCCGTCGATCCGCCGAGCAGAAGGAGACCCATGAGAAGCAGTAGAACCGTCGCGGGAATCGCGGTCCTGGCCTTGGCGCTGAGTGCGTGCGGCGGTGCGGGGGAGTCCGACACCAGTGGCACGCAGGCCGCGGACTCGGCCGTCGGCGTCACCAAGGACTCCGTCGTGATCGGCACCCACCAGCCGCTCACCGGCCCGGCCGCGCCCGGGTACAGCAAGATCTCCGTCGGCGCTCGCGCGGTGTTCCAGGCGATCAACGACGGCGGCGGGATCAACGGCCGCAAGATCGACTATCGCGTCGAGGACGACGGCTACAACCCGACGAAGACCGTCGAGGTCGTCAAGAAGCTCGTGCTGCAGGACAAGGTGTTCGCGATCGTCGGCGGGCTCGGCACGCCGACGCACTCCAAAGTGGTCGACTACCTGAACACCGAAGGAGTGCCGGACCTGCTGGTGTCGTCAGGCGCGCTCGCCTGGGACAACCCGCAGAAGGCGCCGATGACCTTCGGGTACCAACTGGACTACACGCGTGAGGGCAAGATCCAGGGCAAGTACATCAAGGACAACTTCGCGGGCAAGAAGGTCGGGTACTTCACCCAGAACGACGACGTCGGCCGGGACACCCAGGCCGGGCTCGACCAGTTCGTCAAGGACCAGACGGTGGCCAAGCAGGGCTACGACAGCGCCAACACCGACGTCACGCCGCAGCTGTCCGCGCTCAAGGCGGCCGGCGCGGAGGTCGTGGTGTGCGAGTGCATCCCGGCGTTCACCGCGCTGTCCATCCTGGCCGCGGCGAAGATCGGCTACAAGCCGCAGTTCGTCGTCAGCAGCATCGGCGCCGACCCGGCGACGCTTTCCGGGCTGCTGCAGGACTTCGCCAAGCGCGGCGGCGCGAGCGTGTCGAGCGCGCAGCTGCTCAACGGGCTGATCGGCACCGGCTACCTGCCTGACGTCGCGCAGACGTCCGACCCGTGGGTCGCCTACTTCAAGGGCATCCACGACAAGTACATCCCCAAGGAGCAGCTCACCAACACGCTGTTCTACGGCATGGTGCTGGCCTACACGTTCGCGCAGGCGCTCAAGGCCTCCGGGCCCGACCCGACGCGGCAGAAGATCGTCGAAGCCATGAGTTCCGGTTCCCTCAAAGGACCGGGCCTGACGCCGTTCGGATTCTCGAAGGACTCGCACTCGGGTTACACCGGCGGGTACGTGTTCAAGATCAACCCGGACACGACCACGACGGTGATCCAGCCACCGGCGGTCACCGACCGGGGTACCGGCGCGATCACGCCGTACAGCGGCGAACGCGCCACCCCCGACCAGGTGAACCTGCTGGGGAAGTGAGAAGACGTGGGCCGGCGCGCGGCGCCGCGCGAGCCGGCCCACCCCTCACTTAAGGTGAAGACATGGCGGTCAGGGAAAAGGTCGTGCGGGCCGCGGTGCGGTTGTTCGCCGAGAAGGGGTTCGGGGCCACGACGGTCCGCGAGATCGTCGAGACGGCCGGCGTCACCAAAGGTGGCCTGTACCACTATTTCGAGTCCAAGGAGGACCTGCTCCTGGAGATCTACACCGCGATGCTGCGGATGCAGACCCAGCGGATGCGGACCATCGCCGAATCGGACCTGCCGCTGCCGGAACGGTTGCACGCCATCATCGCCGACGTCGTGGTGACGTCCATTGCGGACCTCGACGCGGCGACCGTGTTCTTCCAGTCGTTCCCGCTGCTCGAAAAGTCCAAACAGGTCCAGGTGCGTGCCGAACGCCGGCGTTACCACGAGCGGGTGCGCGACCTCGTCGAGGAAGGCCAGCGTTCGGGCGTCTTCCGCGTCGACGTCCCCGCCGACCTGGTGATCAACTACCACTACGGCGCGATCCACCGGCTCCACATGTGGTACCACGCCGACGGCGAGCTGTCCGGCGAGCAGGTGGGGGAGCACTTCGCCAACCTGATGCTGCGCAGCCTCCGCCCGGAGCCGCCGACGGCCGGGTAGGCCGGGCCTATCGTGGTGGCATGCACATCGTGGCCGTCCTCGCGCTGGACCGGGTCGTGCCCTTCGACCTGGCGACCCCGATCGAGGTGTTCTCCCGGACGCTGCTGCCGAGCGGACGTCCCGGGTACGAGGTCCGGATCTGCGGCGCGAGTCCCGAGATCGACACCGGCGCGTTCACGTTGCGGCCGCCGTTCGGCCTCGGTGGTCTCGACGACGCGGACACGATCATCGTGCCGGGCCGCGACACGAACCCACCGGTGCCCGTCGAGGTCCTCGACGCGCTGCGCCGGGCCGCCGCGAGGGGCGTGCGGATCGCGTCGATCTGCTCGGGCGCGTTCATCCTCGCCGAGACCGGGCTGCTCGACGGCCTCCGCGCGACCACGCACTGGGCCGGCGCGGCGGAGCTGGCCCGGCGGCACCCCGCGATCGACGTCGACCCGGACGTCCTCTACGTCGACAACGGCCAGTTCCTGACGTCGGCGGGCGCGGCGGCCGGCCTCGACCTGTGCCTGTACCTGATCCGCCGCGACCACGGTTCCGCGGTGGCGGCCGACGCGGCCCGGCTGTCGGTCATGCCGCTGGAGCGCGAAGGCGGCCAGGCCCAGTTCATCGTCCACGACCAGCCCCCGACCCCGCGCGGCTCGGTGCTGGAGCCGGTGCTGACGTGGATGGAGGAGAACTGCGCGAAGGAGCTGACGCTCGAGGACGTCGCCGCGTACGCCGGGATGAGCACCCGGACGCTCAACCGCCGCTTCCGCGAGCAGACCGGGACGACGCCGCTGCAGTGGCTGCTGCGGGTCCGGGTCCGGCGGGCCCAGCACCTGCTGGAGGCGACGGCGTACCCGGTGGACCGCATCGCCGGCGAGGCCGGGTTCGGATCACCCACGGCGTTCCGGGAGCGGTTCAAGCGGATCGTCGGGACGAGCCCGCACGCCTACCGGGCGAGTTTCCGTTGACCCCCAGGCGAGTGCGGCCCGAGGACGCCCAGGACAACGTGCGATACCTGCTGAACCGGTGGGATCCGATCGGTGTCGCGGACGAAGTGGACGACGAGTACGACTGCTTGATCGCGCCGCTGCTGTCGCGGCTGGCCGCCGGGGCCGGCCGCGCCGAGGTCGGCGAGTTCCTCTGGTACGAGCTCACCGATCACTTCGGGCTGAGCGATCCCGCGGCCCTGGATTCGGACCGGATGGCCGACCGGCTGGTGGCGTGGTGGGCCGCGGTCGGCGGGCAGCCCCCGCCTTCGCGGTGACCCACGGTATCGTCGGACGCGTGTCGAGCCCCGAAGCGTCCAGGACCGGGCTGTCGGTCGTCCCGGCAGCCCGGTAGCTCGCTCTTTCACGGGCCACGCGCCCGGGTCCCCGGGTGACCACGAAGTCGTTGCCGATCTCGTGATCCCTGGAGCCTTCTGTGCCCGTTCCTGTCTTTTTCCTCGCCCTGGCGGTGTTCGCCATGGGCACGTCCGAGTTCATGCTCGCCGGGCTGGTGCCCCAGATCGCCGGCTCGCTGGGGGTTTCCCTGGCGCAGGCCGGACTTCTGACGTCCGCGTTCGCCGCCGGACTGGTCGTCGGCGCGCCGCTGATGGCCGCTGTGACCCGGTCTTGGCGGCGCCGCACGGCGTTGTTGTGCTTCCTCGCGGCCTTCGGTGTGATGCACATCGTCGGGGGCCTCACCGAGTCGTTCGCGGTGTTGCTGGTGACGCGGTTGCCGGCCGCGGTGGCTTACGCGGGGTTCCTCGCCGTCGCGCTGACCGCCGCGGCCGAGCTCGTGCCGCCGGAGCGGACGGGCCGCGCGCTGGCCGTGCTGCTCGGCGGCACGACCATCGCCTGCGTCGTCGGCATTCCCGGCGGCGCGCTGCTCGGCGCCGCGTTCGGCTGGCGGGCGGCGTTCTGGGCCGTCGCGCTGCTGTGCGTGACCGCGGTCGTGGGGCTTCCCGATCCTCCGGTGACCGCGAAGCCGTTCGGTCTGCGGACCGAACTCGCCGAGCTGCGACGTCCGCTGCTCGCCGGGACGCTCCTGCTCGGCGCCCTGGTCAACGCGGCCACGTTCGGCGTTTTCACCTACCTGGCACCGCTGGCCGCCGGGCTCGCACCGGTGCCGCTGGTCCTCGCGCTCTTCGGCGTCGGCTGCTTCGCCGGGGTGAGCGCGGCGGGCCGGCTCGCGGACCGGTGGCCCGGCCGGGTCGTCGTGATCGGCGGGCTCCTGCTGCTCGCGGGCTGGGTCGTGCTGGCGCTGGTCCCGGCCGCGTTGCCCGTCCTGGCCTTCCCCCAGGGCGCGTTGTCGTTCGCCGTCGGGGGCACGGTGATCGCGCGGATCCTGCGGCTGGCCCCGGGCGCGCCGACGATGGCGGGCTCGTACGCGACGGCGGCGCTGAACGTCGGCGCGGCCGCTGGGCCGGTGCTCGGGGCGGTGGTGGCGCCGGTGTGGCTGGCTGTGGCCTTGGTGGCGGTGGCTCTCGTTCTTGCTGTGGGACTTAGGTCGCGGCGGCGTTGAAGGTCGGTGCCGTCGCGGGGTCGGTGTTCGGGGCGGTGGTGGCGCCGGTGTGGATGGCTGTGGCCTTGGTGGCGGTGGCTCTCGTTCTTGCCGTGGGACTCGGGTTTCGGCAGCGGCGCTGAACGTCGGCGCCGCCGTCGGGCCGGTGCTGGGTGCGGTGGTGGCGCCGGTTTGGATGGCCGCGGCCTTGGTGGTGGCCCTGGTTTTTCGGCGTGGGAATCGAGTTGCGCTGGCGGTGGCGTTGAAGGTCGGTGCCGGTGTTTGGAGCGGTGGTGGCGCCGGTGTGGATGGCTGTGGCCTTGGTGGCCCTGATTGTTCGGCGTGGGAATCAGTTGCGCTGGCGGCGGCGCTGAACGTCGGCGCCGCCGCCGGGCCGGTGTTCGGGGCGGTGGCGGCGACGGTCTGGATCGACGCTGCCTTGATCGGGCGGCCCTCGTCCCGAATCAGGTCGTTGCGCTGATGTGCAGGACCGCGTCGGCGCCGTCCAGGATCTCGGGGGTGAGCGGGAAGTAGCCCGTCTCCGGGATGGTGTCGGTGCGGGTGCGGGCGGGCTCGACCGCGCGGACCAGGCCCCAGCCGTCGACGCGGTCCTGCAGCGCGGCCTCGTAGGTCTCCGGCTCGGGCTCGCCGAGCCGGAGCGCCTCGCTGCGTCCGACGCTCCCGGCGATGAAGACGTACTGCTCACCCAGCAGCGAACCCACGATGGAACCGGCGCCGGACCACACCAGGTTCGCCAGCGCCGAACTCCAGGTACTCGTGCTCCGCTGCAGGTGGCCGTTGTGGGCGAACACCATCGTCGGGCCGCGCCGGGCCTCGAGGTCGCGGATGTCGAGCAGGTTGAGCGCCATGATCGCGTCGCGGGTGCCGCTGAGGCGTGAATACCGTTCGGCGCCGTCGATCGCCGCCTGCTTGTGGTAGCGCAGCAGGCCGAGCCCAGCGGTCAGGTAGGTCCGGGCGCGGACCCACTCGGCGCGCGACGTCGCCGCGATCCGCTCCGGCGCGCGGCTGTGGAGCGTGGTCAGCAGGTCGTCGGCGATCGCACGCAGGGCGTCGGCCTCCGGCGTGGCGCCGGGCGAGGCCGCCGGGTCCATGACGGCCTCCGTGCGGCTCCACCGCTCGTCGTCTCCGGCCAGGGTCGCGATGTCGACGTCGAGGCCCAGGTAGTCGCGGGCGTGTTCGAGGTAGCGCCGCGGGCTGGGCGCGCTCATCATCTCGGTGGACGCGTCGAATCCGTGGAACGCCAGGCGGTCCGCGGCCGGGAGGTGCTCGTTGTGGTCCCGCATCCAGGCGACCAGGCGCCGGTTGGCGTCCAGCTCGCCGAAGGTGTGCGAGAAGCCTTCCTTCATCGCGGCGTCGAGGGTGCCGACGCCGTCGCGGACGAAGGCGTCGACGGTGAGGGCGGCCACGCGGTCGGTCTCGAGGGCGATCGACCGGAAGCCGTGTTCGGCCAGCCGGGCGAAGAGTGCGTTGCGCCGCAAGGGAAACGCCGGTTCCTGGTGCGACGGCTCGCCGTAACCCAGCAGGGTGCACGAGGCGGGGGCGAAGTCTCGGATGTCCTGACTCATGAGACTCAACCGTATCGTTGAAAGAACGGTTGAGACTCCACCGAAGAAGAACCCGGTAAAGTCTCAACTCAATGAGACCCGCCGACCTCGCCCGGGAGCACGGGCTGTCCACGCAGGCGGTCCGCAACTACGAGGCGGACGGCTTCCTGCCGCCCGCGGACCGCACCCCGAGCGGCTACCGGCTCTACACCGCCGCGCACGCGGCCGCGCTGCGCGCTTACCTGGCCCTGATCAGGGGCTACGGCCACCCGACGGCGGGCCGCGTCATGCTCGCGGTCCACGAGGACCACCTCGACGACGCCCTGCTCGTCATCGACCGCGGCCACGGGCAGCTGCTGCGCGACCGCGAAACCCTCGACTCGGTGCGGCGGGCGGTCGGCGACCTGCCCGGCGAACCCGCGCCGGACCCCGGCACCCGGACGATCGGCGAACTCGCGCACCGGCTGCGCGTCACGCCGGCGACCCTGCGGAACTGGGAGGACGCCGGCATCCTGACGCCTTCGCGCGACGCGGCCACGGGCTACCGCGTCTACCGCGCGGAAGACGTCCGCGACGCCGAGCTCGCCCACCTGCTCCGGCGTGGCGGTCACCCGCTGGAGCAGATCACGGCGGTGGTCGAGCAGATCCGGACGGCCGGTGGCACGGAGGAGCTGTCGCGGGCCCTGGCCGACTGGCAGGCGAGGATCACGGCCCGGGGCGTCGCGATGCTCGACGCGGCGGCCCGGCTCGGCGACTACCTGGCCTTGCGGCGACGCACGTAATAGGTGATCAGCAGGACGGTGCAGACGAGGGCGACCGAGCCCGCGATCATGCGGAGGGTGAAATCCAGTCCCGTCGCGGACCCGATGCCGTTGACGCCGGCACTGATGACGAGGACCACCCAGAGGACCGGGGCGATCGTGCGGGCGGAGGTGATGGTGTTGTTTTCCATGGCCGGAACGCTAGAACCCCGTGGCGGCCGCTTCGATGGCCCGCGCACCCGGAAACGGGGTAGCGCCAGCACTACCCGAGGGCGTCAGCTGTCGCGGCCGAGGTAGGCGAGCACGGCCAGCACCCGCCGGTGGCCGCCCTCGTCCGAGGGCAGGTCGAGCTTCTGGAAGATGTTGCGGATGTGCTTGAGCACGGCGCCGTCGCTGACGACCAGCAGCTCGGCGATGGTGCCGTTGTTGTAGCCCTCGGCCATCAGCGCCAGCACCTCGCGCTCGCGCGCGGTGAGCGCGGCCAGCGGGTCGGCGGCGCGGCTGCGGGACATCAGCTGGCCGATCACCTCGGGGTCCATCGCGGTGCCGCCCTTGGCGACCCGCTGCAGCGCGTCGAGGAACCGCTCGACCTTCCCGACGCGCTCCTTGAGCAGGTACCCGACCGCGCCGACGCCGTCGGCCAGCAGCTCGACCGCGTAGCTCGTCTCGACGTGGGCCGAGAGCACCAGCACCGGCAGGCCGGGGTGGATTTCGCGGGCCCGGACGGCGGCGCGCAGGCCCTCGTCGCGGTGCGTCGGCGGCATGCGGACGTCCATCACGACGGCGTCCGGCCGGTCCTTCTCGACGAACTCGAGGAAGTCTTCCGCGTTGTCGAACGACGCGGCCACCTCGATGCCCGACGTCTTCAGCAGCAGCGACAGCCCTTCGCGCAACAGGGCGTCGTCCTCGGCGATCACGACCCGCATGGCAGCTCCACTCGCAGCTCGGTCGGCCCACCGGGTGGGCTGGTCAGGGTGAGGGTCCCGTCGAAGGCCTCGGCGCGCCGCCGGATCCCGGCGAGCCCGCTGCCGCCGGTCTCTTCGGCGCCGCCGCGGCCGTCGTCGCGGATGTCGATGGTCAGCAGGCCCGGGGTGCCGCCGAGGGTGATCTCGACCTTCGACGCGTCGGCGTGCTTGGTCACGTTGGCCAGCGCCTCGGCCACGACGAAGTACGCGGCGGCCTCGACCGCGGCCGGGCGTCCGCTGTCGTCCTCGACGGTGAGCGCGACCGGCACCGGGCTGCGTTCGCCGAGGGCACGCACCGCGCCGGCCAGCCCGCGTTCGCTCAGCAGCGGTGGGTAGATGCTGCGCACGACCGTCCGCAGCTCGGCCAGCGCGTCGGTCGCGGTGTCCTGCGCCTTGACCAGCAGGTCCCGCACGGTTTCGGGGTCACGCTCGTAGAGCTGCCCGGCGATCCCGAGCTGCAGCACGACGGCGGCGATCCGCGCCTGCGTCCCGTCGTGCAGGTCACGCTCGATGCGGCGCAGCTCGGCGCCGTGCGCCTCCAGCGCGGCGGCCCGGGTCGCCGTCAGTTCGGCGACGCGGTCGGCGAGCACGACACCCGGTCCGGGCTTGAGCAGCGACCGCGCGGTGCGCGCCTGCCAGCGCGCGGCGACCGGC
The DNA here is from genome assembly GCF_043197175.1 of Amycolatopsis sp. NPDC049252. Lineage (NCBI taxonomy): Bacteria > Bacillati > Actinomycetota > Actinomycetes > Pseudonocardiales > Pseudonocardiaceae > Amycolatopsis > Amycolatopsis sp. NPDC049252. Next base: position 108,432 of record NZ_JBICSQ010000013.1, read on the forward strand.
GCGAGGAACAACGTCACCCCGGCCATCGCGACGCCGCTGAGCACGGCCAGCCCGGCGGTCGGCCACGACGTCACGACGATCCCCATGGACCCTTCGAGCCCACCGGGCACTGCCGGCCAGACGGCGGCCGTGACGACCTGCTGGACCGCGCCCAGCGGCAGGCCGAAGGCCAGTGCGCCGAGGAGCAGCCCGGTCGCCGCGTGGATCGCCAGCCACGCGACGTCGCGGCGCGTCGCCGGATCGGTCACGGGATTGCCGTCGCGGTAGGGCTCGGGGATCGGCTCGCCCAGCGCGCGGGCGGCGCGGCGGCGGTCGAACCCGACCACCTTGCGCGACAACCGGATCGCGGGCGCGACCGACGGGATCCCGATGCCGAACGGGCACAGCACAAGCACAACGAGCAGCCCGATGAGGGCGAAGATCGACAACATCGACGTCGCCGCCCCGACCACCAGGTAGCGCACCGCCGACCAGCAAGCGCGCAAGCGGGTCGTCACGTGACAAGTCTCCCACCAGGGCACACCCCACCGGCGTGGTGGTGCTGGCGCTACCCCCGATCCACCTCCCCACGGGATCGATCGGACGCCGCCACGATCCTAGTTTTGGTGGTACAGAACGAAAGGGATCGTGATGACCACAGGGTATGCGCTGGAGCTGGCCGGGGTGCGGAAGGTGTACGGCCGCGGCGACGGCGCCGTCACCGCGCTCGACGGGGTGTCCGTGGGGGTGCCGCGCGGGACGTTCACCGCCGTGATGGGGCCGTCCGGCTCGGGGAAGAGCACGTTCCTGCACTGCGCGGCCGGCCTCGACCGGCCGACGTCGGGCCGGGTGCTGCTGGGCGACACCGAGATCGGCAAGCTGAAGGAAACCGCGCTCACGCAGCTGCGGCGCACCCGCGTCGGGTTCGTCTTCCAGGCCTACAACCTGCTGCCGTCGCTGAACGTGCTGCAGAACATCACGCTGCCGATGCGCCTGGCCGGCCGGAAGCCGGACCCGCAGTGGCTGCGGGAAATCGTCGAAGGCGTCGGCATCGCGAAGAAGCTGGAAGCCCGGCCGTCGGAGCTGTCCGGCGGGCAGCAGCAGCGCGTCGCGATCGCGCGGGCGCTCGTCACCCGGCCCGAGGTCGTGCTGGCCGACGAGCCGACCGGCGCCCTCGACACCCGCACCGGACGGCAGGTGCTCGACCTGCTCCGCGCGATCGTCGAGGGGATGGGGCAGACCGTCCTGATGGTCACGCACGACCCGGTCGCGGCCTCGGCCGCGCACAGCATCCTGTTCCTGGCCGACGGCAAGCTCGCCGGCCACCTCACGCACCCCACGCCCGAGCGCGTGGCGGAGCGGATGACACACCTCGGGGAGTGGTGAGCGTGCTGACGCTGGCCTGGCAGACGATCCGGACGCGGCTCGGCGGGTTCGCCGGCGCGTTCGTCGCGATCCTGTGCGGCACGGCCCTGGTGGCCGCGTGCGGGGTCCTCATGGAGTCCGGCCTGCGCGCCGGAGTGCCGACGCAGCGGTACGCCGACACGGCCGTCGTCGTCGGCGGCGCCCAGTCGGTGCACCCGCCCGGCGCGGACGCGCTGTCGTCCGAGCAGGTCGGCGAGCAGGCCACGGTGCCCGCGGACCTGGCCGGCCGGCTCGCCGCGGTCCCCGGCGTCCGCGCGGCGGTGGCGGAGGAGAGCTTCCCGGCGCAGGTGGTGACCGGCGACGGGCAGGTGCTGACCGGTGTCCCGTCGCTGGGCCACAACTGGGACGCGGCGGTCCTGGCGCCGTTCACGCTGAGCGCGGGGCGGGCGCCCACGGCGAACGGTGAAGTGGTGCTCGACGCCGACCTGGCCCACCGCGCCGGGGTCGGCGTCGGCGGGGAGGTGCGGGTGATGACCCGCTCGGTGCCGTCACCGTTCCAGGTCGTCGGCATCGCGACCGCGGCCGACCTGTCCCGGCAGTCGGCGTTGTTCTTCACGCCGTCCGAGGCCGCGCTGCTGGCCGGCCGTCCCGGCCAGGTGCACGCGATCGGCGTCCTGGCCGATCCCGGCGTGTCCCCGGACGCGCTCGCCGACCGCGTCCGGGCCGCGACGGCCGGGGCGCCGGTCGAGGTCACCAGCGGCATCGAGCGCAGCACCGTCGAGTTCCTCGACGTCAGCCAGACCCGCACGCTGCTGCTCGCGATCGCCGGTTCGTTCGGCGGGTTCGCGCTGATGGTGGCGGTCTTCGTGGTGGCGAGCACCCTCGCGCTCACCATCAACCAGCGGCGGCGCGAGTTCGCGCTGCTGCGTGCCGTCGCGGCGACGCCCAAGCAGATCCGCAGGCTCATCGGCGTCGAGACGACGATCGTCGCGCTGGTCGCCGGCGTGCTCGGCAGCTTCCTGGGGCTGGCGGTCGCCGGCGGGATGCGCGACGCGTTCGCCGCGATCGGCGTCGTCCCGGCGGACTTCGGCCTGGCGATCGGCCCGCTGCCGCTGGTGGCCGCGGTGGTTCTCGGCCTGGGCGCGGCGCGGCTGGCGGCCTGGTCGGCGTCGCGGAGGCCGTCGACGATCCGGCCGGTCGAGGCGCTCGGCGAGGCGGCGGTGGAACGACGCGAACTCGGCAAGGTCCGCCTGATCACGGGCTGGGCGCTGGTCCTGGTGGGGCTGGGCGGCGCGGCGGTCCCGCTGTTCGTGCACGGCGACGCGGGGCTGGCGGCGTCGTCGATGGCGACGCTCGTCGCGGTCATCGGGCTTTCGGTCGTCGGGCCGCAGGTGGTCGGGCTGATGGTGCGGGTGCTGGCGCCGGTCGTGTCGCGGGTGTCGCGGATCAGCGGCTACCTGGCCGCGGCGAACAGCCAGGCCAACACCCGGCGCCTCGCGGCGGCGGTGACCCCGCTGATGCTGGCGGTCGCGTTCGCCCTGTCGATGTTCTACAGCCAGACGTCGAGCGCGGCGGCCGCCGCGCAGCAGACGGCGCGTTCGACGACGGCCGACTACGTCCTCACCAGCCCGGCGGGCGGCATCTCGCCGGAGGTCGCCGAAGCCGCCCGGCGGGTGCCGGGCGTGGTGGCCGCGAACCCGGTGGTCCGCACCCAGGTGATCGTCTCGACTCCGATGGGCGAAGACATCGACGTCCAGCGGCTGCCGGCCCAGGGCTTGGCCGCCGAGCAGACCGGGGCGACGCTGGACCTGGGCGTCTCGGCCGGCCGTCTCGAGGACCTGACGGGCGACACGGTGGCATTGAGCAGCTCGGAGGCGAGCTGGCTGGGCAAGAAGCTCGGCGACCAGGTCGAGTTTTATTACGGCGACGGAGTTCCGGCCTCGCTCCGCCTGGTCGCGACGTACACGCACGATCTGGCCTTCGGCGACTTCGTCCTGCCGGTTTCCCTGGCCCGGCTCCACACCGGAGACCAGCTGGACGACTCGGTACTGGTCCGCCGTTCCCCCGGTGCGGACGCGGCGGCGGTGTCCGCCGCTCTGCACTCAGCGGTGTCGGGCTACCCGGGCCTGGTCGTGGCCCCTTCCGCGGCCCCGGAAACCGGCGGCGAGCGTCAGGCGCAGTTCTACCTGAACCTGGTGGCGGTCGGCGTCCTGATCGGTTACGTGGCGATTTCGGTGGCCAACACGCTGGTGATGAGCACGGCCCAGCGAGGCCGCGAGTTCGCGTTGCTGCGCCTGATCGGCACGACCCGCGGCCAGGTGATCCGGATGATGCGCCTGGAGGCGCTGGCGACGGTCTTCGTCGCGGTGGTGGTCGGGACGGTGGTTCCGTTGGTGCCGTTGGCTTTGCTGAACCTCGGGCTGCGTGGGACGCTGTTGCCTTCGGGGTCGCCGACCGTCTACTTGGGAATCATCGCCGGTGCGGTGTTGCTCGGGGTGCTGTCGATGGGTCTGTCGACCCGGGTCGCGCTGCGGGCCCGGCCGATCGATGCCATCGGACTGCGGGAGTAGCTCAGCCGGTTCAGATGTCCGTGAAGGCCACATTGAGGGACTCAGCGTCCCTCAATGTGGCCTTCACGGCGTGCCGTTACGTTCGAGGGCTTGCGTGCGATATCCGGAACAGGCTCGGCGTAGGTGCTGTAGTCGTGGTGGTCGATCCCGGCGATACAGGAACGGACAACGTGTCGGACTCGAGGTTCCGCATCTTCCGGTTCGTGTGTGCGGGTGCAGGCTTGCTCGGGCTGCTCGCTGCCGTCTTGTTGATGGTGCTCCCGCTGCCGCCGCAGGACGTCGGAGTCCTTGCGGGACCCCTGTACTGCGGGCCTGGGGCGTCGTCCGACAGCCCACTCGAAGTCATGCTGCACCCCGAGGTGGTCAACGAAGGCGATCGGCAGAAAGAGCCGGCGCAAGACACCGAAGAGGCGCAGCGTGCCCGGCAGGACCGCGAGACCCAGAACAGCCAGGTTTGCTTGAGCGCTGCCAAACCCCGCTTCATCTGGGCTGGGGTCGCGATCCTCATGGCCGTCGCGATCGGGCTTGCGGCGCCGTCGATTCTCCGGCCCCGGAGACCCGCCTGAACCTCGGCGAAAGTTTCGAAAACCCCCGAAACTTTCGCCGCCGAAACGCATGTCGAAAGGTTTCGAGAATCGTTGACACCTCGGCGAAATCGGACCAATACTCGCTGTGTCGGATCATCCTCAGCGAGGAGGAAACATGCGCAGGACGAGTCGGGTCAGGGTGCTTGTCGGCGGGTTGGCCGTGGCGCTGGCCGCGGCGCTCACTCCGGGTGTCGCCCATGCCGATACCGTCATCACCACCAGCCAGACCGGTACCAGCAACGGCTACTACTACTCCTTCTGGACCGACGGTGGCGGCTCGGTTTCCATGACGCTCGGGTCCGGGGGGAACTACCGCACCCAGTGGAGCAACGTCGGGAACTTCGTCGCCGGCAAGGGGTGGAGCAACGGGAGCCGCCGGAACGTGAACTACTCCGGGAGCTTCAACCCCTCCGGCAACGGCTATCTCTCCCTCTACGGCTGGACGTCCAACCCGCTCGTCGAGTACTACATCGTCGACAACTGGGGCACCTACAGGCCGACCGGCACCTACAAGGGCACCGTCACCAGCGACGGCGGCACCTACGACATCTACCAGACCACGCGGTACAACGCGCCATCCGTCGAGGGGACCAAGACCTTCAACCAATACTGGAGCGTCCGGCAGCAGAAGCGGACCGGCGGCACCATCACCACCGGTAACCACTTCGACGCCTGGGCCCGTTACGGCATGCGGCTCGGGAACTTCAGCTACTACATGATCCTCGCGACCGAGGGTTACCAGAGCAGTGGCAACTCCAACCTGACGGTGGGCTGAGCGATGCGCAAATCCCTGGTGGCCGCCGCCATACTGGCCGCGGCGAGCACGATCTCCGTCGCGGGACCGGCCCAAGCGGCCGCTTGTTCCGGGTACGTCGGCCTCACCTTCGACGACGGCCCCTCGAACGCCAACACCCCGGCGCTGCTGAACGCGTTGCGGCAGAGCGGGTTGCGGGCGACGGTGTTCAACGAGGGCCAATACGCCGCCGCGTACCCGGCCCAGGTGCGTGCCGAGGTGAGTGCCGGGATGTGGGTCGGCAACCACAGTTACACGCACCCGCACCTGATCCAGCAGAGCCAGTCCCAAGTGGACTCCGAGGTCTCGCGGACGCAGCAGGCGATCGCCAACGCCGGCGGCGGCACCCCGCGGCTGTTCCGGCCGCCGTACGGCGAGACGAACGCGACACTCCGGACGGTGGAGGCGAAGTACGGCCTCACCCAGATCATCTGGGACGTCGATTCGCAGGACTGGAACGGCGCGAGCGTGGACGCGATCGTCGCCGCCAACGCCCGGCTCCAGAACGGGCAGATCATCCTCATGCACGAGTGGCCGGCGAACACCCGGGCCGCGATCCCGCGCATCGCGCAGGGTCTCGCGTCCCGTGGGCTGTGCGCGGGGATGATCTCGCCGCAGACGGGCCGCGCGGTGGCTCCGGCCTGACCGAACCGCGGACGCTCCCGGCCGCCGCCTACCGGTTCACGTACCACTCGACCCGGACGGCGGTCGCCGAGAGTGTCCGCAGCTCGGCGCACACCTCGTGCGTCACCAGCACGCCCGTCCGCCGGCAGAGCCGCGGCACCCCGCTGATCTCGCGCGCGGGCGTGAAGCCGTGGGGCACGAGGTACTCGCGCATGACGTCCGGGGCGTGGTCGCCGGTGGCCTCCAGGACACCCCAGCAGTTGCCGGACCCGCAGGCGTAGTCCCGGGCGACCGTCAGCTGTGACGGCCCGGGCGCGACGCCTTCGTCCCCAGGCGGCGCGTCCCAGTGCAGGGCCAGGACGCCGCCCGCCGCCACGAACCCGGCGACCACCAGCGTGGGCAGCAGGGCACTGGGACGCTCCCGTTCCACCAGCGTGCCGACGGCGCACACCACCGCCGCCAGTGTCGTGTGGAACCAGTAGACCTCGATCGAGGCGGGCACCCACGGCCCGGTCAGCCCGAGCCCGCGCGGCACGGTGAACCAGGCCAGCAGCACCAGGAGGACCAGCCCGACGACCAGCCCGGTCCGCGCCGCCTTCGCCAGCACGCACCAGACGAGGGTCGGGAGCACGCCGAACAGGGCCACGAAGGGCTGCTCCCAGGCGAACGCGGCGACGCTCACCGCGGCCGCCGCCAGGGCGAGGCGCCACCAAGGTACGTCGGACACGAGCCGATTATCCCCGCGCCGGGGGTGGAACCTTCGCGCCGCGTGGGGCAGGGTGGGCGGTGGTGAGGAGGCGACGATGCCCGATGAGACGTTCACCCTGCCCGGAGCCGTGACGGCGTACCGCTGGGACCCGGTGGGGCCGCCGGTCGCGGTGCTGCAGCTGACCCACGGCATGGGGGAGCACGCGCTCCGCTACGACCGCGTCGCCCGCGCGTTCACCGATCGCGGGTTCGCCGTCTACGGCCAGGACCACCGCGGTCACGGGGCGTCCATCCGGGACGTGCCCGGCGACCTCGGCCCGGACGGCTGGCCTGCCCTGGTGGCCGACATCGGCGTGTTGACGTCGAGGATCCGCGAGGAGCGGCCGGGCCTGCCGGTCGTGCTGCTCGCGCACAGCATGGGCTCGTTCGCGGCGCAGCAGTACCTGCTCGACCACTCCGCGGACGTGGACGCGGTGATCCTGACCGGCACCGCCGCGCTCGACGTCCTGGAGCCGGCGCTGGACCTCGACCAGCCGCTGGACCTGGCGATGTTCAACGCGCCGTTCCAGCCGCAGCGCACGGACTACGACTGGCTCAGCCGTGACGAGTCCGAAGTGGACGCCTACGTCGCGGACCCGTTGTGCGGCTTCGGGATCGACGCGGAGAACACGAAGGCCATGTTCGCGGGCGCGCGGCGGCTCGCGGACCCGGCGGCGGTGCGCGGGATGCGCGAGGACCTGCCGATGTACCTGGCCGTGGGCGACCAGGACCCGGTGAACGGCAACCTCCCGCTGTTCGACGTCCTCGTGCGGCGGTACCGGGACGCCGGCATCAAGGACCTGACGGCCAAGGTCTACCCGGGTGCCCGGCACGAGATCCTCAACGAGACGAACCGCGCCGAGGTCGTCGCGGAGATCGTGGCGTGGGCGGAAAAGGTGGTCTAGAGCCAGTCGTGCTCGCGGGCGTAACGAGCGGCTTCGTGGCGGGTGCGGGTCTGGGTCTTCTGCATCGCGTTCGAGAGGTAGTTGCGGACCGTGCCCTCCGCGAGGTGCAGCTGGAGCGCGATGTCGGCGACCGCGAACCCCTCACGGGTCGCGCGCAGGACGTCGATCTCGCGGTCGGTGAGCGGGCAGTCGTCGACGACGGCCAGCGCGGAGACGTCCGGGTCGATCCAGCGCTTGCCCTCGTGCAGGGTCCTGATCACCGACGTGATGTGCGCCGGTTCCGCCGACTTGCTGACGAAGCCCTGGACGCCGAGTTTCAGGGCCTTGCGCAGCACGCCGGGCCGGGCGTGCCGGGTGAGCATGAGGATCACCTGGTCCGGCCGCGTGCGGCGGATCTCGGCGACGGCGCCGAGGCCGTCCACGTTGGGCATTTCGAGGTCGATCACGAGCACGTCGGGCCGGTGCTCCAGGGTGGCCCGCACGGCCTGTTCACCGTCTTCGGCTTCGGCGAGCACGGTGATCTCACCTTCGAGGGGCAGCAACGCCGCCAACGCCTTGCGCAGCAACGCTTCGTCGTCGGCGAGCACCACGGTCGTCATCGGACGTCCTCCCGTCGCGGGAAGGCGGCCGCCGTCAGGAACCGGCCGTCCTGCCGGTCCACCTTCAGCTCACCCCCGTTGTCCGCCAGCCGCTGGCGCAGGGTGGCGAGCCCGTTGAGCTCGGGCTGTCCGTCCTCCGGCGCGCCGTCGTTGACGATGGTGATCCCGGACTCCGCGAGCGTGATCCGCACCTGCTTCGCCTGGGCGTGGCGCAGGATGTTCGTCGTCGTCTCGCGCAGGACCTGGCCGAGCAGCTCGCCCGCGCGTGCGTCGACCTCGGCCTCGCGGTCGACGCGCACGTGGATGCCCGCGGCCTCGAAGAGGTTCTTCGCGTTCTCCAGCTCCGCGGACAGGTTGAGTCGCCGCTGGGCGTAGGCCAGCTCCTTGGTCTGGACGATGGTGTCGCCGACCAGGGTGTGCACTTCCTTCAGCTCCTCCTGGGCCCGGTCGACGTCGCTGCGCAGCAGCTTCTCGGCCAGCGCGACCTTCAGCTTGACGACGTGCAGCGTGTGGCCCTGGATGTCGTGCAGGTCGCTGGCGAACCGCATGCGTTCGCGGATGACGGCCAGCTCCGCCTCGCGGTCGCGGGACTGTTCCAGCTCCGCCACCAGGTCGTAGAACCGCTGGCTGACGAACGTGAACGCCGTCGACACCACGACGGAGACGGCCGGGATGACGACGAACTGCAGCAGCCGCCCGACGCCGTGGCCGGAGTGCACGAGGAGGTTCGTCGAGCCCAGCGCGGCGACCAGCACGCCCAGCCCCAGCAGGGCCGCGATGCGGTGCCGCGGCAGCGGCGGGATGGTGAACGAGCCGACGACGCACAGGCCGTAGAACGAGGAGGAGTCGTCGGTCATCGCCCCGGCGAGCCAGACCACCGCGGTGATGGCCACGCAGGGCCGCGCGACGCGGATGAAGTCGCCCGCGGTCCAGCGCTCCGCGGTCGCCAGCGCCGCGGCCAGCCCCACGACCTGCAGGACGACGTGCCACCAGGTACGGGCGGTGAGCACCACCAGCAGCACCCCGACGAACGCCAGCGGCGGCACCGTCGTGATGAGGTTGAGCCGCCGCAGCCGTTCCTGCACCGCCCCGCCGGTCCAGGTCGCCCGGCGCGCGAGCGTGGTCACCTCCATGGATCCGAGCGTAACGGGCACAGCGGACACCACCAGTGACACCACGTCATGTCCGGTGGTGACGTGGCCACACTGCCGCCGGGGCGCGAACGAGGCTGGAATCGGAGCATGTCCACGACACCAGTCATCGACGTCGACCACCTGAACCTCACCTACGGCGACTTCCACGCCGTCCGGGACCTCTCGTTCCAGGTCGAGCGCGGGGAGCTGTACGCCCTGCTCGGCACGAACGGCGCCGGCAAGACCTCGACCCTCGAGACCGTCGAGGGCCACCGCGCGCCCACCTCCGGCGCCGTGCGGGTGTTCGGGAAGAGCCCGCGCGACCGCGCCGCGGTGCGGCCCCGGATGGGGATCATGCTGCAGGAGAGCGGGTTCTCCCCCGACCTGACCGTGCGCGAGTCCGTCCGGCTGATCGGGCGCCTCACCGAGCGGACCGACAGCGTCGAGCGGGTGCTCGGCATCGTCGGCCTCACGCGGAAGGCCGGGACGAAGGTGTCCCAGCTTTCCGGCGGTGAGAAGCGGCGGCTGGACTTCGCCACCGCCGTCTACGGGACGCCCGAGCTGATCTTCCTCGACGAGCCCACCACCGGCCTGGACATCCAGTCCCGCGACGCGCTCTGGGACGCCGTCGACCGGCTGCGCGAGGACGGCTCGACCATCGTGCTCACCACGCACTACCTGGAAGAGGCGCAGCAGCGCGCCGACCGCATCGGGCTGATGCACGAGGGCACCTTCCACCGGGAGGGCACCGTCGCCGAGCTGACGCGGACGCTGCCCTCGACCATCCACTTCGCCCTCCCGCCGCACGCGCCGGCGCCGCCGTTGCAGGCCACACGCGAGCACGACGGCCGGTTCCTCGTCGAAACGTTCGGCCTGCAGAAGGACCTCCACACCGTGCTCGCCTGGGCGCAGGACCACGCGGTCGAGCTGCACGGGCTCGAAGCCGGCCCGACCCGCCTCGACGACGTCTTCCGCGCCATCAGCAACTCCTGAGAAAGGGAATCCCATGCTTTCGATCGCTCGCGGCGAGCTGATCCAGATCTTCCGCAACCGGCTGGTCCTGGTCACCGCCCTGCTCCTGCCGGCCGCGTTCAGCGTGTTCCTCATCAGCAAGCACGAGCTGTTCACCGAGGTGGGCAGCCTCGGCTACATCGCGGCGCTCGCCCTGTTCTTCGTGGTGAGCATCGGGCTGTACACGACCTCGGTGACGACGCTCGCGTCCCGCCGCCAGAACCTCTTCCTCAAGCGCCTGCGCTCCACCGCGGCCGGTGACGTCGGCATCCTCACCGGGCTGCTGGTGCCGATCACCGTGCTCACGCTGGTCCAGGTCGGCGTGATCCTGGGCGTGCTGGCCGCGGTCACCGACCGGCCCGACAACCCGCTCCTGCTGGTGGTGGCGGTCGTCTCGACGATCGTCATGATGCTCGCGCTGGGCCTGGCCACGGCCGGCCTGACGAACTCCCCGGAGCACGCCCAGGTCACCACGCTGCCGGTGACCGTCGGCGTCGTCGCGGTGGCCGGCTGGGTCGGCGCCACCGGCACCGAGAAGCTCACGCTGCTCAAGCGCCTGCTCCCCGGTGGCTCGGCCACCGAACTGATCCTCAACGCCTGGAACGGCGGGGTCGCCCTGGGCGACTCCCTGATCCTGCTCGCGCCCACCCTGGCCTGGGTGGTCGTCGCGGTCGCGCTGGCCACCCGGCTCTTCCGCTGGGAACCGCGCCGCTGACCCGGCGATGCGTGCAAGCGGGCATGCCTGTTTGCTAGCATGCGGGCATGACCCAGCCCGCCAAGCGGCAGTTCAGCGTCTACCTGCCGGTCGAGCTCATCAGGCGGGTCAAGCACGCGTCCGTCGACGCCGACGAGTCGCTCTCGTCGTTCGTCGAGCGCGCGCTCGAGGACCACCTGCGCCGCAGCGAAACCCCCAGTGAGGAACGACCGTGATGCGCGTGCTGCCGATCCGTTACAGCCAGGACGTCGAGGCCGTGACGCGGTTCTACCGGGTGCTCGGCCTGCGGGCCGGGCCGGTGTCCCGCCCCGGCGGCTGGGTCGAGCTGCCCGCCGACGGCGGTGTGCTGGCCGTCCACCGTGGGTCGCCCGAGGACGCCGGCCGGTGCGAGCTGGCGTTCGAAACCGACGAACCCCTGGAGGACGTCGCGGCGCGGCTGCGGGAGGCCGGGTTCGCGCCGGGGCCGCCGACCGACGAGGGTTTCGGGTACTCGCTGCGCGTCCGGGACCCGGACGGCGTGTGGGTGCAGATCAACCGGTACGACCGAGAGCTGTACACGTGAGCGGTGGCCGGCCCCTGGTCCTCGCGACCGGGATCGTCGCGCTCGAGTTCGCGGCCGCCGTCACCGGCTTCGTCGCCTCCACCCTGCTGCCGATCGTCGCCGGTGACCTGGACGCGTGCGGCGAGCTGGGCCTCCTGATCGCCGGCTCGACGCTCGGGCTGTTCGTTGCGCTGCCGCTCGCGAGCCGGGTGGTCGACCGGCTGGGCGCGCGGGGCACGCTGGCCGCCGGGATGGCCGCCTACCTCGGCGGCCTGGCGCTGGCCGCCTCCGCGCGGACGGCGTGGATGTTCGCGCTGGGCCAGTTCGCCGGCGGGCTCGCCGGTGGGCTGCTCGCCGTTTTCGGGATCAGCTCGGCGATCCGGCACCTCGACGAACGGCTGCGCATCCGGGTCGTCGCGGCGTCGTCCGCGATGTGGATCGTGCCGGCCCTGGTCGGCCCGGCCGCGACCCTCGGCTTGGCGCACCTCGTCGGGTGGCGGTGGACCTTGCTGGTGCCGGTGCCGTTCGTCCTTTTCGGACGGTTCCTGGTCGTGCGCGCCGCCGGTGCCGACCCGGCCGGCCGGGAAGCGCCCCGGCCGCTGGGCCGGACGCTGCTGGTGCCCCTCGGTGCCGCGGGTGTCGTGCTGAGCGCGGGATTCTGGCCGCTCGCGGTGGCCGGCGCGGTACTCACCGTGGCGGGGACGATCTCGATCCTGCCCGCGGGAACCGCGCGCCTGCGGCGGGGGACACCCGCGGCGCTCGGGGCGATGGTGCTGTTCGCGGTGGGCTATTTCGGCGCGGACAGTCTCATCACCGTGCTGCTGACGAGCGGGTTCCGGCTGGGCCTCGGGCAGGCGGCGATCGTGCTGAGCGCCGCCCCGCTGGGGTGGGCCGTGACGAGCCTGCTGGCCACCCGGCTCACCTCGAAGCGCTTTCCCGTGACGGGGCTGGGCATGACGGCCGTCGGCACGGCCGTGCTGGCGGCCGAACTCGTCACGGACGGCCCGTTCGCCGTGGTGCTCGTCGCGTGGGCCGTGGCCGGGATCGGCGTCGGGCTCGCCTATCCCGGGCTGTACATCAGCGCCACCACCGCGGGTTCGAGCGGGTTCACCGCCGCGGAGCTGGCCACCGCGGTCATCACGGCCGAGTGCGTCGGGCAGTTGCTGGGCCGTGCCGTCGGCGGCGCGCTGAGTTCGGCCGGCGGGCTGTTCGCCTCCTACCTGCTGTTCGCCGTCGCGCTGCTCGCGGCGGCGGGTGCGGCGAGCCGGGCAAACCCCAGGACGCCCGCTGATCACCCGTGACAGAATCGGCGGCGTGCAGATCGGGATACTGGGGCCGTTCGAGGTGCGCACCGACGACGGTGCCCTCGCCGACGTGCCGGGCGCGCGGTTGCGCGGGCTGCTGGCCGCCCTCGCGCTCGAACCGGGGAACGTCGTCGCGAAGGCGACCCTCGTCGACTGGATCTGGGGTGAGAACCCGCCCGCGGAGGCGGCGAACGCCTTGCAGCGCCTGGTTTCCCGGCTGCGGAAAGCGCTGCCGGACGGGGTGGTCGATGGCCAGCCGGACGGCTACCGGCTGCGGGTCGCGCCCGACGACGTCGACGCCGTGCGGTTCGAACGCCTCGTCGCCCGCGCCCGCGAGGATCCGCGGCTGCTGCGCGAGGCCCTCGGCCTGTGGCGCGGTGCGGCCCTGCAGGACGTCGGCCTGCCGGACAGCATGGCCCTCGACGCCGCGGTCACCCGGCTCGAAGGCCTGCGCCTGGCCGCCCTGGAAGACCGCTTCGACACGGATACCGGCGGCGCGGAGCTGGTCACGGAACTGACCGACCTGGTGGCCGCGCACCCGCTGCGCGAACGGCTCGTCGCCGCGTTGATGCGCTCCCTCGTCGCGGCCGGGCGCGACTCCGAGGCGCTGCTCGTCTACCAGCGCACGCGGGAGGCCCTGGTCGACACGCTGGGTGTCGACCCGTCGCCGGAGCTGGCCGCGGTGCACGTCGCGCTGCTGCGGGGCGAGCTGGGCGGGCGGGAGGAAACCCGCAAGACCAACCTGCGCGCCGAGCTGAGCAGCTACGTCGGCAAAGACGCCGACGTCGCCGCGGTCCGCGAGCTCGTCACCGCGAACCGGCTCACCACGCTGATCGGCCCGGGCGGCTCGGGAAAGACCCGGCTGGCCACGGAAACCGCGCGCACTCTGCTCGGCGACGTGCCGGACGGCGTCTGGCTGGTGGAGCTGGCGGCGATCGGCGCGGAGGGGGACGTCGCGCAGGCGGCGTTCGCCGCGCTGCGGCTGCGGGACGCGCTGCTCGGCGACTCGCCGGACGCGGAGCCCGTGGACCGGGTGATCGCCGCCGTCCGCGAGCGGGAACTGGTGCTGGTCCTGGACAACTGCGAGCACGTGATCGAGTCGGCGGCGGCGTTCGCCCACCGGGTGCTCGGGGAGTGCCGCCGGCTCCGGATCCTCGCGACGAGCCGCGAACCCCTCGGCATCACCGGCGAGGAACTGTGGCCGGTCGCGCCGCTGGTCCTGCCCGCGGCCGACGCCGAGCCCGGCGCGATCGAGGCCGCGCCGGCCGTCCGGCTGCTGCGGGACCGGGCCGGCGCGATGCGCAAGGACCTCGGGACCGACGCGCGCACGTCGTCGACCCTGGCGCGCGTCTGCCGGGCGCTGGACGGGATGCCGCTGGCCATCGAGCTCGCCGCCGCCCGGCTGCGCACGATGTCCCTCGACCAGCTCGCCGACCGGCTCGACGACCGGTTCCGCCTGCTGACCGGCGGCAGCCGGACGGCGTTGCCGCGGCACAAGACCCTGCGGGCGGTGGTCGACTGGAGCTGGGAGCTGCTGAGCGACGCCGAACGCACGGTCCTGCGCCGGCTCTCGGTCTTCGCGGGCGGAGCGAGCCTGGACGCGGCCGAGCGGGTCTGCGCGGGCGACCCCGTCGAGCCGTACGAAGTGCTCGAGCTGCTGACCGCGCTGACCGAGAAGTCCTTGGTGGTCACCGAAGACAGCGGCGCGCCGCGCTACCGGATGCTCGGCACGATCAAGGAGTACGCCGCGGACCGGCTCGCCGAGGCGGGGGAGACGGAACGGGCGCGTCACGCGCACCTCGCGTACTTCACCGAGCTGGCCGAAACCGCGGACCCGCACCTCCGCCGCGCCGAGCAGCTGGACTGGCTCGCCACGCTTGCGGCCGAGCACGACAACATCACCGCCGCGATGCGCGGCGCGATCGCGGCGGGCGAGGCGCAGGGCGCGATGCGGCTCGCGGCGGGCGCCGCCTGGTACTGGTGGTTCGGCGGGCACAAGGCCGAGAGCAACGAGCTGATCATGGCGGCCGTCGCGCTGCCCGGCGAGGTGGCCGACGACGTCAAGGCCACGGTGTACGGGTACGCCACCATGTTCCTGAGCTCCGGGCGCAGCGGTGACCAGTACCGGGCGGAGGAGTGGATCCACCAGGCGTACGAGTTCACGCTGCGCGGAAAGCGCCGGCATCCGGTGTGGGGTGTCGTCGCCGCGCTGGAACGGCTGCTGCGGGACCCTTCGGCACCGGTGTGGGAACCGCTGCTGGACGACGAGGACCCGTGGGTGCGCGCCCTGGCCCGCCTGCACATCGGCAAGCGGGCGATCGACCTCGGCCGTGACGGGCGGGAGGCGGACGCGGACCTCGAGCAGGCGCTCGCGGAGTTCCGCGCGCTCGGGGAACGGTGGGGGATCTCGTTCGCCCTGATGGAGCTGGCGAACCGGATCGCCGTGCGCGGCGAGTTCGCCCTCGCGTGCGAGCACTACGAACAGGCGATCGCGGTCGTCACCGAGGCCGGGGCCCTCGACGACGTCGTGCCGATGCGGTCGCGGCAGGCCCAGCTGTACTGGCTGTCGGGCGACGACGAGGCGAGCGCGGCCGCCATGGCGGAGGCCCAGCGGCACGCGGAACGCGTCGCCTGGCCGAGCGCCCTGGCCGAGCTGGCCCTGTCCCGGATGGAGCTGGCCCGCTGGCGCGGCGACGTCGAGCAGGCGTCCCGGCAGCTCGGCGTCACGACGGCGATGCTGGGCGAGGACGCCGCGCTGCCGAGTTTCCGCGCGATGACGCAGAACCTGCTCGGTTACCTCGCCGAGGACCTCGGCGAATCCCGCGAGCACCGCCTCGCGGCCTTCCGGGCGGCGTCCGAGGTGGGCCACCCGCCGACGATCGCCCAGGCCCTCGTCGGGCTCGCGGATCTGGCGCTGCGGCGGGGAGAACCCGGCCAGGCCGCACGCCTGCTCGCCGCGAGCGCCGGGGTACGCGGGCTGCGCGACCGCTCCGACCCGGACGTGGCCCGCATCGAGCGCGAAGCCCGGAACAGCCTCGGCGACGAGGGGTACGCCGAGGCGACCCGGGCGGGCACGGCGGCCGACTGGACCGAGCTGGCCGAGGTCACGCTGAGCACGATGCCGTGAAGGCCACCTCGAGGGGCTCAGAGTCCCTCAAGGTGGCCTTCACGGATCTGGCCGGTAGCGGCCGAGGTCACGCTCGCTTCTTGAACGTCGAGCGGGCCCACAGATAGCCGACCAGGGTGATGCCGGCGCACCACGCCACCGCGGCGATCGCGGTGCCGGCCGACGGTGCGCCGCGCAGCAGGCCGCGCATCGTCTCGATGATCGGGGTGAAGGGCTGGTACTCCGCGAACTGCCGGAGCCCGGGCCCCATCTTCTCGGCCGGGACGATCGCGCTGCTGAAGAACGGCAGCATCACCAGCGGCACGGACGCGAGCCCCGCCGTCTCCGGGGACTTCGCCGCCAGGCCCAGGGCGATCGTGAGCCAGCCGGCCGCGAAACCGAGCAGCACCACCATCCCCGCGACGCCGAGCCAGTCGAGGAACCCCGCCGACGGGCTGAAGCCCAGCAGGAACGCCACCCCGACGAGGGCCGCGATGGCGACCACGTTGGTCAGCAGGCTCGCGACGACGTGCCCGGACAGGATCGCGCCGCGGGAGACGTCCATGACCTTGAACCGGTTGATGATGCCCTTGGTCATGTCGGAGTTCACCGACGTCGCGGTGGCGCCCAGCCCGTAGCAGACGGCCAGCAGGATCAACCCCGGTGTCGCGTAGTCGATGTAGTCGACACCGACGTCGAAGGCGTCTCCCATCATGTACACGAACATCAGCATGATGATGATCGGCATCAGGACCGCGTTGAACACCGAAGTCGGGTTCCTCGCGATGTGCTTGAAGTTGCGGCGCAGCATGACCAGCGCGGGGGCGTTCATACCGTGGTCACCTCCGTGGTGTGGCCCGTCAGGGCGAGGAAGACGTCGTCGAGGTCCGGGGTGTGGACGGAGAACTCGTCGGCGGCGAGCGAGTACTCGTCGAGCCGGTCGAGCAGGGCCCGCAGGGATTTCGTCCCGCCGTCACCGGGCACCCGCAGGGTCAGCGCCTCGTCGTCCCGCGTGGCCTCGGGGAGGATCCGCGCGGCCGCGCCGAGCTCGGCGGCGGTGGTGAACCGGAGGCGGACGTGGGTGCCGGGCAGCCGGCGCTTGAGCTCGTCCGGCGTGCCCTCGGCGACCAGCCGGCCCTGGTCGAGGACGGCGACGCGATCGGCGAGCTGGTCGGCCTCCTCGAGGTACTGGGTGGTGAGGAAGACGGTCACGCCGTCGGCCACCAGCTCGCGGATGATCGTCCACATCGTGCGGCGGCTGCGCGGGTCCAGGCCGGTCGTCGGCTCGTCGAGGAAGATGATGCGCGGGCCGCCGACCAGCGTCATCGCCAGGTCCAGCTTCCGGCGCATGCCCCCGGAATAGGTCGACGCCGGTTTCCGCGCCGACTCCACCAGGTCGAACCGTTCCAGCAGCTCCGGGACGACCCGGCGGTCCGCGCGGTTGAGGTCGACCATCAGCTGCAGGTTCTCCTGCCCCGTCAGCAGTTCGTCCACGGCCGCGAACTGGCCGGTGACGCCGATCGCCGCGCGCACCGCCTTCTCCTCGGCCGCGACGTCGTGCCCGGCGACCCGGACCGTCCCGGCGTCGGCCTTCGTCAAAGTGGTCAGCACGTTCACCGTTGTCGTCTTGCCCGCGCCGTTCGGGCCGAGCAGGGAGAAGACCGTGCCGGCCGGGACGTCGAGGTCGACGCCGCCGAGCACGACCTTGTCCCCGAAAGCCTTGCGCAGCCCGGAAACCTCGATGGCCGTCACTGGTCCGACTCCGTCCAGGTCACCGGCAGCTCGTGGACGCCGTAGATGTTCATGTCGGTCCGCAGCTTCACTTCGCTCGCGGGGACGGCGAGCTCCAGCGTCGGGAAGCGGCGCAGCAGCGCCTCGAAACCGGCACGCATCTCGATGCGGGCCAGCTGCTGGCCGAGGCACTGGTGGACGCCGTGGCCGAAGGACAGGTGCCCGCGGGCCGTGCGGTGGACGTCGAGGGAGTCGGGGTTCTCGAACTTCTTCGGGTCGCGGTTGGCGGCCAGTAGCGAGATGACGACCGTCGACCCCGCGGGGATGGTCTCGCCGCCGAGTTCGATGTCTTCGGTGGCGTAACGGAAGAAGATGTCGGCGACGGACAGGTAGCGCAGCAGTTCCTCGACGGCCCCGGGCAGCAGCTCCGGATCGGCGGCCAGCTCGGCCCGCGGCCCGGGGTGCTCCAGCAGGGCGAAGGTGCCCAGCGACAGCATGTTGGCCGTGGTCTCGTGGCCCGCCAGCAGCAGCAGGAAGGCGACGCCGGTCAGCTCCTCGATGCTGAGGTCCTCCTGGACGGCCAGGTCGGACAGGATGTCGTCCTCGGGCTCGGCGCGCTTGCGCGTCACCAGCTCGGCGAGGTAGGTGTTCAGCGCGAGGTAGGCGCCCATCTTCTGGTCGAGCGTCTGGTCCTTGACCATGAACTGGGCGGAGTTCGCCTGGAATTCCGCGCGGTCGGCGTAGGGGACGCCGAGCAGCTCGCAGATCACCAGTGAGGGCACCGGCAGCGCGAACTCCGCGACGAGGTCGATCGGCGGCGTCAGCTTCGCCATCGCGTCCAGCTGCCGCTCGACGACGTCGACGATGTGCGCCTCGAGCTGCTTCATGCGCTTGACGGTGAACGCACCGGTGAGGCGCTTGCGCAGCCGGCCGTGGTCCGGCGGGTCCATGGCGATGAACAGGCCCGGCAGCTGCGGGGACGGCTCGGTGGCGGCGGGCATGCCGGGCGTCTCGTACGGCACGTGCAGCACGCCGATGTCCTGCCGCGAGCTGAACCGGGTGTCGGCCAGCAGCTGCCGGACGGCGTCGTAGCCGGTGACGAGCCAGCCCTCGTGCCCGTCGGGGAAGAGCATCGGGCTGACCGGGCGGGCCTCGCGCAGCCGGGTGATCGCCCGGGGCGGGTCGAACGGGCCGGCGTCGCGCTCCATGGGCAGGCCCTGCGGAACGGGAACGGTCTGGGTCATCGGAGGTCCTTTCGCGGTGGATGTCACCACCTTCGGGGGCGGACCTGACACGCACCTGACACCGCCCTGACACCGGCGATCCTCACGCGGCGCGTCGGGTCCGGACGATCCCGAAGGCGACGAGGGCCGCGGCCACGACGGTCAGCGTGACACCCGCGATCGTGACGGCGTCCCGGAACTGCGCGGTCTGCGCGGCGCTCCAGTGCGCCGTCGCGATGCTGCCGGTGAACAGGGCGGCGAGGATGGTGCCGGCGGCGGCGATGCCGGCTCCGGAGGTGACTTCGGACGCGGTGTCGACGAGCGCCGCGCCGATCGTCGTGCGGTTCTCCGGCAGGCCGCGGAGCACGTTGACCCCGGCGACGACGCCGACCACGCGCAGCCCGGCGGCCACGAGCGCCAGGGCGAGCGCGACCCAGGCGTAGCCGAGCCGGCCCAGCGCGGCGTAGCAGGCGAGCCCGGACACGACGGCCGCGGAGCTGAGCCAGGCGGCCCGGTCGAGCCCGACCCGGCGGACGAAGGGGCTGACGAGCGAGCCGCCCGCGACAAGGACGACGACCTGCGGCAGCATCCCGGCGGCGGCGAGCGCGGGCGGCCACCCCCAGTCGAGCTGCAGCTGCAGTGTCACCAGGTAACCGAGGCCGGCGGTCGCCAGCCCGGCGGCGGCCTTGTAGGCCAGGCCGCTGGAGACGAGCGGGCGGGCGAGGAGCTTGAGGTCGAGCAGCGGGTAGGTGGCCGAACGCTCGCGCAGGACGAAGGCGATCGCCGCCGCGACGGCCGCGGCGGTGGCCGCCCAGGGCGTCCAGGAGCCGGTGCCTTCGTGCACGAACAGCGTCGGCGCGACGAGGGCGAGCACGATCGTCGCCGTACCCAGCACCGCGCCGAGGACGTCGACGGGATCGCGGTGGAGGTCGGCCGGGTCGTCGGCGGTGATGCCGGCCCGCACCCCGGCGAAGGCGAGCGCGGCGATCGGCACGTTCACCAGCAGCAGGAGCTGCCACGGCGCGACCGCGAGCACGAACCCGCCCGCGGTCGGGCCGACCGCGAGCCCGACCAGGCCGACGGTCGAGATGAGGGTGGTGGCCCGGACGCGCAGGCCGTCGTCGTCGAAGAGCCGGAAGGCCAGGGCCATCGAGCCGGGGGTCGTCATCGCGGCCGCGACGCCCATCGCCACCCGGACGGCGATGAGCTCGGTCGCGGTGCCGACGAAGGCGGTCGCGAGGCTCGCGGCGCCGAGCAGGACCAGCCCGGCGAGCATGACCCGCCGGCGGCCGAACCGGTCGGCGACCGCGCCGAACGCCAGCATCAGGCCGCCGAACACGACGGCGTACGCGCCGGTGACCCACTGCAGCGCGGTCGTCGAGGCGTGCAGTTCGCGGCCGATCGTGGGCAGCGCGACGTTGAGGATGGAGTTGTCCAGCATCTCGAAGAGGAACACGGCGGACAGGCCGGCGAGGGCGACCCACGCCTCCCGCAGCGATCGGGGAGAGCCGGGAGACCGGACAATGGGGGTGGTCTGGGTGAGGGACATGAGACTAGGTTAACTGACTAAGTTTAGTTACACAAGGAAGTGAGGGTGGATGCCCAGGACGAGTGAGCGCGGCGGGCCGCAGACGCGGGCGCGGATCGCGGAGGTCGCGGGCGGGCTGTTCCTCGAGCGCGGGTTCGAGAACGTCACGGTCGCCGAGATCGCGCGGGAGGCGGGCGTTTCGAGCGTGACGGTCTTCAAGCACTTCCCGCGCAAGGAGGACCTCTTCCTGGACCGCGCGGACGACGCCGCCGAGCTGCTGCGCTCGTCGGTGCGTGATCGTGCTGCCGGCGTCGACGTACTGGCGTCACTGCACGAGGCGATGCGCGGTCTCGTCGAGGTCCGGCACCCGCTGTCCGGCGTCGAAGACCGGTCGGTGCCCTTCTTCCGGACCGTCGCCGGCTCACCCGCGCTGATCGCGCGCGCCCGGGAGATCGCCTCGGAGCTGCAGCGGACCCTCGCCGAGGAACTGGACCACGACCCGGCCTTCGAGGGGGACGGGACGCTGCTCGCCGCGTTCTTCATCGCGGGGTACACGACGGTGCTGGTGGAGACCGCGCGCCGCCTCATCGCCGAAGAGCCCCGTGATGGTGTGGTGGACGACCACAGTTCGCGTCTCGAGCGGCTTTTCGACGCGCTCCGCGACGGCGTCGCCTAGGCTGGGCGGTGATGACTACCGGGACGGCCTTGTGCCACTCACAGATCGGTGACCCGGTGCTCTTCTGAGCGCCGCGCGGGCTCCGCCCGGTCGGGTTGATCACTCGTTGTCAACCACGACTGGAGGAATCATGCCCACGAAGACCCTGCACATCCCGACGGCCGACGGCCGAGCCGACGCCTACGCCGCCTTCCCCGGCGACGGCACGCGGCACCCGGGGGTGCTGCTGTACCCGGACGCGTTCGGGGTGCGTCCCGAACTGGAGAAGAAAGCCCAGGAGCTGGCCGGGCACGGGTACTACGTGCTCGTCCCGAACCTCTACTACCGCCACGGCCCGGCCCCGGTGCCCGACCTGCCCGAGCACATCGGGGAAGACGTCCGGCCCGCGGTCATCGCCGGGCTGCTGCCGTTGCTGGAGGAGCACACCCCCGAGCGCATCCTGCGCGACGCCGACGCCTACCTGGGTTTTCTCACCGCGCAGCCCGAGGTAGGCGCCGGACCGGTCGGCGTGCTGGGCTACTGCATCGGCGGCGCCCTGGCCGTGCGCACGGCGGCGGCCAACCCCGGCCGGGTGGCCGCCGTCGCCGGGTTCCACCCGGGCTTCCTGGTCACCGACGCGCCCGACAGCCCGCACCGCCTGCTTGCCGGGCTCACCGCCGAAGTCCACCTGGGGCTGTCGGAGAACGACATGTCGGCTGCGGCTTTGGGCGAGCTGACCCGGGCGTTGGACGCCGCGGGAGTCAGCCACACGACGGAGATCTACCCGGGCACGGTCCACGGCTTCACGATGTCCGACACGGACGCGTACGACGCCGCGGGTGTGCGGCGGCATGGGGATCGCCTGCTGGCGCTGCTCGGGCGGACTCTGGGCACCGGCTGACGGACCGGACGCCTGGCCGAACCTGCGGCCAGGCGTCCGGACCGGCCTCAGCCCTTGGCGGTCAGCTCGAGCACCCGGCCCGTGAGGTCGAGCAGTTCGTCGACACTGCCGGCCAGGTAGCTGAGGTCCACGAACGTGTGGTCCGGCTCGAGCGCCGCGACGATCTTCACCACCGATTCGGCGACGGTCTCCAAAGCCGTGCCCGGGTTCGCGTTCACCCGCAGCGCCACGCCCAGCGCCTGCGGGTCGCGGCCGGCCTTCCCGGCGTCCGCGCGGATCTTGGCGAGGGTGGTGGTGAGGACGTCCGCCGGGAACGCCTCGGGGACCGACCAGGCCGGCAGCCAGCCGTCGGCGCGCTCGGAGACCCGGCGCTGCGACTTCTCGCCGAAGCCGGCCAGGTACACCGGTGGCCTGCGGACGGGCTTGAGGTCGACGTGGGACTCCGCGATCGTGTAGCCGATGCCCTCGTGCGCCACGATGTCCTTGCCCCACCAGGTGTCCAGCAGGTCGAGCAGGTCGTCGAGGCGCTTGCCGCGCTCGGACATCGGGATGCCGACCGCCGCGTACTCGTCCGGCGACCAGCCGATCCCCAGGCCCGACAGGAGCCGGCCGTTGCTCGCGACGTCGATGCTGGTCAGCATCCGCGCCAGGTTGGCGGGCTGGTACTGGGTCGCGTTGATCGTGCTGGAACCGAGGACCGCGGTCTCGGTCACCGCGGCGGCGACGGCCAGTGCGGCGAACGGGTCGTGGACGGTCCGGAACTCCTCGGGCATGGTTTCGTAACCCGGGTAGGGCACGACCGGCGCGACCGGCGAGAGCAGCCGGTCGCCGACCCACAGACCGGCTGCCCCGGCCCGTTCGGCCTCGCGCGCGAACCGCGCGATCCCGCCCGGTGTGGCCGCCGCCTTGCCGAACACCGGAAGGCTGAAACCAAGACGCATGGAGTACTCCCCTGAGAGTGGACGGACCGTGCCGGTCCTGTCACCACTAGTACCCGCATCTGGTTGTGCGTTCAAGCAACTCGGGAAAGCGCTGTCAGCTCAGGGCGGCTCCGGAAGCGTTCGGCATCAGTCTCGACGACCGCCGCGCTGATCCTTCGGTCGCGACGGAAACCTCTTCCCGTCCGTGTCCCGAGCCCGGTGCCCGCGCCGGATCCGGTCGTACGCTTCCGGGCCGGCGGTGCGTCGGCGGGCGGGGCCGGATCGTCCGGCGATCGCCGGAGTCACCAGGGCAGTTCGCCGGTTTCGTCGCGGAAGGTGCCGGTCGGGCCGTCCACGCCGAGCGTGGCCAGCTCCACCACGGTCCGGGCGCTCTCCTCCGGTGACCGGCCGATCCCGAAGGCCGCCGTC
This sequence comes from Amycolatopsis sp. NPDC049252, assembly GCF_043197175.1. NCBI lineage: Bacteria > Bacillati > Actinomycetota > Actinomycetes > Pseudonocardiales > Pseudonocardiaceae > Amycolatopsis > Amycolatopsis sp. NPDC049252. Next base: position 131,798 of record NZ_JBICSQ010000013.1, read on the forward strand.
ATGTCGGTGGCGGTGGTGCCGGGCTCGACGGCGTTGAACTTGATGCCCGGCTGGGCCTTGGCGTACTGGACCGTCAGCATGGTGGCCGCCGCCTTGGACGCGGAGTAGAGCGCAAGTGGCAGCTGGAACTCCGGCCGCTCGGGGTTGGTCACCGCCCAGAACGAACCGGCGCTGCTGGAAACGGTGACCACAGTGGGGTTCGAGGACTTGCGCAGCAAGGGAAGCGCCGCTTCCGTGACGCGCACGATCCCGACGGCGTTGGTGTCGAAGACCCGCAGGGCCGTCGGCCCGTCGAGCGCTTCGCTGCCGAGGACGCCCGCGTTGTGCACCAGCACGTCGAGCCGTCCTTCGGCCGAGCCGATCGTGGCCAGCGCGTCGCGCACCGAGGCGTCGTCGGTCACGTCGAGCCGCACGAACCGCGCGCCGAGGTCCGCGGCGGCCTTCTCGCCCCGCTCGACGTCACGCGCTCCGATGTAGACGGTGTGCCCCTGCGCCAGGAGTTGTTTGGCGGTCTCGAATCCGATGCCCTTGTTGGCGCCGGTGACCAGGGTGACGGTCATGAGTTTCCTTTCGCGGTGAGCTGCCGCAGCAGCTCGCGGGCGTCGTGGAGCGCGGTCATGTGGACAAAGCGTCCATTGTGGACCTCGTAGACGGCGAACTCGGCGATCTCGAACGACGCGCCGGTCGGCGCCACGCCGAGCCATTCCTTCGCCGGCGTGCCCGTGTTGACCAGGCGCGCGGCCAGGCGGTCGCCGTCGAAGAGCAGTTCCTTGAGCTCCCAGTGGAGATCCGGCACCGCGTCGACGTCGGCCTGCTGGACGGCGAGGAGGTCGTCCCGGGTGGCCGGCTCCCCGTTCAGGGTGGTCCGGTCGCCGATGAACTCGTCCATCCGGTCGAACCGGTGGGCGTTGAGCTCCTCGAGGTAGCGCCGGTAGAACGCGCGCAGGTCACCGTCGGACACCGGATCCCCTTTCTGAAGTGATCGATGCAGAATTCGACTGTAGCACGTTCTGCATCGATCACTTCAGAAATGTCAGGCGGGCGGCCAGGCGCGCAGGGCGGCGTCGGCCATGTCCTGCAGCTCATCGCGGCCGACGCCACTGGCGGCCTGCACGGCGATGCCGTAACCCAGGGCGGTGACGTAGCGGGCGACCAGCGCCGGGTCGGCCTCCGCCGGCAGGTCGCCGTCGTCGGCGGCCCGCTCGAACCGGGCCCGGATGGCGGTGTAGCCGTCGTCGCGCCACGCGACGAGGAGGTCACGAGCCTCGGCGCCGGCGTCGCCGGTGGCCAGCGCCCCTTGGACGCCCAGGCACCCGTTCGGGCCGGCCGGGCGCGTGGTGGTCCGGATGGTGCCGGCCAGGATCGCGGTGGCGACGCCGAGGGCGGTGGGCTCGTCCAGGGCGCGGGCCAGGTACGCGCTCGGGCCCTCCGTGTAGCGCTCGAGGGCCTTGCGGAACAGTTCTTCCTTGTTGCCGAAGGTGGCGTACATGCTGGCCGTGGAGATGCCCATCGCGCCGGTCAGGGTGGCCAGGCTGGCCCCCTCGTAGCCCTGTTCCCAGAACACCAGCAGGGCGCGCTCGAGCGCTTCGTCGACGTCGAACCCCCGCGGCCGCCCGGCCGGACGGCGCTGCCTGGTCTCCATCCGGGCACTGTACCTCTTCTGCATCGATCGATGCAGAAATCCGGTCAGCGCCTGACCGCACGCAGCACGAAGGCGTCCAACGCCAGCGGACGCACGTCGACCAGCGCGAACCCCGCACCCGCCAGCAGCGCCCGGTAGTGGGACTCGGTGCGTTCACGGCCGCCGACGTTGCAGAGCATGTGGATGTCCCACGGCACGGCCAGCGACGCGGTCCCGCTCTCCTCGGGCAGCAGGCGCTCGATGATCAGCAGTTCCGCGCCGCCTGGCATGCCCGACGCGCAGGTCGTGAGAATCGTGTGGCACCGCTCGTCGTCCCAGTCGTGCAGGACGCGGGACAGCAGGTAGACGTCGCCGCCGCCGGGGACGCCCTTCGTGAAGTCACCGGGCACGAGGGTGCAGCGCGTCGCGTGCTTCGCCAGCGCCGGCCCGGCGACCGCCAGGGCCTCCGGGCGGTCCATGAGCACACCGGTGACCGCCGGGTGCGCGTCGAGGACGCACGACAGCAGCGCGCCGTTGCCGCCGGCCACGTCGACGACGACCCGGGCGGCCGAAAGGTCGGCTACGCGGGTGAGCTCGGCGAACATCGCGTTGCTGGCCGCCATCGACCGGTGGAACAGGTCGGCCAGCTCGGGATTCGCGGCCAGGTGGGCGAAGTGGTGCGCGCCGAAGACCTTCGCGAACGACTCCTCACCCGTGCGGACGGCCTCGGTGAGCGCGGAAAACGAGCGGTAGAACGGGCCGCCGTACATCAGGGCGAGCGCGCCCATGGCGCCTTCGACGTCCGAGCGCAGCAGCGCACCCACCTCGGTGAGCACGTGCCCCGCGGCCGTCGCGCGGACGACACCCAGGGTGGCCAGGTACCGCAGGAGCCGGCCCAGGCTCTCGCGGTCGGTGCCGGTCGCCGCGGCCAGGGCACCGAGGTCGGCGGTCGTGGCCAGGTGGTCCGGCAGCCGCAGCTCGACGGCCGTGGCGACGGCCTGCGTGGCCCACGCGCCGGTCAGCAGCCCGAGCAGTTCCGTGCCGGGCTCGGACGCCCGCTGGTGCGCGGCGAGCACCTGCGGGAACGCACCCGCGCAGAGCAGCTCCAGCCGCCGGTAGGCCGGGGCGGCGTGCGCGTCGCGGAAGTACAGCACCGTGGCGTTTTCGTGGTTGTTGTACCCGCCACCGTCCGGGCGCAGCCGCCCGGCGACCGCCGTGCGCAGTCCATTGAGGACGATCGGGTCGGCCCGGGGCACCGCGAGCGCGAAGTGGTCCTCGTGGCCGTGTTCGCGTTCGTCGGCGGCGATGTGGGCCAGCTCCGGCGGCGTGACCAGGACGAAGATCTCCAGCGCGCACGGACGCCCGGCGCGGTCGGTCACCGGGGCGCGCAGGATGCCCGCCGTCAGGTCCTCGGCGGGCACGCCGTAGCGGCGGGCGAGCCGCGCCCGGACGACCACGCTGGGACTCATCAGCCCGGTTTCGAGGCCGTGGCGGGAAAGTTCCTCGCCGAGCCCGTCGAGGGTGCTCGGGAAGACGAGCAGCGCGAAGTGGGAGAAGGGCGCGTGCGCCGCCAACGCCGCGCGCTCGGCGGCGGGCAGGGCGGGCAGGGCCGCCGCGAGCACCGAGGCGGTGTCGTTGCTGCGGACGAGATCCCTCGCCGTGGTGAGACGGTCGAGGTCCTCCGGGGCGAGCGCGGGGGCGATCGTCGCGGTCATGAGCACTCCAGCTGATCAGATGCCGACGTAGTTTTCGGCGAAGAAGTCTTGGTGCGCGCGGGATTCGCGCAGGTTGCCGAGCCGGGTGCGCCGCAGCGCGGACCCGAACGGCCCGGCGCCGGCCTGGTCGTGGAGCAGGCCGATCATCCAGTGGGAGAACTCCTGCGCCCGCCAGATGCGGGGCAGGCAGGTGCGCGAGTACGCGGCGAGACCGCGCTCGTCGTCCCGCCGCAGCGCGTCGACGAGCGCGGCGGCCAGCACCTCGGCCGCCATGATCGCCAGGTTGGCGCCCTTGGCAGCCGACGGGCTGATCAGGCTGGCGGCGTCGCCGACGAGGAACAACCGGCCGTGCCGCAGGGGATCGACGACGTCGGAGCGCAGGCGCACGATCCGGCGTTCGGTGACCGGACCCTGGTGCAGCGCGCCGAACTCCCCGGTGCGCATCCGGACGGCCAGCTCCGTCCAGATCCGCTCGTCGGTCCAGGCGCCGGCGTCGTCGCCGGGCGGGACCTGGAGGTAGTAGCGGGTCACCTGCGGGCTGCGCGCCATGTGACCGGCGAACCCGCGCTCGTGCAGGGCGTAGGTGACCGCCGGCATGCTCGGCGGCGCCTCGGCGAGCACGGCCAGCCAGGAGATGCCGTGGTCGCGGGCGCAGCGGGCCGGCGCCGGGACGGCGTGGCGGGTGACGCCGTTGCTGCCGTCGCACCCCGCGAGGAACCGGGCGTCCACCCGGCCGGTGCGGCCCTGGTCGTCGCGATAGCCGACGGACGCCGTGGCGGCGTCGACGTCCGTGACCGTCACCCCGAACCGCAGTTCCCCGCCGCGGGCGAGGTATTCGGCGACGAGGTCGCCGACGAGCCGCTGCTGCGGGTAGACGGTGTGCTGCTCGCCGCGGCCGAGCCGGTCGTAGCGCAGGGTGAACTCGCCGTCCTCGTCGCGGAAGGCGCAGGTGCCGTGCGTGCTGCCGTCGCGCAGCATCCCGGCGCCGAGGCCGTGCTCGGTCAGCACCCGCGCGCTGTTCGCGCCGAGGAAGCCCGCCCGTGCCCTGGCCTGCACCTGTTCCCGGCTGCCGCGTTCGAGGACGAGCGTGTCGATCCCGGCGGCGCGCAGCAGGTTCCCCAGCACCAGCCCCGCCGGCCCCGCGCCGGCGATGAGCACCGATGTCCGATCGGCCATGAGTTCCCGGCCCGTTCCCTTCCCGGCGAAAGGCGGCCCACCCGGGCCGCCCAAGGGCCAGACCTAACCAGGCGCGCGTCCGCACGGACCGCAGGTCGGTGTCGTGGCGCGAGGGGATCACCCATACGGGATCGGCCGTCCGAAGTGGACCGCCGGTCGCCGCGGTCGCCGGGTTGTCGACGGCCGGTGTCACGGTGTGCCTCCTGTCCCGGTGGCCGCGGCAGCCACGAGGCGGGCGCGTTCGAGCTGTCGCCGGGAACGATCGCCGGCTGCGGGTCGGCTTCCGGGTGGCCCAGGTGACGGCGCCGGAAGACGCGGCCGGCAGGGACCGGCTGCGGTACAAGGCATCTGCGGCGACTGAGGCGTCAGCCCAGCGCGGCCGCCTTGCGCAGCAGCACCGAGCGTTCGCGCTGGTTGGCGCACAGCCGGGCGGCCAGCTCCAGCTCGGCGCGCGCCTCCTGGTGCCGTCCGAGGCGGGCCAGCAGCTCCCCGCGCACGGTCGGGACCAGGTGCGAACCCGGGAGCCGGTCCGTCGCGACCAGTTCGTCCACCATGGCCAGAGCCGGCTCCGGACCGGAAGCCATGGCGACGGCGACGGCCCGGTTGAGCTCGACCACGGGGGAGGGCGCGACCCGGCCCAGTGCCTCGTAGAGCACCACGATCCGGTCCCAGTCGGTCTCCTCGACCGAGGGGGCGGCCGCGTGGGTGGCGGCGATCGCGGCCTGCAGGCCGTAGGGACCGAGGCCGCGGGCCGACGCCTTGGCCAGCGCGTCCAGCCCGCGGCGGATCGCCGAGACGTCCCAGCGGCGCCGGTCCTGGTCCTCGAGCAGGACCGGCTCGCCGTCCGGGCCGGTCCGGGCCGGGAAACGCGCGGCCGTCAGCTCGCACAACGCGAGCAGGCCGTGCACCTCCGGCTCGTCCGGCAGCAGCGCGGCCAGCGTCCGGGCCAGCCGGATCGCCTCGTACGCGACTTCGGGACGCACCAGCCGATCACCCGACGTGGCCGTCGACCCCTCGGTGAAGATCACGTAGAGGACGCTGAGCACACCGCCCAGCCGCTCCCGGCGCTCGGCGGCCGGCGGCAGCTCGAACGGCACCCCGGCCGCCGCGATCGTCTTCTTGCCCCGGGTGATGCGGGCCTGCACGGTCGGCACCGGGACGAGGAACGCGCGCGCGATCTCCTCGCTGGTCAGGCCGCCGACGACGCGCAGGGTCAGCGCCACCCGGGACTCGCGGGAGAGCACCGGGTGGCAGCTGACGAACATCAGCGCGAGCACGTCGTCGTCGATCCGGTCGGGGTCGGCGTCTTCCGGAGCGGCTTCCTCGTCGGCCGCCAGCAGGGCGTACCGGTCCTTGAGGGCCGCGCGGCGGCGGATCGCGTCGATCGCCCGCCGCCGCGCCGTGGTCATCAGCCAGCCGGCCGGATCGGCCGGTGGGGTGACCGCCCACGAGACCAGCGCCTCGGCCACCGCCTCCTGGGCGGCGTCCTCGGCCAGCCCGAAGTCGCCGGTGAACCGGGTCAGCGCGGCCACGATCCGCGCCGACTCGATCCGCCAGACGGCCTCGACGTCGGCCGCACCCATCAGTTGCGCTCGCTGCCCGGCGGGACTTCGTCCGCACCGGGCACGCGCCGGACCTCGACCTTGGCCCCGGGAGCCGCCGGCACCCGCTTGGCCCACTCGACCGCCTCTTCCTTCGAGGCGACGTCGATCAGGAAGAAGCCCCCGAAGAGCTCCTTGGTCTCCCCGTACGGCCCGTCGGTGACCACCGGCGCTTCGCCGCTGAAGTCGACGACGACGCCGGTGCTCGGGTCGTCCAGCCCTTCGGCCGCGACGTAGACGCCGGCCTTGAACAGGTCCTCGATGAACTGGCGGCTGGTGACCATCATCTCGTCGATGTCGGCCATCATGGCCGCGTTCGACTCGTCGGTGCCCCGCATGATCAGCATGTACTTCATCGTGTGCTCCTCGTCCGCTGAGACCGTCTTTCGGCCTGGTGCGCCCTCAGGTCGAACGGCCGGCCCGCGGATCGACACGGCCTCGAAGAAATTTTCGCCGAGACACGGCCGACCCCGCCGGCCGCCGTATCGTCGCACGTCAAGAAGGTGGCCGACGCCTGCTCGAACCATCCACGGCCCGCCGCGAGCGGGTCACTCCGTACCGACCGGATGGTATGTTGCGCCGGTGATCGAAGAGGCGCACCGGACCTGGCGATTCCTTGAGCCGTACCACGGAATGATCTACTTCGCCCCGGAGGCCGCCGCCGCGTACGCGGAGCTCGGTCTCACCGGCCGCGCCGGCTACTTCGCGTCGAGGTCGGCCGCGCTCGGCGCGGTCCCGGCACCGGTGGTGGTCGCGACCTTCTACAACTTCAACCCGGTGCTCGTCCGGGAGTCGATCACCACCGCCTGGTCCGTGACCGAGCCGGCCGCGGTCCTCGCCGCCCGCTACGCCGCGGCCGACCAGGCCCTGCGTGGCATCCTGGGCGACGCGATCGGCTCACCCGGGATGCGCCGGGCCGCCGACCTCCTCCGCGCGGCCGCCGAGTCGGTCGCCGACGACGTCACCGGCCGCCCGCTCTTCGCCGCCCACACGGCCCTGCCGTGGCCGGCCGAGCCCCACCTGGTGCTGTGGCACGCGCAGACCCTGCTGCGCGAGTACCGCGGCGACGCCCACGTGGCCGCCCTGCTGACGGCCGGCCTGAGCGGCATCGAAGCCCTCGTCACCCACGCCGCCTCCGGCGCCGTGCCCGCCGAAACCCTGCGCACGTCCCGGGCCTGGCCCGAGGACGACTGGACGGCGGCCGTCACCGGCCTCCGCGAGCGCGACTGGCTCACCGGCGATGCCGCCCCGACGTTCACCCCGGCCGGCGCGGCTCGCCGAGCGGAGCTCGAGAAGGCGACCGACCAGAACAGCGTGACCCCCTACGCCCACATCGGCGAGGCCGCCTGCACCGAGCTGCAGGCCCTGGTGCGCCCGTACAGCCGGGCGCTCGCCGGCAAGCTCATGCCGTGGGCGCTCGCGAGGCAGTAGCCCCGCGGTTCGCTCGGCACCGGACCTTTCGTTCCTGATCGAAAGGTCCGGAGGTGCACCTCCGCCGGCCAACGTCCCCTGTGCGTCCTTCGTCATGAAGGCTGTGAAAAGAGGGAATCGCGTTGCCGCTTCGCTGATCGTCGTGGCACTGGGGCTGACGGCGTGCAGCGCGGACGGCCGCCCTCTCCCGGGCACCGCGGAGCCGACCACTCCGTCCGTGACGGCGCAGCCTCCCAACGGCGTGACCGACGCGAACCCGGGCGGCCCGATCGTCCTGTCCGTGAAGGACGGCACCTTCACCGAAGTCCGGCTCACCGGCGAGAAGGTCACGGTCAAGGGGACCCTGTCCGGGGACGGGAAGACGTGGTCCGCCGGCGAGCACCTGGGCTTCGGCCAGACCTACACGTGGTCGGGCACCGCGATCGGCCGCGACGGAGAACGGACACACCTCAGCGGCTCTTTCGGCACCGTGCAACCGAAAGGTACCCGGAAGGCGAAGGTGAACGTCGTCGACGGCGCGGCCTACGGTGTCGCGATACCGATCAAGGTGTCCTTCCAGGACTCGGCCGGTGCGGAGGTCTTCGTCAAGGACAAGGCGTCGGTCGAGCGAGCGCTGAAGGTGGAGACCTCCATGCCCGCCGAGGGGGCGTGGGCGTGGCTGAGCGACAGCGCGGTCCACTGGCGTCCCAAGGAGTACTGGCAGCCGGACACCCGGGTGAAGGTCGTCGCCGACCTGTACGGGGTTTCCCTCGGCGGTGGGCTGTTCGGCGCGAACGACGTCTCGGCGTCGTTCACCATCGGCCGCGAGCAGACCGTCGAAGCGAGCACGCGGAACCCTGAGTTCGACTATTTCGACTGGGCGGTTTCCTGGGACACCTGGCGCACCAAATCCGCCCTGCTGTAACCCTTTTCCCCACCACCCTTTCCCTACCACAGTGAGGACTATTCGTGCGTTCTGTTCCCCACCTGGGTCTCCTGCGCGGCCTGGTCGTCGCGCTCGGGGTCTCGACGGCCGTCGTGGCGGCGCCGGCGGTGGCCTCGGCCTCCGTCGACAGCGTTCCCACCCCGAACCTGAGCTGGACCGACTGCGCGGACGGGTTCCAGTGCTCCACCGCGTCGGTGCCGCTGGACTACGACCGGCCCGCCGGCGCGAAGATCGACCTCGCGCTCATCAAGGAGCCCGCCACCGATCCCGCGCACAAGATCGGCACGCTGTTCGTCAACTTCGGCGGCCCGGGCGCCTCCGGCCTGCAACGCCTGCGGGAGCGCGGGAAGTGGCCGTGGCTGTTCTCCGACCAGCTGCGCGCCCGGTTCGACGTCGTGTCCTGGGACCCGCGCGGGATCGGCAACAGCACCGCCGTCCGCTGCTTCGGCACGCTGGCCGAGCAGGAGTCGTTCTTCGGCTCGTTCCCGGAGATGCCCGGCGACCCGAGCGGCAACGCGGCCTTCTACGCCAAGTCCAAGGAGCTCGCGGACCGCTGCTCGGCGAACGCCGGGGAGATCCTCGAGCACGTCTCGACGGCCAACACCGCACGGGACCTGGAGCTGCTGCGCCGCGCGGTCGGCGACCCGAAGCTCACCTACCACGGCATTTCCTACGGGACCCAGCTCGGCGCCACGTACGCCAACCTGTTCCCGAACCGCATCCGCGCCATGGTGTTCGACGGCACGATGGACTTCGCCGGCAACGCCACCGGGCACGACGGCAGCGGCAAGAGCGTTCCGCTGGACACCCGGCAGGACGTCGCCACCGGCATCTCGCAGACGTTCGACCAGTTCCTGCGCCTGTGCACCGAAGCCGGCCCGAAGTGCGCGTTCTCTTCGGGCGACCCGAAGGCGAAGTGGGCCGCGCTGACGGCCCGCGCCAAGCAGGCGCCGATCACCGTGGACGGCGAAACCTGGACTTACTCCGGGATCATCAACGCGGCGGCCGACCTCTCGGACTCCCGTGGCTGGCCGGACATCGCGTCGCTGCTGCAGCGCCTGTACGACGCTCCCCGCGCGGTTTCCGCGTTCAAGGCGGGCGAGCCGTACACGTCCAACCGGACCGAGGCGTTCAACGCGATCCAGTGCAGCGACAGTGACGTCCCGACCGACCCGGCGATCTACAGCCGGTACGCGGAGTCCGAGGACCAGCGCGTCCCGTACTTCGGCCGGATCGCGGTGCTGGACATGATGAGCTGCGCGTTCTGGAAGGCGAAGGACACCGACCGGTACACCGGCCCGTGGAACCGCCCGACGTCGGCGGAGATCCTGGTGCTGAACAACCACTACGACCCGTCGACGCCGCTGCCCGGCGCGCGGGACGGTGCCGCGGAACTGGCGCGGGCCCGGGTGTTCGTGACCGAGGGGTACGGGCATTCGTCGATGTACGTGCCGAGCACGTGCACCGAGCAGGTGAAGCGGGACTACCTGATTTCCGGCGCGTTCCCGGCCGCGGGCAAGACCTGCACGATCGACGCGAGCCCGTTCGCGGGCTGACCCCGGCGAGGTCGGCGGCGAGTCCGATGAGGACCGCCGCCGGCCTCGCTTGGCGACGAGGAATCCAAGCATCCATCCTGTGGCACGAAAAGGAATTTCGTGCCCCCTGGTGCATGCCGATAGCTTCGGATTCATGGAATGGAGCTTTCGATCGGCCGAAGAACTCGTGACCGCGATGCGCGCCGGTGCGGTGACCTCGGTGGAACTGACCGACGAGGCGATCGCCCGTATCGAGCGAGACGACGAGGTGGTCAACGCGATCTGCGTGCCGGACTTCGCCCGGGCGCGGGCCGCCGCCCACGATGCCGACCGGGCCCGCGCGCGTGGTGAGGACCGGCCGCTGCTCGGGATTCCGGTGACGGTCAAGGAGTCTTACAACATCGCCGGGCTGCCCACGACCTGGGGCATGCCGCAGCACCGGGACCACGTACCGGCCGAGGACGCGGTCCAGGTGTCGCGCGTCAAGGCCGCGGGCGCGGTGGTGCTCGGCAAGACCAACGTGCCGCTGGGGCTGCAGGACATCCAGAGCTTCAACGAGATCCACGGCACCACCACCAACCCGTGGGATCCCGGCCGCACGCCGGGCGGGTCCTCCGGCGGGTCGGCGGCGGCCCTGGCGTCCGGGTTCGGCGCGCTGTCTCTCGGCTCCGACATCGCCGGCTCGCTGCGCACCCCCGCGCACTTCTGCGGCGTCTACGCGCACAAGCCGACCCTCGGACTGGCGGCCAGCCGCGGCATGGTCCCGCCGGCCGAGCCGACCTTGCCGGCCGACCTCGACCTCGCCGTCGTCGGACCGATGGCGCGCACCGCCCGCGACCTCACGCTCCTGCTCGACGTGATGGCCGGGCCGGACCCGCTGACGCTCGGCGTCGCGTACGGCTTGACGCTGCCGCCCGCCCGCCACGAGCGGCTCTCCGGCTTCCGGGTCCTGGTCCTCGACGAGCATCCGCTCATCCCGACCGGGGCTGCCGTGCGGGCGGGTGTGCACCGGGTGGCCGCCGCCCTCGCCGACGGCGGCGCCCGCGTCGTCCGGCACAGTCCGCTGCTGCCCGACCTGACCGAAGCCGCGACGCTCTACATGCGGTTGCTGATTTCGGGCTCCGTAGCACGTTTTCCCGTCGAATCGCCCGAGCGGCTGCGGACCCGCGTCGCCGGACTGGGCGCGGACGACCGGAGCCTGGACGCCGAGCGGTGGCGCGCCATGGTGTTCAGCCACCGTGACTGGCTGGAGGCGAACAGCCGCCGCGAGGTCCACCGCCACGGCTGGCGGCGGTTGTTCGCCGAGTTCGACGCCGTGGTGTGCCCGATCACGCCGACGCCCGCGTTCCCGCACGACCACAACCCCCATCCGCTGGAGCGGCGCATCACCATCGACGGCGTCGAATTCCCGTACTTCGACCAGCTCGTCTGGGCGGGCCTGGCCACCATGCCCGGCCTGCCCGCCACCGCCGTGCCCGCCGGCCGGTCCCCCGAGGGCCTGCCGGTCGGAGTGCAGCTCATCGGCCCGATGTTCGAGGATCGCACCCCGCTGCGGCTGGCCGAACTGCTCGAACGGCGGATCGGCGGCTTCCAGGCACCGGAGTAGGAACCGCCACCAGTGGTGGCATTGCTCGCTTGCACGCTTGGCGAGCCCGGTCGGTTGCCTTCGTCCGGTGTCTGCTTGATCGCATGTTGCGGCGGGTTTTCCGGGTTTACGCTGACGCGATGACGCTGGGGATGGACCGGGACACGACGACGCATCGCCAGTGGCAGAACACCTTTCTGGCGGGAGCGATCGTCTTCGGCTTCGCCGCGCTCGGTGTCGCGGCGGGGACGGTCTTCGCGCTGACCGCGCCCGGACACGTCTTCGAGGTCGGCGAGTTCGCGGGCGAGCTCATGGCCTTCGTCCTGGCCGCGGCCCTGGTGCTCGGCTGCGTGGCTCTCGGCCGGCGGCACGACCGGCGGCGCGCCGCTCTGGTCGCCGAGCACGAGCGCTGGCTGCCGGGGCCGGCCGAACGCGGCGGCCGAGGGCAGGTCGACCTCGACGTCGAGACCGCCCGGTTGCGGCCGTTGGTACTGCGTTCGGTCGGCCTCGCGTTCGTGTGGCTGGCCGTGCTCGCCGGGGTGGTCGCGGGTTTCGTCGCGATGAGAGCGTCGGCCGATCACCTGCTGAAGACCGGGACGCGCGTGACCGGTGAGGTGCTGGGCGTCTACCAGCACAGGCGCAGCAGCGACACGATTTACGTGGCTTATCCAGTGGGCGACGGCCACTTGCGCTACGCCGACATCGTCTGGGACTCCGGCCGGCAGTACACCAAGGGGCAGCAGATCACGGTCGTCTACGACCAGGCCGACCCCGATCGGGTGCGCACGCCGGACGAAACCAACGACGACGAGACCTGGCTGTGGGTGCTGTTGATCGGGATGATCGCCGGAGCGAGCGGGCTCGTGTTTTCGGTCATCGCCGCGGTGAACTGGCGGCGCCGCCACCGCGCGGTTTCCGCCACCGGCTGGCGGATCGCGTCGGTGACCGTGGTGCCGGACTACCCGGTCCGCAAGGGCAGGCACATGCCGGACATCGAGGTCGCCTACCGCGACGGCACCCGGATCACGCTGCGCGCGGCCACGTCGTCACACGGCTCGGTGCCGCTGAAGCACGAGCCGAACCGGCGGGCCTGGATCGGCGGCACCGACCGCGACATGGTGGTCCTCTTCCCCCACGGACGCTGGCGTGAGCCGCCCTTCGCCGTCCCGGCCTACGCACTGAACCTGCGGACCGCCGCGAAGCCCGCGGCGGCGCCCGTCCCGGAGGACCCCGAGCAGACGGCGTTGGCGCAACGCGGGCTCCGCCGGTTCCTGATCGCGATGGCGGGCTGGTACTCCGTGCTGATCACGTCGTGTGTCGTGCTTTTCTCGCTGGACCTGGTGTGGCCCTTGTTCTTCGTCGGGCTGGTGGGCTCGCTCGCGCCCGTCCCGCTCGCGCACCTGTACTTCGCCCGGATCCGGACGCAGCTGGAGGGGCGGTGAGCACGGCCAGGCACGACCGTCATGGCAGACTCTCGGCTTTCCTGGCGTCCCACAGTGCTGACGAGCTCGCCGTGCTCGTCGGCACGGGGGAGGCCACCAGCGTGGGTGTGGGTGGCGGCTCGGCTGTCCTCGACGTCGACGGCGAGCCGGTGTTCGCCAAGCGCGTCCCGCTGACCGACCTCGAGCTCGCGCACCCGGGCTCCACCGCGAACCTGTTCGACCTGCCGGTGTACTGCCAGTACGGCGTCGTCAGCCCCGGCTTCAACGCGTGGCGCGAGCTGGCCGCGAACGTGCTCGTCACCGACGCCGTGCTGGCCGGCGAGACGCAGTCGTTCCCGATGCTCCACCACTGGCGGGTGCTGCCCGGCCGGTCACCGGTCGCGGCCGAGCACGCCGACATCGACACGGCGGTGGCCGCCCTGGGCGGCAGCGCGGCCGTGCGTGCCCGTTTCGAAGCGCTGGCCGCGGCCTCGTGCAGCCTGGTGCTGTTCAGCGAATACATCCCGTACCCGGTACCGGACTGGCTGGGCGAGAACCCCGCGGGCAAGGCCACCGCGGTCGAGCGGCAGTTTTCCGAGATCGTGACGTTCCTGCGCGGCCGGCAGCTGCTGCACATGGACGGGCACCTCGGCAACATGCGCACCGACGGGAAGCGGATCCACCTCACCGACTTCGGGCTGGCCACCTCGCCGCACTTCGACCTGTCGCCCGCCGAGCGTGCCTTCGCCGAACGCCACGCGACCCACGACGAAGGCTACGCCGCCATGCGATTGGTCAACTGGCTGGTGACCGCGGTGTGCGGGGTACCGGTACCGGCCGGCGGCGGCCCGGTCGCCCGCAACGAGTACGTCCGTCAGTGCGCCGCCGGTCACATTCCGGACGACGTGCCACCAGCCGTAGCCGCGATCCTGGCCCGGCACGCGCCGGCGGCCGCGAAGATGAACGCCTTCTACTGGAGACTGTTCGACGGCGAGATCCACGCGGAATACCCGGGGCCGTAGGACAGCGCCGCCCGAGGGGTCAGAGGGCCGGCTTGCCCGGCTGGTAGAGCCAGGTCTGGAAGAACGAGTCGAGGTCGCGGCGGGTCAGCCGCTCGACGAACTGGGTGAACTGCCGCGTCGAGACGTTGCCGTAGCGGTGCGCCGTCGGCCACTGCGTGAGCACGTCGAAGAAGGCGCGGTCGCCGATCTTGGTGCGCAGCGCCTGCAGGGCCATCGCGCCGCGGTTGTAGACCAGGTCGTCGAAGATGTGGTCACGTCCGGGATCGGCGACCTCGCCGGTCCAGTCCTGCTCGTCGGCGTAGACCTTCGCGAAGGTCTGCTGCACCGGGACGTGGTTGAACTTCTCCTGGTAGAGCCACTCCGAGTAGGTCGCGAAGCCCTCGTTGAGCCAGATGTCCGACCAGTGCACCGGGGTGAGGCTGTCGCCGAACCACTGGTGGCCGAGCTCGTGGGCGAGCAGGTCGCCGTCGACGTCGCTGGTGCTCTGGTCGTAGACCGGCCGGCTCTGCGTCTCGAGGGCGTAGTCGACGCCGACGTCGGCGATGATGCCGCCGGTCGAGTCGAACGGGTACCGCCCGTACACCGAGGATTCCCACTGGATGACCTGCGCCGTGGTCTGGTTGAACACCTGGCCCTGACCGGGCTTGGTGTCGATCGACTTGCCGATGGCGGTGATGTTCGGCAGGCCGCCGGCCGCCACGCCGCGGGTGACGTCGTAGTCGCCGATCGCGAGCATGCTCAGCTCGCTGGCCATCGGCCGGTTCATCGACCAGCGGAAGGTGGTCTGGTGACCGTGCGTGGTGGTGGGCCCGGGTTCGCCGTTGGCCAGCACGGTGAGCCCGGTCGGCACGGTGATGGTCTGGGTGTAGGTCGCCTTGTCGTCGGTGGTGTCGTTGACCGGGTAGTAGGTTGCCGCGCCGATCGGCTGGTTGAGCGCGACCGCGCCGTCCTTGGTGGCGACCCAGCCGGAGAGGCCGAGCGCGGGGTCGTCGATCTTCTGCGGCACGCCGGCGTAGGACACCGAGACGACGAACGGGCTGCCCTTCCGCAGCCCGTACGGCGGGGTGATCACCAGCTCCTGGGCGCCGCTGCGGGTGAAGCCGGCGTTCAGGCCGTTCACCGTGAGCCTGCTGATCGTCAGCGGCCCCTGGAAGTCCAGGTCGAAGCGGGAGAGATCCTGGGTGGCCGTGGCGAGAATCGTCGTGGTCGCGTCGATCGCCTGGGTAGCGGGGCTGAACGCCAGCCGGATGTCGTAGTGGCCGACGTCGTACCCGCCGTTGCCCATGTCGGGAAAGTACGGATCCCCGGCACCCGGCGCCCCGGGCGAGAACCGCGGCGCGGCGTCCGCCACCGGGCTGCCCGCGGCCAGCAGACCGCCGAACAGCACACAGGAGATGACCACCAAACGGCCACGGCTACGGTTGACGCCTCGCATGGGTCCTCCTCGGCAATCATCGACGCTGAAGAGTAGAACCGACCCGACACGCGGATCAAGCCTGGTGAAACGCCCCAAGCGTCCGGTTTCGCCCCATCGGGAGCACAAGATCACGTCCCAAGGTGATCACCGAGGGCGAACCCGGAACGCGGAAACCCCCTCCGACCAGCCAGAGAGGCTGCAACGAAGGGGCTTCGTACGATGTGGCAGTCAGCCGGACTCTTGCACCATTGTGGACAATCGCCGGATATCGGTGGTCGGCGGCGGCGCACCGGGCTTCGCAGGCCGCGGCACAACGCGCGGAGGTTCCCCTTTTCAGAGACCCTTCGGGCAGGGGTAAAACGTTTCGGGGCCGCTTGACCCCGTCCAGTCACGCCTGGCACGGTCGGCCTGGCGAGAGCGTCTCACCCGATTGGGTTGGCAGAAGTGACGATTCCGGCACTCTCGGCAGCTGGGGTTGATTCACGGGGGAAGGCGGAAGACTGGATGGCGAGGAACCAAGGCCGGAGTGACCGCGCCTCGCCGTCGCCGTCGACGACGAACCGGGCGCCTGCACGCCGACGCGCTTCTGTTGTTGCGTGACCTGGCGAAGGAAACCGCGCCGTTCGCACCGAGACGGGGCACCGCGACGAACGGCACGGAAACGGATTTCTTCGCGGTGAAGAAGTGATCCTGCCGAGTGCTGAACCCACCCCATCGGAGACGTATGGCGCCGACCTGCGGCGGACAGAAATCAAATACAGCTCGCCCAGGTTTTCCTGGGCGAGTATGAGAATGGGAGTCATACGATGCCTAACAAGATCGCGGCCTTGGTCGCGACGACTGCGTTCGTCGCCGGCGGGACCCTTCTGACCGCGACGTCGGCGTCGGCAACTGTGGACCCGCCCGGCGGCAGCTGGGACCACACGTGGACCACCACGGACGCCAACAAGGGTGGCACTGTCTACGTCGAAGAGAACGGCGACGTCGTGTCCGTCTGCGACTCGGCGGCCGACGGACTGGCCGCCCGGGTCGAGATCTCCGTCGAGGAGGTTCCGAACACCTACTACCTCCATTACCAGCTCGTCGCCTCCGGTGGGGTGGGATCTTGCGCCACGGCCAGGGCTTCTGATGGCGGCACGCACGACCTCCCGGAACACGCGAGCATCGGCGTCGCGGTCTTCCTGGGTCCGAACCACCAGCACTTGAGCAACCACTACTACCTCAACGATCACTAGGCTGTAGCTGGTCTTGGGCCACGATCGTGAACGTGTCAGGTTCACGATCGTGGCCCAGGTCCGCCAGTGCGTGTCGTGCTCGCGGCCGGGCCGCACGTCCGAGGTCCACGGCGGCCTTGGCCGACGGCAGCGTCCCGTGCAGCCAGGGCCGGCATCCGGGTGTCGTCCAGGAACCAGCGCAGCACCGGCACGGACCGCTGGCCGAAACCTAGTGAACGACAAGGCCGGAACGCCGATCAAGAGACAGACCCCACCTCCTCCAACGGCGAAGCCGAGGAGGGGGTGGGGCCGATCCGCTCAGTCTTCAGGAATCTGCTTGTTGGAGTAGTAGGGCTGCTTGAACGGCAACTCGGGCATCCACTGCTTCAGCGCGCGGTACAACTTCTCGTAGTACCCCTTGTCGTAAGCATCCGGGGTGACCCACCAGCTGACGTCCACGTCGTACCCGAGCAGTTCCTCGGTCAGCTTCGTCCGCCGCCCCATGGGATAGAGGTAACAACACCCGAGGTACCTGTTGTCCGAATCCCAGATGCAGTAGGCGAAAGACCCCATGTCCCGGAACTCGCACTCGTGCCACACGAGATCGACGTAGTTGAACTCCTCGGTGACGGCCTCGGTGGGCCACTTTCCGCCCCGAGTCCGGCGGATGATGTCCAAGCTGGCGTTGATCCCGCGCACGTCCTCGGACAGGTCCGCGCGGGTTATCGCTCGAATTTCGATGTCCTCGAAGCTCAGCTTGACCGGCACGGACCCGTCCGGTATGTCGAAACTCTTGACGAACTGGCTGTAGTCCAACACATTCTCCTCAGAACAGGTCTGTAGGGATCTCGAGCCCATCATGCGCGTGCGCACACCGGCAGTCCTCCTGCGCACCCAGTGAAGCAACAGTCCGCAGCACAAGCTCCCGCAGCCGCGAGATGTTCTCCGAGAACACCCGGAACACCGACTCCTGCTCCACCGCGGTCTCCTCGTCGAGCCCGGCGTCCAGGTCCGTGACGAGCGCGATGGACGTGTAGCACATGGCCAACTCGCGGGCCAGCGCAGCTTCGGGCAACCCGGTCATGTTGATCAACGACCACCCCTGCCGAGCGTAGTAGACCGACTCCGCACGGGTGGAGAACCGCGGCCCGTTGATCACCACCATGGTTCCGCCGTCGACCACGGCCTGGTCCAGCTCTCCGGCGGTCTTCACCACGGTCGCACGCCCGTCGGGGCAGTACGGGTCGGCGAACCCGACATGCACCGCCCCGGTGTCGAAGTACGTCGAGACCCGCCCGGACGTCCGGTCGACCACCTGGTCCGGCACGACAAAGGTCCCCGGACCAAGCGCGGCCTGGAGCGATCCGACAGCGCAGGGCCCGAGCACCTGCCGCACCCCGAGCGACCGCAACGCCCACATGTTGGCCCGGTAGTTGATCACATGCGCCGGATGCCGGTGGCCGCGACCGTGCCGAGGCAGGAACACCACCTCACGCCCGCCGACCGCCCCGCGCACCAGCGAATCGGACGGCTCACCGTAAGGCGTCGAGACGTCGACGAACGAGGCGTCCTCCAGCAGTTCGTACAGTCCGCTGCCACCGATCACCCCGACTGGCGAGTTGCCCATCACGCCGCTCCTTCCCGATGTGTGTTGGCGGCGAATCCGGCCAGCCGGCCGGCCGCGGTGGCGATCACCGCGGGACTCTTGCAGAACGCGAAGCGAACGAGCTCCCGCCCGCTCGCCGGATCGGCGTAGAACGCCCCGCTGGGGATGGCGACCACCCGGGCCTGGGTGGCCAGGTCGTGACACAGTGCGGTGCCGTCGCCGTAACCGACCGACCTGGCGTCCACCTGCAGGAAGTACGTCCCCTGGCACGCGAAGCACCGCCAGCCGGTCGCGGTGAGCGTGTCCCGCAGGGTGTCGCGGGCGGCGGTCAGCCGGGCACGCAGGCTGTCCAGCCACCGGTGCCGGTCGGGCAACACGGCCGCGACGGCGTGCTGGAACGGCGTGCCACCGGCGAACGTGAGGTACTGCTTCACCGTCCGCACGGCCGCGACCATCGGCGCCGGCCCGCAGATCCAGCCGACCTTCCAGCCGGTGGCGTTGAAGGTCTTGCCGGCGGATGAGATCGTGAGCGTCCGTGACGCCATCCCGGGCAGCGAGGCCAGCGGGATGTGCCGGACCCCGTCGAAGACCAGGTGCTCGTAGACCTCGTCGGTGATGGCGATCAGGTCGTGCCGCTCGCAGATCTCGGCGATGACCGCCAGTTCGGCGGCCGACAGCACCGTTCCGGTCGGGTTGTGCGGGGTGTTCACCAGGAACGCCCGCGTACGCGGCGTCACCGCGGCGGCCAGCTCACCGGGGTCGAACGTGAACCGGTCGCCGACCGGGCGCAGCCGCACGGTCCGGCGGACGGCGCCGGCGAGCGCGATGGCCGCGCCGTAGGAGTCGTAGTACGGCTCGAACACCAGCACCTCGTCGCCGGCCGGGACCAGTGCGGCGATGGCGGCGGCGATCGCCTCGGTCGCGCCCGCGGTCACGAGGATCTCGGTCTCGGGGTCGTACGGCGTGCCGTAGTCGGCGGCACGCTGCTCGGCGATGGCGGTGCGCAGCGCGGGCACGCCGGGCAGCGGCGGGTACTGGTTGTGTCCGGAGAGCACCGCCTCCGCGGCGGCGGCGAGCAGCTCCGGCGGCCCGTCGCTGTCCGGGAACCCCTGGCCGAGGTTGATCGCGCCGGTGCGGTGGGCGAGCGCGGTCATCTCGGCGAAGATCGTGCTGCGGAACGGGGCGAACTTTCCGACGAGCGGGTCCTCGCTGATCATGACGCCTCCCGTGCGGTGCCGAACTCGGCGAGGTCGGCGATCACCCGGTGCGTGCCGAAGTCGGTGGCGCAGCCCGGCCGGCGCACGCCGACGGTCTCCCAGCCCGCGGTCCTGGCGGCGTCCAGCTCGGCCCGGCTGTCGGACAGGAAGCGGACATCGCGGGCCGGTGTGCCGATCGCCCGCCCGATTCGGTGGTAGGAAAAGGGATCCCGCTTCGGTCCGCCGGTCAGGGTGTCGAAGTGGCCGGCCAGGTAACCCCGGAGATCCCCGTGGTCGCTGTGGGAGAACCACAGCCGCTGGGCGAGCACCGAGCCGGAGGAGTAGATCCAGCACCGTGTCCCACGCCGGCGCCATTCGGCCAGCGCCGGTGGCACGTCCGGGTATACCACGCCGGACAGCTCGCCGCCGAGGAAACCCCGTTCCCAGACGAGTCCGTGCAGTGTCTTGAGTGGACTGTGCTTCGCGTTGTCGTCGTGCCACTCGAGCAGAGTCCGCACCACGTCGTCGAGACCGGCCTGCCCGCCGAGCATCGCCCGCACACCGTCGACGACGGCCTGCGTGCCGGGCCGCTCCTGGCGTACCCAGCTCTCGAGACGTTCGCGCGCATAGGGAAACAGCACGTCGTGCACGGCCGACAGCGGGCTGACCGTGCCCTCGATGTCGAGAACGACCGCCTGGGTCACGAGCTCGGTTCCGGTGCGACGAGCTCTTCGAGCGTCGGCATCCTGGCGGAGATCTGGTCGCCGGTGAAGCCGGCGACCCAGCCGTCCTCCTCCTGGAAGAACCGGATGGCGCAGAAGTACGGCTTGGTGCCCATGTCGAACCAGTGCGTCGTGCCGGCCGGCACGGACATCAGGTCGCCGGCGGTGCAGACCACGGCGTACACCTTGCCGGTGAGGTGCAGGTAGAAGCAACCGCTGCCCTCGACGAAGAACCGCACCTCGTCCTCGTCGTGGGTGTGCTCGTCGAGGAACTTCGTCCGGGCCGCTTCGGCCTTGGCGGGCCACTCCGGGTCGGCGTCGTCCGGCACGATCCGCACGACGTCGACGAGCGGGTACGAGCCTTCCGCCGACACACGCTCCACTTCGGACGCGTAGGCGGCGAGCACCTCCTCCTGCCCGGCCTCGCCGTCGAGCGGCACGGTCGCCCACCGCTCGAGCCGGATGCCGTGCGGGGCGAGCTCCGCGGCGATCTCGGTGATGTCCTCGGTGCGCACCAGCACGTTCGCGGCATCGTTCGCCGGCATGACCTGGAGCAGGGTCATCGTGGTCTCCTTGTCAGGGAATGGTCCGGTCGACCAGCAACGTCAGCTGGCACAACGCTTCCAGGCACTCCATGCGGTTGCGGGCGATGTCCAGCGTCGGCCCCCACGTGGTCGCACCGTGGTTGCCGATGAGCATGACGGGTGGCGCGTCGGCCGTGAGCCGCTCGGTGACGTCGTCGGCGATGGCGGGCACGTGCGCGTGGTTCTCGAAGACCGGAACGACCACCTTGGACGGATCGGTCAGCCCGAGCCCCTTGATGATCTCGAGGTCGGTGAACGTCACGGTGCCGGCGCCGCGCCGCGCGGACAGGATCGCGATCGCGGTGGCGTAGGGCGGATGCGCGTGCACGACGGCGTGCGAGCCGGGCGACAACCGGTACAGCGCCGTGTGGATCGTGGTCTCGGCGGACGGACGCGGCGCGCCTTCGCGCACCGGCCGCGAGTCGGCGATGCCGACCTCGACCACGTCGGCCGCGGTGATCTTTCCCTTGCTGACGCCGCTCGCGGTGATCAACGCGCGGTCACCGGGCAGCCGGACCGACAGGTTCCCGGCGGTCCCTTCCAGCCAGCCGCGCGCGTAGAGCCCGGCGGCGGTCTCGGCAAGCTCCGCGCCGCTCATGACGCCCGCTCCTCGAGCGTCCCGGTAGGACGGAACAGGCCGGACTCGGTGACCACGGCGGTCACCAGCTCGGCGGGTGTGACGTCGAACGCGGGGTTGAACACCCCGGTGCCCGGCGGGGCGACCTCGATACCGCCGAACGCGGTGACCTCGGCCGGAGAGCGCTCCTCGATGACGATGTCCGCGCCGCTCCGCAACGTCGTGTCCAGAGTGGACTCCGGGGCGACGACCACGAACGGCACCCCGGCCCGCGCCGCGGCCAGCGCCAGCGAGTAGGTGCCGATCTTGTTGGCGACGTCGCCGTTGGCGCACACGCGGTCGGCGCCGACCAGCACGCAGTCGACCATGCCGGCGGCAAGCGCGGCCGGCCCGGCGGAGTCGACCAGCATCCGGTGCGGGATGCCCGCCTCGGCCAGCTCCCACGCCGTGAGCCGCGCGCCCTGCAGCAGCGGCCGGGTCTCGCCGAACAGCACCTCGGTCACGTGTCCTGCACCGGCCAGCAGGCGAATGGCGCCCAGCGCGGTGCCCCAGGCGACCGTGGCCAGCCTGCCGGTGTTGCAGTGGGTCAGCAGCCGCAGCGGCTCCGGCCCGCACAACCGCCGCACGAGGTTCGCGGCCTCGCCCGCCGCGGCACGGTTGCGTTCCTCGTCCTCGACGAGGATGGCGACGGCCTCGGCGAGCACGGCGTCCGCGCCGCCGTCGAGCTTGGCGACGACCCGGCGCACCGCCCAGCTCAGGTTGACCGCGGTCGGCCGCGCGTCGGCGATCCGCCGCGCCTCGGCACGGACCGCGATCTCGTCGCAGACGCCGGCGCGGGTGTGCGCACGGGCCGAGAGCGCCACGGCCAGGGCGCCGGCCACGCCGATGGCGGGCGCGCCACGGATCGCCAGGCGCTGGATCGCGTCGATCACCTCGTCCACAGTGGATAGTCGCAGCATCCGGTACTCGTGCGGCAGCGCGCACTGGTCGACGGCCTCGATGGTGCCGTCCTGCCAGGCGATGGAGCGCGTCATGCGCCGAGCGTCGCAGGCCATCGAACGTCTGGGCACCTTTAATCGTGCGGGTTGTCATCGCTTCTCCGAGAATGCGTTCCTGGGGTCAACCCTCGCTCGGGATGCCGTGCGGGCCTACCGTCGAATGAGGAATGTCCGCCGCACGGAGGAGCTTCGATGACGCTCGCCCGGAAACCTGAAGCCCAGCCGCATCCGCCCACGGTGTTCGACACCGAAGAGTGGCTGGACGCGTGGACGCGGGCGACCATCGAGCGGCAGCGCGTGATCGACCCCGGCCGCGCACCGCGTTACCTGCTCGAGCACTCCCCGTTCTGGCAGGGCTACGAGGACGAGACCGGGAGCGGGCTGGTGTTCGACCGCCCGGTCCTCACGATCGGCTCGGTCTACTCGGTCTACGGCCCCGCGTACCTGGCCGGCGACAGCGCCGCCGTGGCGACCCTGGTCGATGACGCCCGCGCGCAGGCACGGGACCTGGGCGCGGCCGGCGTGCTGGTGTTCAACCTGCCGCCCGAGCCGGCCCGCCAGTGGGCCGCCGTCCGCCGGCCGGACGTTTTCGCGCGGCTGGACACCGCGTACTACAAGAACCCGGGCAGCGGGCCGGACCCGGTGATGGGCGAGGTGCCGGGCCGGAAGCGCACCGACTGGCGCCGCCGCTGGCGCCGGGCCACGGAGAAGAACGTCAAGCTGGTCGAGGAGACCGGTCCCGCCGCGGCCGCGCACATCGACCGGGTGCTCGAACTGTGCAACGGCTCGGCGGTCAAGCACGGCTGGCCCGGGCTGTACGACGCCCCGACGCTGGCGGCCGTGCTGGCCACGCCGTACGCCAGCGTGATCCGCGCCGAGTGGGAGGGCGCGACGATCGGCGCGTTCGTCGCGCTGGAGTACGACCGCAGGCTGTACCTGTGGGCCGGCGGCACGGACCCGTCCGTGTACGGCGAGGTCAGTGCGTACCCGTTCATGTTGTACGAGATCCTCGCGCAGGGCGTCGACCGCGGCTGGGACGTCGTCGAGTTCGGCCGGGGCAACGACCGGTTCAAGAAGCAGCACGGCTTCGGCGGCCTGCATCTGTGGGGCCTGTGGTACTCGGCCGAGCCGGGCGACGTCGAGGTCTACGGCCCACGGCTGACGGCGGTGCACGACGGCCTGGTCACCGTGGCCGGTTACGAAGGGCTGGAGCAGCGGCCGTGACTGCCCCACGGCAGTCGGGAACAGCGGCCCTGCTGCTGTCCGCGGCGATGATGAACGTCGCGTACACGATGCTGGTGCCGCTGGTGCCCGAACTGACCGGCCGGTTCGACATGTCGGCACTGGAGGTCGCCGCGGCCTTCAGCGGGTTCGCGCTGGCCAAGGCGCTGGTGCAGCCCATCGGCGGCATCCTGGTCGACCGCACGTCCCGGCCGCAGGTCATCGGCTTCGTCGGCCTGACCCTGACAGCCGTGACGGTGGTCGGCCTGGCCTTCGCCACCGCGGGCTGGCAGGTGCTGAGCTGGCGGCTCGCGTGGGGCGTGGCCGAGGGCCTCACGATGCCGGTGCTGTACCAGCTGGCCAGCTCACTGGGCGCCAGGTCGCGGTTCGGCACGGCCAGGGTCATGGGCTGGTTCGGCGGCTGCTGCACGGCCGGCATGGTGCTGGGGCCCGCGGTCGTCGGCCTGCTGCACCCGTTCCTGGGCTTCACGGGCGTCTTCCTGGCCGGCGCGGCGGTGACCATGACCGGCGGCGTGCTGTTGCTGGGTCTGCGGGTCGCCCCGGAGCCCGTGGCTCCGCCGCCGGTACCGGCCGGCCGTGGTCGCGCCGTGCGGACGCTGGTGGTGCTGGTCGGCCTGTTCGCGGTCGTCGACCTGGTCAACAACGCGTTGTTCGCGGCCCTCGAGCCGGTGCTTCCCCTGCACCTCGACGACGTGACGGGCAACGGCGTCGCCTACACGTCGGTGCTCTACACCGCCGGGTTGGCGGTGTTCATGACCGTGGCCATGACGTGCGCCCGGTTCGTGGAGTCCCGGCCGCTGCTGGTGATCTCGGCGTACGCGTTCGGCGCCGAGGCGATCGGGCTGACCGCGGTCGGGCTGTTCGACGGCGTGGTGGCGATGTGCGCCGGGCTGCTGCTGTTCATGACGGCCGAGCCCGTGCTGTACCTGGTGGCTCGGCAGGGCGTGAACCTCGTGCCGAGGCACCAGCTCGGGCGCGCGTTCGGCGCCTTCGGCCTGGTGTCCGACATCGGGTTCATCCTCGGGCCGGTGCTGGGCGCCGTCGCGTACGCCGGCCTCGGCACGCCCGCGTTCCTCGTCATGGCCGTGGTCGCGGCCGTCTCGGCCGTGGGCGTCGCCCTGCTGCGCAAGTTGCCGGGCAGGCTCCTCGCCACACGCGAGCCCGTCGACGCCTGACTGCCCTGGAGGTCACCCCGAAACGGCGAGCGGGTGCCGGGCGCTGCGCGCCAGGCACCCGCGGGTAATTGGCTGCTCAGCCGGCGATTGCCGAGGCGATGGCGTCGGCCAGGCCCGCGAGCTGGACGGCCCGGTCGCCGATGTAGAGCCGGAGGAACAGCGGCTCGTCGTCCGTCGCCGGCACGTACTTGCGCTCCGCCTCGGTCGTCCCCACGTCCTGCGCCCAGACGCGCGGCACGGAGTAGCCGAAGCTGACCCCCTTGGTGACCTGCACCCCGGACTTCTGCGCGTGCACGAGGATCTGGTCGACCACCGCGTTGAGGTTGTTCCAGTCGTTGCGGTCCCGCTCGTGGTAAAGGAACGTCACGATCCCGCTGCCGTAGGGCAGGCTGTGCGCGAGCAGCACGTCCGGGTGATGCGCCAGCGCCGGATGGTGCACCTCACCCGCCGCGGCGACCCGGGGGTCGGCCAGCAGCAGCTTGGCCAGCCGCTCGGCGTTCGCCCAGATCCGGCGCATCCGGCGTCGGTGCAGGGCGGTCTCGTACCGGGGGAACAGCTCGGCGTTGTGCCGCGCCAGAACCGCGCCGGTGTTGCGGCGGAGCATGTCGAACAGCTCGGTCAGCTCCGTGGGGTACACCACGAGCCCGCCGAGGGCGAAGTCCATGCCCAGCTGGAGGTACTTGGTGCAGCTCTCGTAGTAGATGATCTCGAGCCGGTCGTCGCTCGCGAAGAGCTCCGTCTGCAGTGACGCGCCGATCATCGTGCCGTCGACGACGACCGTGAGGCGGTCGGTCACCACCTCGCGCAGGCGCCGGTAGAGCTCCGGCAGGTCGAACATCCGCTGCCGCACGTTGTTGGCCAGCGGGTCGACGAAGACCACCTTGGGCCGGTGCCGCACGACGTCGGCGACGATCTCCTCGACCAGGTAGCCGCCGGCGCGCTCCGACCTGATGTGCGGCAGCGCGGTCAGCTGTTGTGCCACCTCGTAGTAGATGTAGGGCGCCAGGAGGATGCTGTCGCCGGCGTTCAGCCGGTAGCGCAGCAGGAACGCCTCGATCCACGTGAACGCCGCCATGCCGGACGACGTGACGCCGATGCCGTAGTCCTCGTCCGACAGGCCGAGCACGTCCAGCAGCTGGCGCTCCACCCGGGTGACCGACGCGTGCGAGCCGTTGCGGTCGTAGTTCATCGTGGGCCAGGTCTCCTCCTGGGTCCCGAAGAACTGCACCTGCCGCGACTGGCCGTAGGACTTGGCCGTCCACTCCAGACCGTTGCGCACGTAGGAAAGCGTGGACAGGCCGAACCGCAGCACCGCCTCGGCGGCCGACAGCTGCGCCGCCGAGTCCGCGATGGACACTTCGTCCAGTATGCGTTGTGCTCTGGTGAGCCGCAGCCAGACCTGCTCCGCGGACGTCGTCATGTGCGCGAGGGCCAGACCGTCCACCGGCAGGTCGTTCTGCGCGCAGTACGCGGCGTAGGCCTCGATCTCCCGCCGGGTGGCCCGCAGCTCCCGCAGGCAGGTGTCGAATCCCTCCCGCAGATCGGCGACCTGCGTCGCGACAACGTCTTCGATCGACTCCGACAACGCGGCGCGCCATGACGGCGCGTCGATCGCGTCGGACGGGAAATCACCTGGCTCGGTCATGGTGCTCCGTCTTGCCGCTGGTTTCGTGTCCCTGGCTCGCGTAGAACTCGTCAATCACCAGAGTGCTCTGCCTGTTTGTGGCAGCCGTCTTCATTCGTGCTGTTCCGGATCGGCAACGGAGGAGAAGTCTCCTTCGCCGCGCTGCCGGGATAGTGCGCTATGAGCATTGACACGGACGTCGACCAGCGATTAGCCGGTCTGGACACGGCGAGATGGGACGCCTTCGCCGGGTCTCGGTTCTATTCCTCCGCCGACTGGCTCGGCTTCTGCACCGCCGACTTCGGCGGGGAGAGCGCCGCGGCGGTCGGCTACCGCGACGGCGAGCCGGTGTGCGCGGTGCCTTACGCGCGGACGAGCGAGACGCTCTTCGGTTCCTACCGCTGGCACGACAGGCTGGCCGCCGCCGGTCTTCCGGCGCCGGACGGCGACGGCGTTCTCGTCGGCCCGCGCGAGGGCTACCAGACCCACTTCCTCGGCGCGGCCACGGCGAGCCCGGACGAGGTGGCCGACGTCGTGGC
The DNA here is from genome assembly GCF_043197175.1 of Amycolatopsis sp. NPDC049252. Lineage (NCBI taxonomy): Bacteria > Bacillati > Actinomycetota > Actinomycetes > Pseudonocardiales > Pseudonocardiaceae > Amycolatopsis > Amycolatopsis sp. NPDC049252. Next base: position 158,724 of record NZ_JBICSQ010000013.1, read on the forward strand.
CCAGCTGAGGACGGCGGCCGGCGGAAAACCCTGCGTCGCCATGTACGTCACCACGGACGACGTGCTCGCGTTGCGTCGTGCCGGCGTCACCACGACGCCGGTCCTGCTCAAGGCGGACGCGTGGATCGAGGTGCCGGACAGCGACTGGTCGGCGTGGGAGGCCGGGCTGTCGAAGAACCGGCGCAAGATGGTGCGCCGCGACGTTCGCGAGTTCCGGGGCGCCGGCTACCGCGTCGAACAGACGCTCCTGACGGAGTGCTGGGAGCGGCTGGGGGAGATCGCCAGTGCGACCCAACGGAAGTACGGGCACCACACCACACCCGAGATCGAGCTGAAGTCGCTGCGCAACCACGCGGTCCGGATGGGGGGCGCCGCACGCACCGTGCTCTTGTACCGCTCGGACGGTGCGCTGGTCGGGTTCTGCCTCTACTACGTCTGGCAGGACACGGCCTTCCTGCGGTGGGTCGGACTCGACTACGACCGGCTCGTCGGCGGCCGCGAGTACTTCTCCCTCTGCTACTACGCGCAGATCCAGTGCGCCGCCGAGCTCGGCATCCGGTGGCTGCACGCGGGGGTGGACGCCGAGGACGCCAAGGCGATCCGCGGCGCGCGGCTCCGTCCACTGTGGCTGGTCGACCTCACCGAGGACAGCGTGCTCGCCGACGCCGGCGAGGCGATCCGCGCGCACAACACCGGCGGCTACGCCAAGTTGAAGGCCATTCCGGTGACGGCGGACGCGCTCGACGAGCACGCCTGGGCACCGTTTCTCCGGCCGTGATCGAGCACCGTGGGAGAACCGGCATCGTGCCCGGTGGACAATAATGTCCGGATGCGATGGGAGCGCGCGACTCGTGCGTACCTGACGGCCGCGGCCGAGCCGGGTTCCCGGCTCGGGCAGGCCGTGGCCCAGGTGCGGAACGCGGCCTCACTGGCCGCCTGGGGTGGAGAGTTCCTCAACCGTCCGCTGTTCGTCGACGGGGCCGAGATGCGGGCGTTCGGCGACGATCTGCACGGCTTGCTCGGACTGCTGCTCAGCCTGCCGGAGCGGCTGTTCGACGGTGACCTCGAACGGTTCGGCGCCGCCGTCGGCGTGGACGGCGAGCGCGGCGCGCTCATGCGGCGGCTCGGGGTGACCCCGCCCTCGGTCGGGCGCGCGGACGTCTACCACGACGGCGATGCCTACCGCCTGCTGGAGTTCGGCATCGGCAGCGACCACGGCGGCTGGGACCGCAGCGGCGAGGTGCCGCGGGCCTTCCTGCGGGACCGGGCGTTCGCCGCGTTCGCCGAGGAGCACGGGCTCGACTACACCTACAGCCCGGCGGAGCTCGCGCGTGAGCTGCGCCGGCTCGCCGGCGGCGACCCGGTCGTCGCGCTGGTCGAAGGACCCGGCGCGCTCGCCGAGCTGAACGGCGCGTGGCAACCGGTGCGCGACGCGCTTCGCGGTTGCGGGATCCGTTGCCACCTGGGGGAGCTGGGCGACCTCAGCGTGCGTGACGGCCGGTTGTCCATCGAGGGTGACCGGGTCGACGTCGTCTACCGGTGCTTCGACACCGACCAGATCGTCGACGACCCGGACGCGCTCGCGCTGGCCGAGCGGATCTTCAAGATGCACGAGACCGGCGACGTGGTGCTCTGGACTCCGTTGGAGACCAACCTCTTCGTTGAGAAGGGGTGCCTGGCCCTGCTGTCCGACCACGACCCGGCCGCGTTCTCGGCGGGGGAGCGGGCGCTGATCGACCGGGTGATCCCGTGGACGCGCCTGCTCAGCGAGCCGTCGCTGCGGGCGGACCCCGACCTGCTCGACCGGTGCCGCGCGGAACGGGAGCGGCTGATCCTCAAGCCCGCCGGCCTGTTCGGCGGGCACGGGGTCGTTCCCGGCTGGGAGACGCCGGAAGACGAGTGGGACGAGGCGCTCCGCGCGTCGGCGTCGACGACCGCCATCGTCCAGCGCCGGGTGGTGCCCCGGACCGAGCTCGTCGTCGACGAGACGACCGGCGAGCAGCTGCCGTGGCACGCCGTGTACGGGTTCTACTACACGCCAACGGGTTTCGCGGGCATCCACGCCCGGGTCGCGCCGATCGAGCGCAGCGCGGTCATCGGGCTCACCACCAACGGAAGCGTCCGTTCCGCGGGCGTCTTCCACACCAGGGAGACCTCATGACGCAGACGGCTCCTCGGCCCGGTCCGAAGACGAGGCTGCCCGGTCAGTTCCACCTCCTCTGGTCGGCGAGCCTGATCGCGACGCTCGGTGACGGGGTGCTGCTGGCCGCGCTGCCCCTGATGGCCAAGTCGCTGAGCGACGACCCGCAGCTGATCGCGGGGGTGGCCACCGCGGGCACCGTGCCGTGGCTGCTGGCGCTGGTGGCCGGCGTCGTGGTCGACCGGCACGACCGCCGCCTGCTGATGAACGGCGCGCAGCTGGTGCAGATGGCCCTGGTGGCCCTGATCGCCGTCATCGTCACGACCGGGCTGACCGAGCTGTGGATGCTGTACCTGCTGGCGTTCGGCATCGGCGCGGCCGAGGTGCTGTTCACCGCGTCGAGCCAGGCCTTCGTGCCGACGGTCGTGGGCCGGGAGCACCTCGAGGCGGCCAACGGCCGGCTCATCACGACGCAGACGGTGTCGAAGCAGTTCCTGGGCCCACCCATCGGCGGTGCGTTGTTCGCGTTCGCCGTGCCACTGCCGTTCTGGCTCAACGCCGTGACGTTCGGCGTCTCCGTGCTGCTGATCTCCCGCATGCGGCGGGTCGGCCCGCCGGTGGGCGACGGCCGGCGGTCGATGGCACACGAGATCGGCGAGGGCCTGCGCTGGCTGGTCCGGCACCGCCTGCCACGCGTGCTCACGCTGAGCGCCGGCGCCGGCAACTTCTGCGAGTGGATGGCGCTGTCGGTGCTGGTGCTGTTCTCCAGCCAGGTGCTGCACCTCGGCGACCAGGGCTTCGGCCTCCTGCTCGGGGCCATGGCGATCGGCGGTGTCATCGGCGGCCTGCTCAGCGGGCGCGTCGTGCGGTGGTTCGGCGCCCGCCAGGTGGCGATCGGCGCGCAGGTCGTCTGCCCGGTGGCGTGGATCGCCATCGGCACGGTGGGCCGGGACCCGGTGACCGTCGTGCTGCTGTTCACCGCGTTCTCGATCGCGATCTCCCTGTGGAGCGTCGTGGCGCTCTCGGCGCGGCAGCGGCTGATCCCCGACTCGCTGATGGGCCGGGTGACCAGCGCCAGCCGCATGCTGACGTTCGGCGCCATCCCGCTCGGCGCGTTGTGCGGTGGCTTCATCGCGAAGGAATTCGGCCTGATCGCGCCCTGGATCGTGGGTGGCGTGCTGTCGGCACTGGTCACGCTGGCGACGATGCCGGCCATGCTGCGTTGGGAAGAAGAGGGATAAGACCGCACCCTGATCGGTAACCGTGATCCCGGGACGCGACGGAAACCGTCGGCAACGCCCGGAACTGCTCTTCGACGTGGGCGGCGGGACTCCTGGTCAGACGGTCTACACGGGACTTCACCGGGCCGAGCGGAGCCGCACTGCGCGAGAAGCCAGTCACTCCGGCGCGAAGCTACGGTGGTGTCCACGCGGTGCCCGGGCCGGGCGCCGCCGGAGTTCTAAGTGGACTCCCCGTGGGGGAGCTGGGGTGACTGGTTGGCGCGTGACGGTGGTCGCCGCGCGCCCGGCTGGGTTGGAGACCATTGTGCCGTACTCGCGTTCGCTGCTCGGCTGTCTGGCCGAGTTCGCCCGCAACCGGCCGGAGTCGGCCGCGCTGGTCATGGGCGGCGACCGGGTGTCGAACGCCGAACTGTGCGCCATGACGATGTCGGCCTACAACGCGCTCACGGCGCTGCAGCTGCCGTCCGACGCCCGCGTCGCGCTGCACGCCGCGAAGACACCGCGCACCGTCGCGCTGATCGTCGCCTGCCTGCTCGCGCGCCGCCCGTTCATGCTGCCCTCCACCGAGCTCGGTGCGACGGCGCTGGTAGAGCTGCTGGAGAAGGCGGACTGCACCGACGTGCTGACCACGGAGCCCGGCGCGGACGTCGGTGGGCTGCGGGTGCACAAGATCGACACCACCGCCGTCCCGCCGGACGGCGACCTCGCCGGGCTCGACGGCATCACCGGTCCCGACGTCAGCCCCGACGCGACGTCGTTCATCTTCACGACGTCCGGCTCCACCGGGCTGCCGAAGGTGGTGCCGCTGAGTTTTCAGGCGGTGGAACGGTTCACCGAGTGGGCGGTCACGAAGTTCCGCCTCCGGCCGGGCACCGTGGTGCTGAACTACGCGCCGTTCAACTTCGACCTGTGCCTGCTCGACGTGCGCGCGACGTTCAAGGCCGGCGGTACGACGGTGCTGGTCGAGCCCGAGCGGGCGACCAACGGCAAGCACCTCGCGGAGCTGATCCGCGCCGAGTCCGTCGAGGTCGTCCAGTCCGTCCCGATGCTCTACCGGCTCTTGGCCGACGCCTACGACGGCGAGCCGTTCGAGACGGTGAGGCACGTGATCGTGACGGGTGACAAGATGCCGGCGAAGCTGCTGCCGGAGCTGCCGCGGCTGTTCCCGAACGCCCGGTACTACAACATCTACGGCGCCACCGAGACCAACGACAGTTTCATCCACGAGATCACCGGCGATCTGACCGCCGCGGGCCCGCTGCCGATCGGCCGTCCGCTGCCCGGCGTCGAGGCGCTGGTGCTCGACGCCGACGGCGTGGTCGTCGACGGCCCGGCCACCGGTGAGCTGTTCGTGTCGACGCCGTTCCAGACGGCCGGGTACGCCGTCGGCGGTGGCGCGGACAAGTTCGTCGAACGCGCCGACGGCCGGGTCTACTTCCGGTCGGGTGACCTCGTCCACCGCGACGCCGACGGCGTGTTCACCCTCGTGGGGCGCAACGACTCCCAGGTCAAGGTCCGCGGCGTGCGGGTCAACCTCGAGGAGATCGAGCAGGTCCTGCTCGGCCACGAGCGGATCGCCGGCGCGGCGGTGGTCGCGGTGCCCGACGACGTCGCGGGGCTCGTCATCCACGCGGTCGTCCGCCGCGACACGACCGAGCCGCTCGGGGTGCTCGCGCTGCGGCAGTTCTGCCGTCAGCGGCTGGTGCGGGCGGCGCTGCCCACCACGATCCGCGTGGTCGACGACCCGCTGCCCACGACGTCGACGGGCAAGACCGACCGCAAAGCCGTCATCCGAGACCTGTTGAACGGGAGCTGACATGAGCTGTTCCGACCGGATCAAGCAGTACGTCCTCGACGAGTTCCTGCCGGGCGTCGGCCCCGAGGAGCTGGAGGACGACTACGACCTGCGCGCCAACGGCGTGATCGACAGCCTGGGCCTGCTGCGCGTGGTCACCTGGCTGGAGGCCACGTTCGAGATCCCGATGGAAGAGGTCGAGCTCGTCGAGCAGGACTTCACCTCCCTCACCTCGATCACCCGGTTCGTCGAGCTGCATTCGGCGGCCGGTCGGTCCGATGTGGACTATCTCGGAAAGGCGGCCTGAACCGTGATCATCCGTAAACTTTCCGAGACCGAAGGCGTCGAGTGGGGCAACGGCCTGAGCCACCGCTTCCTCACGCTGCGCGACGGCATGGGCTACACCGTCACCCACACCGTCGTACGGGCCGGCAGCGACTCGGCGCTGGAGTACCGGAACCACCTCGAGGCGTGTTACTGCATCGGCGGCAGCGGCAAGGTCATCGACTCCGCGGGTGACGAGCACGTCATCGAGGTCGGCACGATCTACGCCCTCGACAAGCACGACCCGCACCACCTGATCGCGTCGCCGCACGAGGACATGGTGCTGGTCTGCGTGTTCACGCCGGCCCTGATCGGCGACGAATCGCACGACCTCGAGTCCGAGTACTCCAACTACTGACCCGGAGCTCCCCCGATGCAGCAGTGGACCGACAAGCAGCAGGCGCTGCGGGACGGCTACACCGAGCTCTTCCGGGCGTGGGGCGCCGACCACCTCCGGCGCGACCGCGAGGCGGAGTTCGCCGGCGGGCTCTGGCCGGAGATCGGCGCGTCGGGGCTGTTCGGCCTGCCCTTCGGCCCCGAGCACGGTGGCGGCGGGCACGACCTGCCGACCACCATGCACGCCCTGGAAGGCCTCGGTTACCACTGCCGCGACGGCGGGCTGAACTTCTCCATCTCGACCCAGCTGGTCAGCACCGGCGTGCCGATCCAGCGCTTCGGGAGCCAGGAGGTCAAGGACCGGTTCCTGCCGCGGGTGGTCGACGGCTCGGTGATCTGCGCGCACGCGATCACCGAGCCGCACGGTGGCTCCGACGCGGCCGCCATGCAGACCACGGCGGAGCGCCGCGGCGACGACTACGTCATCAACGGCCGGAAGTCCTTCATCACCAACGGCCCCGTCGCCGACGTCGTCCTGGTGTACGCCCGGACGTCGCCGGGCACCGGCCCGCTCGGCATCAGCGTGTTCGCCGTCGAGCGGGGCACGCCGGGGTTCGAGGCCGGCCCGCCGGTCGACAAGATGGGCCTGCGCACGTCGCCACTGGGGAACCTGACGTTCACCGACTGCGTGGTGCCGGCGGCGAACATGGTCGGCCGCCGGGGCAAGGGCTTCCTGCTGCTCGACTACGTGATGAAGTGGGAGGTGCTCCTGTCCTTCGCGATCAGCCTGGGCGCCATGGAGTTCCGCCTGGAGCAGAGCATCGACTACGCGAAGACCCGCAAGCAGTTCGGGGCGCCGATCGCGTCCTGCCAGCTGATCGCGGCCAAGATCGTGGAAATGAAGATCGACCTGGAGACCACCCGCAACTGGTTCTACGACACCGCGCGGCGGTTCGAGGCCGGCGAGGACGTGATGGTCGACGTGGCCATGGCGAAGGTGCTGGCCAGCGAGGCCAACGTCCGGTCCGCGACCAACGCCGTGCAGATCTTCGGCGGTCGCGGCTACCTCAGCGAGTTCGGGATCGAGAAGGAACTGCGCGACGCCACCGGCGGCACGATCTACTCGGGCACGTCGGAGGTCCAGCGGGACAAGGTCGCCAGAATGCTCGGAGTGCGCTGACAGCGCCGGAAACCGGAAGAAGGACGACATGGCGGCCGAGACGCCCCCGCAAGACCTGCTCGGGGTAACGCAGTTCCTCGACTACCACCACCCGGTCGTGCGGGAGTTCGTCGAGCAGGCGCTCGGCGAAGCCGAGCGCACCCAGACCGAGAAGGCGGTCGCGCTGTACTACGCGGTCCGCGACAAGCTGCACTACGAGGTCTACGGCGCGGCACTGAGCCGCACCGGCCTCAAGGCCAGCGCGATCATCAGCCGGGGCCGGGGTTTCTGCGTGCACAAGTCGATCGTGTACGCGGCGGTCTGCCGAGCGGCGGGCGTCCCGAGCCGCATCGCGCTGACGGATGTCCGCAACCACCTGGCCTCCCCGAGGCTGCGCGAGCTGGTGGGCGGGGACGTGTTCCGCTTCCACGCGCTGAACTCGGTGTACCTGGACGGCAAGTGGGTCCGCGCCACGCCGGTGTTCAACAAGCTGCTGTGCCGGCTGTACGGCATCACCCCCCTCGAGTTCGACGGCACGGCGGACAGCATGTCGCACCCGTACGACAGCAAGGGCCGCAGGTACATGGAGTTCCTGCACGACTACGGCGACTTTGACGACTTCCCGTACGAACTCGTGGTCGAGGGCATCCGGTCGGCGCACCCGACCCTGTTCGCGAGCCGCTACGAGACAGCCGGCGGATCTCTGATCGCCGAAGCGGCCGACGAAGCCGGAGAGCTGGGCAAGACCGCTTAGGGGGCAGTTCAGAATGAGTCGGCGTGTCGTCTTGCCTGACAGGCAGAGCTTTCCAGAATGTTGGTATGCGTGAGGAGGTCCTGACCGATCAGCTGTGGGAGCGGCTGGAACCGCTGCTTCCGGTGCACCCAAGGCGT
>NZ_JBICSQ010000014.1:0-160717 GCF_043197175.1 Amycolatopsis sp. NPDC049252
CACCCTGACCCGGGTTCCGTCGTGTCGTCCCCCGGGGTACGCGTGTCGTCCGGCTGGGTACGCGTGTCGTCCGGAGCGGTACGCGAGTCGTTCCTGCCGTGCGGGCGGACCTCCTAGACTCGGGGCCGTGACGGCATCCGAGAAGGCACACGCACTGCTCGACGGCGTACGGAAGCTCGACGACGAGTGGGCCCGCGTGGCCGGGGGGCTCGGTGAACCCGAGCTGCGTGCGCCCAGTGCGCTGCCCGGCTGGAGCCGGGCGCACGTCTTCGCGCACATCGCGCGCAATGCCGATGGCCTGCGCAATCTGCTGACCTGGGCGAACACCGGCGTCGAGACGCCGATGTACGTCAGCGCCGAGGCGCGCGACGAAGACATCGAAGCCGGTGCCCAGCGCGGGGTCGCCGAGATTCTCGCCGACTTCGTCGCATCCGCCGGGCGGTTCGAGCAGTACGCCGCCGCCATGCCGGACGAAGCCTGGGCGCGTGAGGCCCGTGACCGGCGGGGCGCGCCCGTGACGGGAACCGTCGTCGCGCGGATGCGGCTGTCCGAGCTGACCATCCACCTCGCCGATCTCGGCCTCGGGCACTCCCTCGACGACGTGCTCGGGCTGCTCGGCCCGCTCGCCGAGGACGTCGTCCAGCACGCGATCACCTCCCGCGGCGCGCACCTGCCCGCGCTGCGGCTGGCCGCCGGCGGGTACGAGTGGACGATGGGTGCCGCGCCCGGCGCGACCGTCACCGGCACCTGCGGTGAGCTGCTGGCCTGGCTCAGCGGCCGGTCCGACGGGTCCGCCCTGGACGGTGCCGTGCCACGGATTCCCGCTTGGTCTTGAACGCCGTGCCGCCCTCCGCCGTGTAGGTCATGGGCGCGCCCGAGATGTTGATGTCGGCCCGCCGACCTAGACTGGGCGTCCCCGGCAGCGAGGAGTCCGATGTGGACAACGTGAGCAGGGCGGCCCGGTGACCGGGCAACCCGCCGGACGGCCGCACGTCCACCCCCGTATGGACCTCGACCGCAGGGCGTTCCTCCGGATCGCGGGTGTGTCGGCGGCGGGCGCCGTCGCGGCCGCCTGCTCGAACAACGGCAGCCCGGTGCCGGTGAGCTCGACCGCGCCGTCCACCGCGCCGACGTCCGAGGTACCGACCAGCCGGCCGCCGACCGGGCCGCCGAACTGGGACGACCTGCGCACCCGGCTGACCGGCGGCCTGCTGCGGCCGGGCAACGACGCCTACGACGCCGCCAAGCGCGGGTTCAACCTGCTCTTCGACAGCCGCAACCCCGTCGCCGTCGCTCAAGCGGCGACGCCCCAGGACGTGCAGGCCTGCGTCCAGGGCATCGCCGGGCGCCTGAGCCTCGCCGCGCGCAGCGGCGGGCACAGCTACGCCGGGTACTCCGTGCCCGACGGTGGTGTGGTCATCGATCTGTCCGCGTTGAAGAAGGTGGACGTCCAGGGCACCAAGGCCGTGATCGGCGCCGGCGCGAAGCTCAAGGACGTCTACGCCGCGCTCGGGGCGGCCGGGCGCGCGTTGCCCGCCGGCACCTGCCCGACCGTCGGCATCGCCGGGCTCACCCTCGGCGGCGGCATCGGCGTGCTGGCCCGCAAGTACGGCCTGACCTGTGACCACCTGAGCTCCGCGCAGGTCGTCACGGCCGACGGCAAGCTGGTGACGGCGTCCGCGACCTCCGAGCCGGACCTGTTCTGGGCGCTGCGCGGCGGCGGTGGCGGCAACTTCGGCATCGTCACCGAGTTCACCTTCGACACCGACCCGGCGCCGAACCTGACGGTGTTCTCCCTGCACTTCCCGGCCGGCTCGGCGGCGAACGTGCTCAACGCGTGGCAGCAGTGGATCCCCGCCATGCCACCGGAGCTGTGGGCGAACCTGGTCCTCTCGGGCGGCTCACCGGTGCAGTGCCGGGTCGGCGGTTGTTACGTCGGCACCGCGTCCGCGCTGAACACGCTGCTGAACAACCTGACCACCAACGCCGGCGCGCGGCCGACCCAGCGCACGGTGCGCAGCCTCGACTACCTCGGCGCCATGAAGTACTTCGAGGGCAGTTCGGACCGCCAGTCGTTCCTCGGGTCGTCGCGGATCATCACGGCGCCGGTCGACGCGGCGAAGGTCGTCGCGCTCGCCGAGGGCCGCACGGGCACCGACCTGCTCATCGACGGCCTCGGCGGCAAGGTCGGCGAGCCGGCCAAGGACGCCACGGCGTTCTGGCACCGTGACGCCCTGGCCAGCGTGCAGGTCTACGCCCAAGCGACGGCGAAGAACCAGGCGAAGGTGAGCCAGTCCGTGGGCGAAGTCGTCGCGGGCCTCGCCGCGGCCGGGGCGGGCGGCGGGTACGTCAACTACATCGACCCGGTCCTGCCCGACTGGAAGACCGCCTACTACGGCGACAACGCCAAGCGCCTGGCGGACGTCGGGAAGAAGTACGACCCCTTCAACGTCTTCCGGTTCGGGCAGAGCGTCCAGATCTAGAGGTCGATGCCGGTGAACACCGTGACGCGCTCCTCGGTGAGGTCGTGCATCGCGGCGAGCACACCTTCGCGGCCGACGCCGGAGCCCTTCACCCCGCCGTAGGGCATCTGGTCGGCGCGGTAGGACGGGACGTCGCCGATGATCACGCCGCCGACCTCCAGCTCCGCCGACGCGTGGAAGGCCAGCTGGACGTCGGCGGTGAAGACGCCGGCCTGCAGCCCGTACGCGGATTCGTTGACCGACCGGAAAGCCTCGTCGACACCGTCCACAACGGACACCGCGAGTACCGGGCCGAAGATCTCCTCCGACCACGCCTTGGTGTCCGGCGGGACGTCGGTGAGCAGGGTCGGCGCGACCGTTGCGCCCTCGCGCGTGCCGCCGGTGAGCAGCTTCGCGCCCGCCGCGACGGCTTCGTCGACCCACGCGACGATCCGCTCGGCGGCGGCCTCGTCGACGACCGGGCCGACGTCGGTGTGGCGGTCGTACGGGTCGCCGGTCCGCTGTGACTGCACGGCCTCCAGCAGCTCGGGGACGAACTCGCCGGCGATCGCGGCGTCCACGATCACGCGCTGGACGGCGATGCAGGACTGCCCGGCCTGGTAGTTGCCGAAGGTCGCGATGCGGTGTGCGGCGCCCTCGGGGTCCGGCCAGTCGCGCAGCACGACGGCCGCCGCGTTGCCGCCGAGCTCCAGCACGACGTGCTTGCGCGGCGCGGCGTCCTTCAGCGACCAGCCGACCGGGCCGGACCCGGTGAAGGACACCACCGGCAGCCGCGGGTCGGCGACGAGCGCCTGTGTCTGTTCGTTCCCCAGTGGCAGCACGGAAAACGCGCCTTCGGGCAGGTCCGTCTCGGCCAGGATCTCCCCGAGGATCAGCGACGAGAGCGGCGTCCGCGGCGCGGGCTTGACGATGATCGGCGCGCCGATCGCGAGCGACGGCGCGACCTTGTGCGCTACCAGGTTGAGCGGGAAGTTGAACGGCGCGATGCCGAGCACCGGCCCGCGCGGGACACGCCGGGTCAGCGCCAGCCGCGCCTCGCCCGCGGGGTCCGTGTCGAGGCGCTGGACGTCGCCGGTGAACCGGCGGGCCTCCTCGGCGGCGATGCGGAACACCGACACCGCGCGGCTGACCTCGGCCTCGGCCCACTTGAGCGGCTTGCCGTTCTCCGCCGTGATCACCTCGGCGATCTCGTCGGCGCGGGCGGCGAGCACGCGCGAGACGTGCTCGAGCGCGCCGGCCCGGACGTGCGCGGGCGTGCGGCGGAGCTCCTTGGCGACGGACACGGCGGCGGTGACCGCGCGTTCGACCTGCTCCGGCCCGGGCACCGCGACCGTGGCGACCTCGCTGCCGTCGTACGGGTGGTGCACCACGAGGGTGGTGGCGCCCTGCTCGGGGCGTCCGGCGATCCAGGCGGGGCGCGGCTCGGGGGTGATCATGTCCATGCGTACCAACGTAATCCGGGTGGGGAGTCCGGCGTGGGACCCCCACCCGGACGGGTCACGGCTTGATGAGCACCTTCAGCGCCTCGCGGTGCGCCATCGCGCGGTAGCCGTCCGGCACGCCTTCGACGTCGATGGTCCGGTCGAAGACCTTGCCGGGCTGGTACTTGCCCTCGAGGACGTCCGGCAGCAGCTCGGGGATGTAGTGCCGGGCCGGTGCGACACCGCCGGTGACGGTGACGTTGCGGCGGAACACGCCGACGCCGATCGGGCCCTCTTCGTACTGCGGCAGGCCGACGCGGCTGACCGCGCCACCCGCGCGCACGACCCCGACGCCCATCTCGAAGGCGCCCTTGGTGCCGACGCACTCGAGCACGGCGTGGGTCCCACGCCCGCCGGTCAGCTCGCGGACCTTTTCGACGCCTTCGTCACCGCGCTCGGCGACGACGTCGGTCGCGCCGAACTCGCGGCCGAGGTCGGTGCGGGCCTGGTGGCGTCCCATGAGGACGATCCGGTCGGCGCCGAGGCGCTTCGCGGCGAGGACGGCGGAGAGGCCGACGGCGCCGTCACCGATGACCGTGACGTTCTGGCCCTCGCTCACGCGGGCCTTCACCGCCGCGTGGTGCCCGGTGGAGAAGACGTCCGACAGCGTGAGCATCGACGCGAGCAGCGCCTCGTCCTCGGTGTGCGGCAGCTTGACCAGGGTGCCGTCGGCCTGCGGCACGCGCACGGCCTCGCCCTGACCGCCGTCGACGCCCTTCGCGCCCCAGCCGCCGCCGTGCAGGCAGGACGTCTGGAGGCCTTCGCGGCAGAACTCGCAGGTGTTGTCGGACCAGACGAACGGCGCGACGGCGAGGTCGCCGTTCTTGACGGTCGTCACGTCGGCGCCGGTCTCCTCGACGATCCCGAGGAACTCGTGCCCGATCCGGCGGCCGTGCTCGCGCGGCTCCATGTCGGCGTACGGCCAGAGGTCGCTCCCGCAGATGCAGGACCGCACGACCCGCAGGACGACGTCCGTCGGTTCGACGAGCTTCGGGTCGGGCACGGTTTCGACCCGGACGTCGCCGGCACCGTAGATCACTGTCGCTCGCATGCGTGGGGCCTTTCCGTGACAAACGTCGGGGGTGCGGCGGCGTTCTCGCGCCTAGATTTTCGTCCATGACCACGCGCACCGCATCCCGCAACCCGTTCGAGGCCCTCGCGACCGGACCACGGTTCCCGCTCGTCACGGCCGTGGTGTTCCTCGTGACGCTGGCTTGCGGCATCGCGCAGCTGGTGCACCCGCCGCTGTACGACGCGGTGGTCCGCGACGCGGCCCGCATCGACGACGGCCAGTGGTACCGCCTGGTGACGGGCATGTTCTTCCAGGACGGCTGGGGGTTTGGCCTCGTCTCGAACCTGCTCTGGCTGGCGGTGTTCGGCACGCTCGCCGAGCGCGTCTTCGGCCGCGGCCGCTGGCTGGTCCTGTACTTCGGCTGCGGCCTGTTCGGGCAGTTCATGAGCTACGTGTGGCTCAACCCGGTCGGCGCGGGCAACTCGATGTGCGTGGCAGGCCTGATCGGCGCGCTGGCGACGCTGGTGATCGTGGCGTCGCGGCGCTACGGCGTCGAGCTGCCCCTGCAGTTCCGCGTGATGGCGTTCGCGGCGCCGGTCCTGGCGGTGGTCGACACGGTGGTCCACGACAACCACGGCCTGCCCTGCCTGCTGGGCATGGCGCTGGGCTACCTGCTGCTCCCGTCACCCACTCGTGCCACGCATCCGGAGGTCGTGACACCGGATCACTTTCACGGCGAAAGTGGCGTCAAAGGCGGGTGACGCGGCCGCCGAGCCGGTGCCAGTGCTCGACGAGGTGTGCCTGCACCGGCACTGCCAGCAGCTCCGCGAGGTCCTGCTCGGCCGCGCGAGCCGCCGCCTCGGTCCGCTCCCAGGCCCGGACGTCGGCCTCGACGGCCACCCGCGCGCCGGGGCCCGTCCGGGTGTGGGCGGCCGCGATCAGGTCGCAGCGCAGCTCGTCGGCCCGGCCCAGGTCCACGGTGTGCCGTGCGTCGAGGACGATGCCGAGCCCCGAACGCACGCCGTAGCGCACGGCGATCCGCAGCAGGTCGTTGCTGAACGCACGCGTTTCGGCGGGCAGCCACGACAGCCGTTCCCAGTCGGGCGGTGGCTGGTCGTCGGCGCGGCAGACCGCGTACCCGGGCACGTCACACCAGGTCAGACTGCCCGGCGGCCGGAGTCGGTAGAGCATGCGCGTCCCCCTCGGCGGCAGGTGGCCACGGACGGGCCACACCCGGTGAGTCGGGCCGATCGTGACTCCGCGTTACAGCGGCCGGTTCCGGTAGAGGTCGCGCAGCAGCAGGACCTCGGCGCAGTGGTGGATCATCTCCCGGCTGATGTGCAGCACCAGCGTCGCCATCGACTCCTTCGCGTACGGGCCCTCCGCCGGGCCGCACGGCCGCGCCAGGCCGTCGTCGCCCAGGGAACGCACCCCCTCGATCCACCGGGCGTAGAACTCGTCCAGCTGCTTCAGCACCTCGGCCGCCGTGCCCGGGTACGGGTAGTCGTCGTACGTCATCGGCGGCCCGTCGAAGTGCGAGGCGATCCGCATGCCCAGGACGCCGACCAGGACGTGGTTGAGGCGCCAGGCGATCGTCGTGACCGGCGGCGGGGTCGGCTCGGGGAAGGCGAAGTCGATGGTGAACGGCCCGGTGCCGGGCTCGTCGTCCGACTTGCGCGGGCGCACGGTCCAGCAGCCCGCGACCGGCTCCCAGAAGTACTCGTCGTCGGTGAGCCCCTCGAGCTTCGGGCGCGTGTGCACCTTCCAGTGGAAGTCGAGCTGGTCGGTCAGTTCCTTCGTCCAGTTCACAGCCATACCGCGCACCGTAGGGCGGATCGAGGACAGGCGTGGCCCTGAATCCCGGGTGACCCAGCCCACCTGGGACGATAGAGGGGAATCCCGCCGCTGCCAGGAGGTCGTCAGGTGCCCAACCCCACCGGTCCGGTTCTCGTCGTGGACTTCGGGGCGCAGTACGCGCAGCTGATCGCCCGGCGCGTCCGGGAGGCCCAGATCTACTCGGAGGTCGTGCCGCACAGCGCGTCCGTCGACGAGATCCTCGCGAAGGACCCCGCGGCGATCATCCTCTCCGGCGGCCCGTCGAGCGTGTACGCCGAAGGTGCCCCGAGCATGGACCCGAAGCTCACCGAAGCGGGCGTGCCGATCTTCGGCATCTGCTACGGCCACCAGCTGCTCGCCAGCGCGCTCGGCGGCGTGGTCGAGCCGACCGGCGTCCGCGAGTTCGGCCGCACCGAGGTCCGCGTCACCGGCGACGGCGGTGTCCTGCACGCCGGCCTGCCCGCGACCCAGCCCGCGTGGATGAGCCACAACGACAGCGTCACCAAGGCCCCGGAGGGCTCGGTCGTCACCGCGTCCTCCGACGGCGCCGTGGTCGCCGGCTTCGAAGACGTCGAGCGCCGCTTCGCCGGCGTCCAGTACCACCCGGAGGTCGCGCACTCGCCGCACGGCCAGGAGGTGCTGCGCCGCTTCCTGCACGAAATCGCCGGCATCAAGCCGCAGTGGACGACGTCGTCGATCGTCGAGGAGCAGGTCCAGCGGATCACCGAGCAGGTGGGCGACGGCCGCGCGATCTGCGGCCTGTCCGGCGGCGTCGACTCCGCCGTCGCGGCCGCGCTGGTGCAGCGCGCCATCGGCGACAGGCTGACCTGCGTGTTCGTCGACCACGGCCTGCTGCGGGCGGGGGAGCGCACCCAGGTGGAGCGCGACTTCGTCGCTGCCACCGGCGTCAACCTCGTCACCGTCGACGCCCGCGACCGCTTCCTCGACGCGCTGGCCGGCGTCACCGACCCGGAGCAGAAGCGCAAGATCATCGGCCGCGAGTTCATCCGCGTGTTCGAGCAGGCCGAGCGCGACCTCAAGGCCGAGGGCGACTACCGCTTCCTGGTCCAGGGCACGCTCTACCCGGACGTCGTCGAGTCCGGCGGCGGCGAGGGCGCGGCCAACATCAAGAGCCACCACAACGTCGGCGGCCTGCCGGACGACCTGCAGTTCGAGCTGGTCGAGCCGCTGCGGCTGCTGTTCAAGGACGAGGTCCGCAAGGTCGGCACCGAGCTGGGCCTGCCCGAGACGATCGTGCAGCGCCAGCCGTTCCCCGGCCCCGGCCTGGGCATCCGCATCATCGGCGCGGTCGACGCCGAGCGCCTGGAGACCCTGCGCGCGGCCGACCTGATCGCCCGCGAGGAGCTGACGGCGGCCGGGCTGGACCACGAGATCTGGCAGTGCCCGGTGGTGCTGCTGGCGGACGTCCGCAGCGTCGGCGTCCAGGGTGACGGCCGCACGTACGGCCACCCGATCGTCCTGCGCCCGGTGTCGTCCGAGGACGCGATGACGGCGGACTGGACGCGCCTGCCCTACGACGTCCTGGAGCGCATCTCCACCCGCATCACCAACGAGGTGGCGGAGGTGAACCGGGTCGTGCTGGATGTGACGTCCAAGCCGCCGGGCACCATCGAGTGGGAGTAAGTCCCCAGACAGGACTCGAGGCCCTGGCGTGGGATCCAGGGCCTCGAGAGAGTGGTGTTTCGGTTCAGCGGCGGCGTTTCCCGCCGAACGACGCGCCCAGGAGCATCAGCCCCACGAACACCGCGCCGCCCGCGATCACCCAGCGGAAGTCGAAGTGCGGCAGCCAGCTCGCGCCGTCCGAGAGGACGTAGGCGGAGATCAGCAGCGTCGCGACCCCGACGATCAGGGTGAAGAAGTCCACGCCGCGCCGCGCGGGCGCCGCCTCGGCCGGATTGTCGTAGGCGTAAGGGTTCTGGTCAGCCACGGCGCACCTCCACGTCGCCCACCGTGTTCGACACGTGCAGGGTGATCTTCTGGCCGCCGACGCCGTCGGTGCCGTAGTCCGTCCCGGTCAGCGAGTCCTGGCTGATGCCGTCCGTCGACCGGTTGAAGCACTCCGCCGTACCGGCGCCGGTACGGCAGTCGAAGGTGACGTCCGCCGTGTCCGGCACGGTGATCGTCGAGTTGCCGGCGCCGTTGACCACGTTCGTGGTGATCGGTGAACCGACGGGCAGCTTGGTCAGGTCGAGGTCGATGTCACCGGCCGCGTGCTGGTAGAGCGGCTTCACGTCGGTCGCCACGCGCGGCGTCTCGTTGAGGTCGCCGGCGCCGCCGCGGAAGTCGAAGTTCTGGAACGGCACCGTCGTCAGGATCATCCCGGCGATCGCCAGCGGCACCGCGAGCCCGATCAGGCCCCGCCCGCCGCGGACGAACGCGCCGGTGACCAGGCCGATCCCGACCACACCGAGCACCAGCCCGATGATGTGCTGCGCGGAGAACCAGGGCACGCCGTTGAGGTTCGCGAGCACGCCGGCCCCGGCGGTGACGACGGCCAGGCCGAACGTCGCCGAGCCCACCTTCGAGCGGTGGCGGGGTTCGGGCGCTTTGAACGCCTTCGGCGGCGCGGGCGGCGGCGGGTCCTGATAGGACGGTGCGTCGGGCAGGTCCCAGCCGGCCGGATCGGCGGCGAGGGGGTCCCAGCCCCGCGGGGACGCCGGCGACTTCGCCTCGGCGGTCGCGGTGTCGGTCATGGTGAAGGCTCCGTTCCCGGTGAAGGCCGTGTACTGCGACCGCGGGGTGACCGGGGCCGGCCGGTTCTCGTGACCGCGGCTGCGGTGCAGCAGGTAGAGCGCGATGCCGAGCAGCGCGAAGCTGATCAGGCCGCCGCCGTCGAACCAGGAGCCGCTGAAGCTCCCCCCGACGCTCACGACGGTCAGGATCGACAGCACCACGGCGAACGCGGGCGACACCGACGAGCGGCCTCGCCCGATCAGGCCCTCGAAGCCGGAGACGTCGTCGCTCTCGCCGGGCAGGAACAGCCACCCCAGCAGGTAGAAGGTCACCCCGAAACCACCGAAGATCGTCGCGACCACCAGCGCCACCCGCACCACGACGGGATCGAGCCCGTACCGGTTCCCGATGGCCGCGGCCACCCCGGCGACCTTCCGCCCCCCGTGCGGCCGCCGGGGCCGGCTCCCCCAGAAGTCCTTGACGGTCTCCTCGAAGCCGTTCAACGGACCCGGCTTCGGTGCCCGTGTCTCACTCGCACCACTCATGGCCCAAAGCATGCGGGACGCCGATCCCGGAGACATCCGGGAAGGACCCTGATTCTCCCCGGAGAGGGTCTCGGGGGCCCTGGTCCGTAACGCGGGCTGTCCGGCCGCGACCCCAGTTCCGGACGACGGACTGTGGAGGAGAGCAGTGCCCCGAAAACAGAACCCGGTCACCGAGGCCGGCTGCGTAGTGGCCGCGCTGGGCGTCTTCGTGGTCGCGGTGGTGGCGGCCGGGTTGCTGAGTGTGGTGGCGGCGCACCCGGTGGCGTCGATCGTCACCGGCCGCGCCGGCGACCTGGGCGCGGACGTGGTCGCCTTCGCGCCCGACGGGCGCAAGATCGTCCTGCAGGCCAAGCGGTTCGCCGTCACGCACAACGTCACGGGCCCGGACTTGCAGCGCTTCGGCGGTACTTGTTACACCGTGCACGGGGCCCGCGTCGCCGCCGTGGTCACGACCTCGACGTTCACCAAACAGGCCCGGGAGTACGCCGCGCACCACGGCATCCGGTTGTTCGACGCGCGCGGTCTCGCCGCGTGGGCGAGCCGCACCGGACCGGCGCCCTGGCACTGAACAGCCACGGCCGGAAGGGTGCCGGTCCACCGGATCAGGGGTTTCCCCGATGGAACCCCACGCCCGTGCGTGTGACCATGGACGGCGTGCAGGAGTCCCTCGACCAGGTCGTCGTCCCCGAGACGGTGACGCAGGCCGTCACCGTCCCGTCCTCGCCGAAGATGTTCCGGCGCCGGTCCGGGCGGGCGATCGCCGGCGTCGCCGGTGGTCTTGCCGACCACCTCGGCGTGCCCGTCGTCTGGGTGCGGACCGGGTTCGCGCTGCTCGCCGCGCTCAACGGCGCCGGCCTGCTCGCGTACGGCCTGCTCTGGGTGTTCGTCCAGCAGCAGACCGAAGAATCCGCGAAAGCCCCCACCTCGAAGGAACGCCAGCAGGCGTTCGGCCTGATCGCGCTCGGGGTCGGCCTCGCCGTCGCCAGCGGGACGCTCACCGGCTTCATCAGCGGCTGGGTCGCCGTGCCGCTCGCCGTCGCGATGATCGGTCTCGCCGTCGTCTGGCGCGAGGCCGACGAGTCGCAGCGCCGCCGCTGGCGGGTCGGCGCCAAGGACGGCTTCGCGGGCGCGTTCCTCGGCGGGGGCGGCTGGTCGGCCGCGATCCGGATCGTTGCCGGGGTCGCGCTGGTGATCACCGGCATCGGCGTCGTCGTGCTCCGCAGCGGCAGCCTCGACCAGGTCCAGTTCGCCCTGATCGCCGTCATCGCGACGCTGATCGGCGTCGCCGTCCTGACCATCCCGTTCTGGCTGCGCTTGGTCCGCGACCTGTCCGACGAGCGCAAGGCCCGCATCCGCACCGACGAACGCGCCGAGATCGCCGCCCACCTGCACGACTCCGTGCTGCAGACGCTGGCGCTGATCCAGAAGCAGAGCGAGCAGCCGCGCGAGGTCGCGCGCCTCGCCCGCAGCCAGGAACGCGAACTGCGCGGCTGGCTCTACGGCCCGAACGGCTACGGCAAGCCCGTCGAGCAGCCCGAAGAGGATCAGGCGACCGGCCGGCTTTCGGAAGCGCTCGCGACGGCGTGCGGCGAGGTCGAGGACACCTTCGCGATCTCCGTCGGCCAGGTCGTGGTCGGCGACGCCGAGCTGGACGAGGCGCTGGTCGCGCTGGTCCAGGCCGCGCGCGAGGCGATCGTCAACGCCGCGAAGCACGCCGGGGTCGAAGAGGTGAGCGTCTACGCCGAGGTCGAGCCGACGTCGGTCACGGTGTTCGTCCGCGACCGCGGCAAGGGCTTCGACCCGGAGGTCGTCCCGGGCGACCGCCACGGCCTCGCCGACTCGATCCGCGGCCGGATGACCCGCCACGGTGGCACGTGCAAGCTGCGCACCGCGCCGGGTGAAGGCACCGAGGTCCAGCTCGCCATGCCGGTCAAAGCGGGCAAGGGCGCGGCGTGAGGCGGCTATGCTCGAACCCGTGACTGACACCCAGCGCGAACCGGTGAAGGTGTTCCTCGTCGACGACCACGCGCTGTTCCGCGCGGGCGTGCGCACCGAGCTCGACTCGATCACCGACGAGGTCCGCGTGGTCGGCGAGGCCGGCTCGGTCGCCGAGGCGGTGGCCGGGATCGCCCGGACCAAGCCCCAGGTCGTGCTCCTCGACGTCCACATGCCCGACGGCGGCGGCGCCGAGGTGCTGCGCCGCGTCCGCCCGGAGCTGCCGGACGTCGTGTTCCTGGCGCTCTCGGTGTCGGACGCCGCGGAGGACGTCATCGCGGTCATCCGCGCCGGCGCCCGCGGCTACGTGACGAAGACGATCTCGTCGAAGGAACTGGTCCGCGCGGTGGTCCGCGTCTCGGACGGCGACGCGGTGTTCTCACCGCGGCTGGCCGGTTTTGTCCTGGACGCCTTTGCCGACCGCCCGGGTTCGGCCCCGATCAACGACCCCGAGCTGGACCTGCTGACGCCCCGAGAGCGCGACGTCCTGCGGCTGCTGGCCCGCGGGTACGCGTACAAGGAGATCGCGTCGGAGCTGTTCATCTCGGTGAAGACGGTCGAGACGCACGTGTCGAGCGTCCTGCGCAAGACCCAGCTGTCGAACCGCTACGAGCTCTCCCGCTGGGCCTCCGACCGCCGCCTGGTCTGAACAGCCGCGCGGACCTCAGTCGGCCAGAGGAGCGAGGGGTCTGGGCGCGCGTCCGGTGGTGTCGTCACCAAGCCCATCCGCTTGGTCACCAGGCTCCGCCAAGACCCCTCGCTCCGGCTTCTGGAGGCGGGTCAGCGCGACCCCGCCGAGGACGACCAGCATGCCCGCGATCACCCGCAGGTTGAGCTGCTCGCCCAGGAACACCGCGCCCAGCAGCACCGAGACCACCGGCAGCAGGTACCCGACGACCGAGGCCGCCACCGCGCCTTCGCTCGCCAGCAGCTGGTAGTTCAACGCGAACGCGATTCCTGTCGAACCGATGCCGAGCACCAGCATCGCGAGCAGGGGCCCCACCCCGAAGTGCACCGGCGTGAACCCGCCCGCCGGCAGGGCCAGCAGCAGGAAGCCGCTCGCCAGCAGCATCTGGCTGGCCGAGAGCGCGTACGGCGACGTCGACGTCCCCGACAGGTACTTGCCTTCGTAGACGAACGCGAAGCCGTAGCTCGCCGCCGCCGCGAGGCAGGCCAGCGCGCCCCAGCTCAGCAGGCCCGACGCCTGCCACGGCGCGAAGATCAGCAGGATCCCGCCGAGGCCGACGAGCAGGCCCGCCAGCCGCGTCCCGGTCATTCGCGACGTCGTCCCCATCATCGGCGCGGCGAGCAGCACCCACAGCGGCGTCGTCGAGTTCAGCACGCCGGTGATCCCCGAGTCGACCGTCGTCTCGCCGATCGCGAACAGCAGGAACGGCAGCGCGTTGTGGAAGAAGGCCGCGACGGTCAGGTGCCCCCACATCCGCCGGTCGCGCGGCAGCTGGGCCCGCTGCAGCTTGCACAGCAGCAGAAGCATGGCCGCGCCCAGCACCAGCCGTGCCAGGACCAGCTGCACCGGCGAGAACATCCCCAGCCCCAGCTTGATCCAGAAGAAACTCGAGCCCCACATCAGCGCCAGCGCGGCGATCCTGAGCAGGGTCTTCGTCTCGCCCACCCCAGTCCTCCTTCAACGATCATCGCCAGCTTCGTCGCGGCAAGACGTAAGGACAAGCGCAAATAACTGTAGGAACACTTAAGCCGAGCTGTACGATCGGGCCATGCTCGACGTCCGCCGCATGCAGGTCCTCCGCGCCGTGATCACCAGCGGGTCGATCACCGCCGCGGCCCGCAACCTCGGCTACACGCCGTCCGCGATCAGCCAGCAGCTCTCCGCGCTGGAACGCGAGGCGGGCACCGAACTGCTCGAACGCGTCGGCCGCGGCGTCCGGCCGACGCCGGCGGGCTCACTGCTGTCCGAGCACGCCGAGACGCTGAGCACCGAGCTCGCGAAGGCCGAGGCCGCGCTGACCGAGCTCAAGGAGGGTCGCATCGGCCGCATCACCATCCGCTACTTCGCGACGGCCGGCGCGTCCCTGGTCCCGCCCGCCATCGCCGCGGTTCGCCGCGAGCACCCCGGCGTGCGCCTCGACCTCAAGCTCGTCGAACCCCTGGACCCGCTGGCCGACGTCGAGTCGGGCGAGGCCGACGTCGCGATCACGGTCTTCCCCCGCAAGACCCCGCCCGGCAAGGGCGTCGAGCTGGTCCACCTGCTCGACGACCCGTACCGCGCGGTGCTGCCGAAAACCCATCCGCTGGCCCGCAAGCGCGTGCTCGACCTGACCGAGTTCGCCGAGGAGCCGTGGGTCGGCGTCGACGGCATGCCCGGCGTCTGCCGCGACATCCTGCTCGGCGCCTGCGCGCAGGCCGGGTTCGCGCCGAACGTCGTCGTCGAGTCCGAGGACTACCAGACGGCACAGGGGTTCATCGCGGCCGGCATCGGCGTCGGGCTGATCCCGGAGCTCGGGCTCGGCTCGCAGCACCCCGGCGTGATCGTCCGCAAGATCCGCCACCCGGAGCCGATCCGGGCGATCCACGCCGCCGTCGCGACGCGCGCCTGGGGGCACCCGGCCGTCCGCACGCTGCTCGAAGCGATGCGCGCGGCGACCGCGAAAGTGGCTTAAACGAAGAACAGTTCCGACACGAGGATGCCGACCAGCACGGCCGCGAGGATCGCGGCCACGGTGATCAGCGTCTTCTTCGACACCGGCAGGTTCCACTCGTCCGCGGCCTTCTGCGGCTGGGGAGCCGGCGGCGGAATGTACTGCGTCGCCTGCTGACCCGGCGCCGCCACCGGCTGCATCCGCTGCGTCTCCTCCGCCGAGGAGAAACCGGGTGCGGGCGTGGTGAGCGGGATCTGCTGCTGGTACTGCGGTCCCGACGGCGGCAGCGGCGGTGCCGCGGGCGTGTGCGCCGGGTTGAACGGGGGCGCCGGCGGGGCCGGCGGCGGTGGCATTCCGGGCGCGGTCGGCGGGATGAACGCCGTCTCCCGGCCTTCGGTGATCGCGCTCAGCGCCCGGACCGTGTCCGCCATCGTCGGCCGGGTGGCCGGGTCCGTGCGCAGCATCTTGCGCAGCGCCGCGGTGAGCACCCCGGCGTTCTGCGCCGGACGCTCCGAAGACTGCCCGTCTTCGCCGAACGGCGGCACGCCCTCCACCGAGGTGTAGAGCGTCGCGCCGAGGGAGAAGACGTCCGCGGGCGGTGACGGCGGCAGGCCGCGCGCAACCTCGGGCGCCACGTACGCCGGGCTCGGCCCGCCGCCGCTGATGCCGATGTCGGTGAGCTTCACCCCGCCGTCGTCGGCCAGCAGCACGGTGCCCGGCTCGAGCGTGCGGTGCACGAACCCGGCCGCGTGGATCGCGGTGAGCGCGTTCCCGAGCTGGATCCCCAGCGCCGCCGCCTGGTCCGGGGTGAGCCGGCCGTGCTCGGCGAGGAACGTCGCCATGCTGCGCGACGGGATGTACTCCATCACCAGCCAGACGTCCTGGCCCTCGGGCAGCACGTCGAACACCTTGATGGCGGACGCGTGCTCGATCCGGGCCGCGTCCTTGCCCTCCTGCATGGCGGCCGCGCGCGCCTGTTCGGCGCGGTCACCGGCGCCGACGGGCAGGTACATCCGCTTCATCGCGACGGTGCGGAACAGCCGCGTATCGAACGCCAGCCACACGATCCCGGCGCGGCCGCGGCCGATCGGCTGGTCCAGCCGGAACCGGCCGCCGACGATGGTGCCTTCAGAACTCAAGACTGATCCTTGATCATCCGCCAGCCGGAGGCTGCGAGCTCGATGTGGTCGGCGGTTCGCTGGTGGACGGAGTGGTCGTGGGCTCCGAGGTTGTGGTCTTCGGCGTGGTCTTCGGAGTCGTTTGCTGCGGCTCAGTCTGCCGTGTTGTGGTTCGCTTCGCCGACGTGGTCGGCTCCTCCGTGCTCGACGGCAGGTCGACCGTGCTGGTCGGCAGCTCGTCCGTCGTCGACGGCAGCGACTGCGACGTCGCGGCCGGGGTCGGCCGGTTGCTCGAGATCGGCGTCGCCGGGTTCTCGGGGTTGTTCGGGCTCAGCAGCCAGACCCCCAGCGCGACCAGGCCGATGACCACGATGCCGCCGATGATCGCCGGGCGCTTCCAGGCGCCGGGTTTCTCGTCGTCGTCCGGGGGCGGGCTCGCCTGCGGCCGCTGCCGCGGCGGGGGAGGCGGGGCCGGCTCGTCTTCGTAGTCTTCGTAGTCGTCCGCGTACGGGTCCTGCTGGCCGTGCGGGGGCACCGGCACCGCGCGGGTCGCGGCGAGCCCGGGAGGCACGCCTCCGGCCTCGTACGGGTGATCGTCCTCCGGGTAGCGCGTGTACCCGCGGTCGTAGTCGTTCTCGGGGTAGCCCGTGCCCTCGGCGTAGTCGTCCTCGTCGTAGTACGGGACGGCCTGCGTCGGCGCCGCGTCGCCCAGCAGCGTGCCCGAGTGACCCGCGGGGATCTCGTCGAACATCTGGGTCGCGCCGGGGTCGGCCAGCGCGGCCGCGCCCAGCACGCCGGCCGCGGGGGCCAGCATGGTCTCCTCCGCCGGCCCGCCGAGCGGCAGTTCGCCCCGCGCGACGGCGGCGAGCAGCTCCTCGCACTCCTCGGCGGTCGGCCGGTGCTCGGTGTCCGGGTGCAGCAGCACGGCCAGCACGCTCGCCAGCGGCCCGGACTGGCGCGGCGGGTTGATCTGCCCGGCGGCGACGGCGTGCAGCAGGCTCAGCGTGTTCTCGGACAGGCCGAACGGCGGCTGGCCCTCGCACGCGGCGTACAGCGTGGACCCGAGGGAGAACACGTCGGACTCCGGACCGGGATCACCGCCGATGGCGACTTCGGGGGCCAGGTAGGCGGGGGTGCCGGCGATCATCCCGGTCTTGGTGACCGTGACGTCGTCCTTGGCGCGGGAGATGCCGAAGTCGGTGATCTTCACCGTGCCGTTGCCGCCGAGCAGGATGTTGCCCGGCTTGATGTCGCGGTGCACGATGCCGACCGCGTGGGCCTCGCGCAGCGCCGCGGCGACCTGGGCGCCGATGCGCGCCACCTCGACCGGCGGCAGCGTGCGGCGTTCCTGCAGGACGGCCGCCAGGCTGGTGGAGTTGAGGTACTCCATGATCAGGCACGGCTGGCCGTTGTCGTCGGTGACGACGTCGAAGACGGAGATGGCGTTCGGGTGGTGCAGCCGCGCCGCGATCCGGCCCTCGCGCATGGTGCGCTGCCGGGCGTCCTCGGCGTCGTGCTCGTCCAGGTGCGGCTGGAGCAGGAGCTGCTTGATGGCCACGGTGCGGCCCAGGATCTCGTCGTGCGCCTGCCAGACGGCCCCCATCGCGCCCGTGCCGATCCGGCCGACGATGCGATACCGACCGGCGACCAGACGACCCTCGTCGCTCACGCGACCTCCCTTTGGGCTCCGTCTTCACCAGGGCGTGAGGATTGGTTCCTGGTGACGCGGCCACGAGCACGCCGCTTCGCTGGAGCGTATGCACATGTCGTGGGCTGTGAGCCGGCTTTTCCGAGACCGGCGCGTGACTAGGCTAGGCGCTCACTCTGCGCACACGAATCCGGTAGGGGCACTTGAACCACGGGTGAAGGAGTGATCGCCCTGGGCTACATGTACTGGGCGGAGACGAGCTCGGCTTCGGTGATCAATCCGCCGGTGTCCGCGACCCGGAACAGCTGGGTCACGCGCACCAGCGCGCCGTCCGGCCGGTGGAGCGTGGCGACGGCCAGGATCGAGCCGTCCGGCTTGATCTGGGTGTCCGCTTCCTGGACGTCGATCGCGTCCATCGCGCTCCACGTGCGGACCAGCTCACCGGCGGCGCCGTCGGCCAGCGTCGGGCTGAGCAGGGCCAGCGCGCCGTTCGAGTTCTTGGCGATCGCGGCGTAGAAGTCCTTGACGGCCTGGATCTTCCGGGTCGCGCTGCGCGGGTCCGCGGCCGCGTCCGGCACCGCGTCCGCCGTCTTGGGCGCCGCCTGCGGCTGCGGGCTGCCACCGGAGGTCGACTCCTGGGCCGACGGGGCACCGCCGGAGTGCGTGGTGCCCTGGGTGGCCGGGCCGGGCTGCTCCGGCGTGCCGCCGCCGGCCTGGCGCTGCGGGACGGCGAGGCCGCCGAGCTCCGCGGCGCCGGTGAACCCGGCGGGCGTGGACTGGCCGTCGGCGGACGCGGCGCGGTGCGCGCTGGTCAGCATGGGTGCGGCGACCACGGCACCGGCGACGAGCGCGCCGGCGGCGAGGAGCCCGGCCAGCTTGGCGCGCCGGACGAACCGGCTCTCCGGTTCACCCTGGTCGTCGGCCTGCTCGGCCTCGCGGTCCGGTTCCGGGCGCGGCGGCAGGAACTTCTGCGGATCGCGGAAGACCTGCTCGAGATAGTCCCGGTCGGCGTCACCGACGCCGTCGAGAATCTCGGCAGGGATCACGTCCTCGACGCGGACGGCGTTGGGTACCTCACGCCGTGTGCGCTGCCGATCAAGCACGAAAGTCCTCGCTCTGGGGTTCCGGGGACGGGCACTCGGCCGTTCGGCCGGGTGCCCGTTGGTCCGGATGGACGACTCGTGGCCGGTTCCGGACCTGCTGTCGTTAGGTAACCCTGCGCGGAAGGCAATCACCAGGCTCTGTCGCCGGAATGCCTCCGCGATACGACGAGCGGCAGCTTATGTCACCCACCCGGACCAGGCCTAACCGCTCGGCGCACCGCACGTGCATCGGAACGGGCGAACCGCACGTGCAGGTTCGGTCACTGTCCGTCGCTGGTGATCTTGTCGCCGTCTCCGAACGTCAGCGTGCGCTGCTCGATCGTCTTGGTCCCGTCATCGTGCGTGATCTCGACGGTGTTCACCGTGACGCCGCGCTGCTGGTCGATGCTGACCTTCTTGACCTCGAAGTAGGCGATGCCGGCGTACCGCTCGGCGAGTGCCCGCGGCCCCTGGTCGTGCAGCTCGCCGGTGGTCACCGACGAGGCCGTGCCGGGGTCGGTCGTGACCGTGTTGAAGAACTTCTCCGAGTTGTCGCCCAGGGTCTGGACGTCGGGCGGAAAGGAGTACCACCACGGCGCTTTCGCCTGCGTCTCGCGCTCGGCCATGGTGACCGGCGGCTTCTGCGGCACCCTGGTGGTCGTGGGCGGGTCGTCGGTGGCCGTCGGCCCCGACGTGCTGCCCGGGGGCGGCGGGGACGCGCCGTCGACCGGCCCGGCGCCGCCGCCGCCGTCGGTCGTGCCGTTCGTCGCGCTCGCGTCGTCCGGCTGCCGCGTGCTGTCCGGGCCCGCCGTGGACCCGCCGGGCCGGGAGGTCGGCTGGTGCCGGTCGTCGTTCGCGGGGTCGTCCACCGTCGGGGCGCCCTGGTACCCGGGCCACGCGCCCTGCACGGCCTGGTCCATCGGCGGCTTGCCGACCAGGAAGGACCCGGCGAACAGCAGCCCGACGACCACGGCGCCGGACGCGCCGGTGGCGAACCACGCCGCCTTCCGCCAGGTCTTCGGCGGGGTCACCGACGCGGGCACCGAGCCGATCGGGAAGCCGCCGAGCCCGTCGATGGCG
Source organism: Amycolatopsis sp. NPDC049252 (assembly GCF_043197175.1). NCBI lineage: Bacteria > Bacillati > Actinomycetota > Actinomycetes > Pseudonocardiales > Pseudonocardiaceae > Amycolatopsis > Amycolatopsis sp. NPDC049252. The sequence continues at coordinate 19,593 of NZ_JBICSQ010000014.1, forward strand.
TCGATCGGCGGGGCGGCGTAGATGCGGACGTCGTCATCGTCGGGTTCGACGCGGCGCGGTTTCGGGCTGGCGAGCGAGACCCGCGTGCGGCGGGCGGCCTGGTCGGCGCGCGACTCGGTGTCGGGCATCGAGACCGGGCCCGGCTCGCCGAAGCCGTCGTCCAGTGGCAGGTGGCCCTGGGCGGCGGGGAAGTGCGCGGGCCGCCGGTCGCGCGGCTGGGGCAGCAGCGGCCGGCTCGGCTGGGGGAGCGGGAGCGAGCCGGAGATCGGCACGTCGATCGGCGCCGTCTCCTCCGCGCAGTGGCGCACCGGACGGTACGGCGGCGCCGGCGGCGTCCAGCCGTCGGTGACGCCCTGCCGGTGCCGTCCGGGGTGCGCGGGGGCGGTGCCGCGGCCGTGGAACTCCGTGCCGTTGCTCATGCGGACTCGACCACCCGCCGGTCCGGTCCTGACGCCGCGGCGCCCCCGGTCAACCCGAACGGAGCACCCTCACGCGCGGAATCCTGTTCGGAATCCTGCGCAGATGCACGCGCATGCGAGAATGGACGCGCGGGGCCAGTGCCCCCGCGCGCCTTCCGGGCGTCGCCCGACCCAGGCGCAAGGGTCCTCACGGCCCCAACATTAGGAGCATCCGGCGTAGAAAGTCGCCCCCAAACCTGCAAGTTGCAGAGGTTTCACTCGGTCGGGCGCGACCGAAAGGGGGAAGCTGACCCTACGCGTTTTCACGCAGCGCAATCACCGCAGCTCAGGCCATTCAGCTGCCGGTGCGGTAGCGATCCCGGGTCGACTGCAGCGCCTTCGTGGCCACCACGCCGCTACCCGCAGCGACGACGATCGCGGCGATGTCGAGCGTCGGTCCCCCGGCCGTGAGCAACCAGGCGAACAACGACGCCGCAGTGGTACCGCCGGCAATCGCCCACCGGCTGCGGACGTACTGCGCGACCGGAGCGCCGCCGGCACGCTTACCCGCCGCGTTGTTGAGCAGGGCCAGATAACCCACATGGCCCAGTGCGGCCAGCACGCTCGCGAGAGCGACGATGACGGCGATGAGGTTCACGATCCAGTCCATGACCTCAGTCTGCCCGCACCGGGGCCGCCGGTGCCTCGGGGAAGACCCCGAATTCGGCCAACCGTTACCGGCCGAGCCGCCCACGGCCCAGGTTCAGCAGCGCCATGGCCAGCTGACGGCCGTCGGGGCCCAGCTCGCGGTAGCGCGCGAGGACGTCCATCTCGCGGTTGTAGACGATGCGCGTGCCGCCGGCGGCCATCCGCGCGGCGCCGATCGTCTTCGACACCTCGACCCGGCGTTTCACCAGCCGCAGGATCTCCTTGTCGAGCCAGTCGATCTCCTGCCGCAGTGCCGCGATGTCGTCACCGGCGGGGGTGTCCTCGGCGGGCTGGCCGTCGGCGTTCGTCGCTTGTGCGTTCATCGGGACCTCTTCCTTGAAGCCCGGATCCGGCCCCAGGGACGGCGACAGCCCCGGGTCCGTGGACTCCGGGGCTGGCGTGATGGCGGGTTCGGGCACTACGCGATCACGGGAGCCGGAGTCCGGGTCCCGTAGAAAAATCGCTCTGCGTAGCGCCGCATGACTTCAGTATGGCACAGCCGTCCGGGCGCGTTCCCGGGCCGAGCGGACCCCCGCATGAACGAAGAGGCTCACCGCGAGCCAGAACATGGGGAAGGCCGGCCAGAAGAAGCCGGCGCCCAGCACGGCCCACCGGACGATCGCCACCACCGCGATGGCGACCACCACGGCGAGGTGCAGCCGCAGCGCGGGGTGACGGCGCAGCGCCGCCCGGGACAGCGGGAAACCGGGCCACTGCGGCACCGGCCGCGGCAGGTCGGCGGTGAGCGCGGTCAGCTCGTCGGTGAACTTCGCGGCGTAGACGTGGGTGAGGCGCTCTTCGACCTCGTCGAGGGTGAGCCGGCCTTCGGTGCCGGCGGACTGGACAGCGGTGGCGACGCGCTCGCGATCGGCGTCGGCGGCCCGGAGGCGGGCGGGGTGGATGTCTTCCATACAGCCGATGCTCCGCGCGGCGGGCCCCCGGCGCGTCGGGCGCCAGGCGACATCTCCCGCTACGCCTGACGCGGTAGCCCACCCGCCCGGGGTAGCGTGGACGGACGATGGACACCCTCTTCGATCTCCCCGCCGAGACCCCCGCGCGCAAGCCCGCTTCCGGCGGGCAGGCCGATCTGCTCGAGGACCTCAACCCCGCCCAGCGCGAAGCCGTCACCCACGCCGGTGGCCCGCTGCTGGTGGTCGCGGGTGCGGGGTCGGGCAAGACCCGGGTGCTGACCCGCCGGATCGCCTACCTGCTCGGGCAACGCCGGGTGCACCCCGGCGAAATCATGGCGATCACGTTCACCAACAAGGCCGCCGCCGAGATGCGCGACCGCGTCGCCGCACTCGTCGGGCGCCGCGCGAACGCCATGTGGGTGTCGACCTTCCACTCGATGTGCGTGCGGATCCTGCGCCGTGAAGCCAAGACGCTGGACATGTCGTCGAGCTTCTCCATCTACGACTCGGACGACACCAAGCGGCTCATCACGCTCGTCGCGCGGGACCTCGACATCGACCCGAAGCGCTACGCCGCCCGCACGCTCGCCATCCACATCTCGAACCTGAAGAACGAACTCGTCGACGCCGAAGAGGCGGCGGCCAACGCGGGCAACGACCTCGAGCGCCGCGTCGCCGAGGTCTACGCCGAGTACCAGCGGCGGCTGAACCAGGCCAACGCCTTCGACTTCGACGACCTCATCATGCGCACGGTCTCGCTGCTGCAGGCGTTCCCGGCCGTCGCCGAGTACTACCGGCGGCGCTTCCGGCACGTGCTGGTCGACGAGTACCAGGACACGAACCACGCGCAGTACACCCTGGTCCGCGAACTGGCCGGGACCGCGCCGAACGAGTCGGGCGTCGAGCCGGCCGAGCTGGTCGTCGTCGGTGACGCGGACCAGTCGATCTACGCCTTCCGCGGCGCGACGATCCGCAACATCGAGGAGTTCGAGCGGGACTTCCCGAACGCGCACACCATCCTGCTGGAGCAGAACTACCGCTCCACGCAGACGATCCTGTCCGCGGCCAACGCCGTGATCGAGCGGAACCCGAACCGGCGGGCGAAGCGGCTGTGGACCGATTCGGGCGACGGCGAGAAGATCGTCGGCTACGTCTCGGACAACGACCACGACGAGGCCGCGTTCGTCGCGAACGAGATCGACGCGCTGGCGGAGAAGGGCGAAGCCGACTACTCCGACGTCGCCGTCTTCTACCGCACCAACAACCAGTCCCGCGTCTTCGAAGAGATCTTCATCCGGCTCGGCCTGCCGTACAAGGTCGTCGGCGGCGTGCGGTTCTACGAGCGGCGCGAAGTCCGCGACATGGTCGCCTACCTCAGGGTGCTGGCGAACCCGGAGGACACGGTCAGCCTGCGGCGCGTGCTGAACGTGCCCAAGCGCGGCATCGGCGACCGCGCCGAAGCCGTCGTGGCGACGCACGCCGAGCGCGAGCGGATCTCGTTCGCCCAGGCGCTGCGGGACGCCGCCGAGGACAAGGTGCCGCTGCTGAACCCGCGCTCGGTCAAGGCGATCGGCGGGTTCGTCGCGCTGCTGGACGAGCTCGGCGACCTGATCACCTCCGGGGCCGAGGTGCACGACGTCCTCGAAGCCGTGATGGACAAGACCGGCTACCGCGTCGAGCTCGAGGAGTCGGACGACCCGCAGGACGCGACGCGCGTGGAGAACCTGACCGAGCTCGTCACGGTGGCCCGCGAGTTCACCGAGATCACCGCCGAGATCGTCGCGGACGAGAACGCCGAGCTGGTCGTGGACGAGGGTGTCCCGGCGCCGGGTTCGCTGCCCGCGTTCCTGGAGCGCGTGTCGCTGGTCGCGGACGCCGACTCGGTGCCTTCTCCGGACGGTGGCGAGGAAGGCGACGGCGGGGCGGGCGTGGTCACGCTGATGACCGTGCACACCGCGAAGGGCCTGGAGTACCCGGTCGTGTTCTGCACCGGCTGGGAGGACGGCGTCTTCCCGCACATGCGTGCGCTGGGCGACCCGACCGAGCTCGCCGAGGAACGGCGGCTCGCGTACGTCGCGATCACGCGGGCCCGCAAGCGGTTGTACGTCTCGCGCGCGATCACGCGGTCGGCGTGGGGACAGCCGTCGATGAACCCGGCTTCGCGGTTCCTGGACGAGCTGCCGCCGGACCTCGTCGACTGGCGGCGACTGGAGCCGTCCAGCCGCGGCTTCGGCTCGTTCGGCAGCGGTTCGCGCGGCACGCCGCGGGCGGCGACCACCTGGGGCGGCCGGTCTTCGTCGGCGCCCTCTTCCTCCCCTGGCGTGAGTTCCTTCGGCAAAGGCTGGAAGGACACGGTGGCGCTGAAGCTGGACGTCGGCGACCGCGTCAGCCACGACAAGTACGGCCTGGGCACGGTCGTCTCGTGCGACGGCGTCGGCCCGCGCGCGACGGCGACGATCGACTTCGGCGCGGCCGGCAAGGTCCGGCTGATGCTCATCGGCAGCGTCCCGATGGTGAAGCTCTAACACTCTTACGGGTGATCCCGGCGGCGATCTCGGCGATCGCCGCCGGAATCGTCGTACCCCACCGGTAGAACTGACCCCGTAATCGAACACGAGTTCGACGGAGGGGGAGCCTGGTGTGGACGCGGTGCTGTTTGGCCTGCTGGCCGAAGGGGTACAAAATTATTTGCGAGGAGTCCTGGGGACGACGGTTCCGGATCGGGGTCGGGAGCCTTCGGGGGCTTCAGGAATTCCTTCGCGTGCGGGAGCGGAGGCGTGCCGGCTGGCCGCCGCCTGGCGAGCGCTGCTCAGGCAGCACGAACTGGGCGCGGACGGGCACTGTGTCACCTGCGGCCGGGGACGCCGCTGGACGACCAGGGCCCGGAGGGCCGCGCGTGTCCGCTCCGCGAAGACCGCGGTGGCGTGGGGCTGGTGGCCGGTGCGAAGACCGGCAGAGCTCTGCACGGTCTGGCAGGTCGCGGTGGCGTACTTCATCCGCCGTCTGCCGGGAAGCCATCGGTAGGCGTTTCCGGGCGCTGAGAAGCGTGCTGGCGGGCTGGGGAGCGCCGCGGGTGGTCCGGACCACCTCGCGCGTCCCGGGGCGGCCTCAGGCGGTGTCCGTGCCGAGGCTCGCTTCGGTGCCTCTCACGACCTCGGCCGCGCGGCTGCCGGGCAGCTCTCGCGCGGCCGTGAACGGGTCGGACGATTCGGACGACTCAGATGACGATGCCGCGCGCGGCCAGCCAGGGCCGGGGGTCGATCTTCTTCGTGCCGTCCTGCCAGACCTCGAAGTGCAGGTGCGGGCCGGTGCTCTGGCCGCGGTTGCCGATCTCGGCGATCTGCTCGCCGCACTTGACCTTCTGGCCCTCCTTGACGGAGAAGCTGTTCATGTGGCCGTAGACCTGGATCGTGCCGTCCTGGAGCTGGACCCGGACCCACAGGCCGAAACCGCTGGCCGGGCCGGCCTCGATCACGGTGCCGTCGGAGGCGGCGTAGATCGGGGTGCCGATCGCGTTGGCGATGTCGATGCCGAGGTGGCTCGTGCCCCACCGGGCACCGAAGCCCGAGGTGAAGGTGCCGTGCGCGGGCAGGCAGGTCTTGGGGCGAGAGGCTTCTTCGGCGGCCTTCTTGGCGGCGTCGGCTTCGCGCTGCTCGCGGGCCTGCGTGATCGAGGCGCTGTCGGCGAGCTTCGCGGCTTCGGCGGAAGCGTCGACGGTGTGGCCGGTGGGCAGGAGCTCGGGGGCGCCCCCGGAGCCCGCACCTCCCGCGGTGAGCGACGCGCTGGCGTCCTGGCTGTTGGCCAGGGGCGTCACGGCGGTGTCCGAGTCGGTGACCGTCTTGAGGGTCGAGCCCGCGGCGGCGGCCGCAAACGCACCAGCCGCCACGGCGGCGACCACGACACGGCCACGGAGGGCCGAGGAGGGCGGGGCGATGCGGTGCGCACCCCGGACACGAACGACCGCACCTTGCAGTGCGTCCTTCAATGCCGGGGAAGGAGCTTGGCCGCCGGGGGAGCGGTGTGAAGCCAAGACAGGGCCTTCCATCGTCGGGGAGCCGGGCCTAGGACCGCGGGCGGGGGAACCCGGTGAGCCAACCTCGGGGGTGGTTTGCTCGGTGTCCTACTTCGTGACCTGACTGTAATGGGGACCGGGGGACAGTAACGAAGGGGCACCGCTGTAAGCAAGATGTGCCCCGTCCGTCGGCCGATCGGGTGGTCTCGATCTTGCGTCCACCTGTGGGAATTACGCAAAGTTAGAGGGGGTTTACGGCGTTCGGTGTGACTTGGCTTACAGCGTTTCCGGCCGTTCGGAGGTCACGGAGCCGTCCGAGGCCCCGGCGCCCACGGAATAAGGATTTGCGGGGCGGCGTTGAGGGCCGCTCGACGACTCGAGCCCCGGCAACGCCTCCGCAGCGGTCCGGACTTGCTAGGTTCGCGGGCAATGCCCCCACGCTCAGAGCCCCCAGCCGGGAGCGCCCCCGCCTCCCCGGGCACCCCCCGAACCCCGGCCCCCACCGGCAAGCGAACGCGCCCCGACGCGCCGGCCGCCACACCGGAGCCGCCGACGGTGGGCTTCCCCGCCGCCCAGCCGACGCCGGACTCGGCAGAGACCCCCGCACTCGGTTTCACGGCAGCAACCCGACCCCCACAGTCGGCCGGCGCTGCACAGTCGGCTGGCGCTGCACAGTCGGCCGGCGCTGCACAGTCGGCCGGCGCTGCACAGTCGGCCGGCACCGCACAGTCGGCCGGCACCGCACAGTCGGCCGGCACCGCACAGCCAGCGGGCGCTGCACAGTCGGCCGGCACTGCGCAGTCAGCCGGCACTGCGCAGCCAGCGACGGCGCCGGAGTCCACTGAGGCACCTCGGGGTCGCCCGGCTTCCGGCTCCGCGGCGGCATCCGCGCAGCCGGCCGGCACTGCGCAGCCAGCGACGGCGCCGGAGTCCACTGAGGCCCCTCGGGGCCGTCCGGCTTCCGACTCCGCGGCGGCATCCGCGCAGCAGTCCCCCTCCGCGTCGGCGGCGGATTCGGTGGAGACTTCTGTCTCGGGCTTCGGTGCCGCCGGCGGGTCCGCTGAGCCGGCCGATGCCGAGGAGACCCCCGCCCTGGGCTTTGCCGCCACCCGCGGATCCGCCGGGTCGGCCGATCGTGCCCAGGAGACCACCGCGGCGCCGAGTTATGGTGAAAATGCTGCGCCCATCGAGTCCACTGAAGATTCCCCGCCCGCGCCATCTCGGGCGAAGCCGGCGTCGAAATCCGCGGCCAAGCAAGCGTCTGCCGGCAAACGGCCGGCCGAACCTCCCCGGGAAGAACCCCCCATCACCCCCTGGGCCGACGAGGACCACCGCACCCCGCAGCTGACCGCGGCCCTTGCACTCCTCGCCCTCGGCGCCGTCGCCCTGACCGCCGCGGCCTTCGTCCCCGTGTCGCCCGCCGCGGCCCCGGGCTTCACCAGCTGGCCCTGGCTGGCCGTCCTCGCGCTCGGGCCGGTCGTGGCCGCCGTCGCCGTGCGCGGCAAGCCCGGCGTGGCCGCCGGCGTGGTGCTCGGGCTGGCCGCGCTGGCTCCCGGGCGGCTGGTGCTCGACCTGCAGTTCGCCGTCAACGGGCCGCTCACCATCCGGCCCGAGCTCTACCTGCCCGACCGGTTCCTGGGCGGCTCGGCCGTCGGCGCCGGGTTCTGGTTGCTCGTCGCCGGGGACGTGCTCACCGTGGCCGCCGGGGTGCTTGCCTGGCGGGCCGTCCGGGCCCGCGACGAAGAGCCCGAACGACGCCGGTGGCGTCTGCTCGTGCCGTTGCTCGCCGTCGCCGCTTCGGTCGGGTTGCTGACCGCTCCCGTCCACTCGGACAACGGTTTCCTGCTCGCCCGTGCCGCTTTCGAAGGGCCGTGGCCCGCCCTCGGCGGCTACCTGCTGCTCGCCGCGGCGCTGCCGTTGACCGCCGTGCTCGCGCTCGCCGCTCCCGCCGAGCGTGTCGCTCGCGGGGCGCTCGGCGGGCTTGCCGCCACCGGCTTCGGGATCGCCTTGCCACCCGTGGTGGCCGGGCTCTCCCGGGACGACCTGCACGTCGCCTGGGGGCCGGTCCTCGTGCTCCTCGCGATGGTGGCCGTCGCCGGCCTCGCGGGTACCCGGCTGACCGAAACCTCGAATGTGGACGCCGAGAACCTGGCCGGCGGCGCGAAACTCCCCGGCCTGTTCTGGTGGCGGCTGACGACCGGCGTGCTCGGGCTGGCCACCGCGCTGGCCGCGGTGATCGGCACCCTCGCGCCCCAGGTCGCCGTCACGGCGCTCAACCCGGCCGCCGCCGCGCCCGTCAGCGCGGCCGCCGAAAGCCCGGCCCGCTGGTACCTGCTCACCGCCGCGATCGTGGTGGCCGTCCTGAGCCTCGGCGTGCTCGTCACGCGGACGGCTCCGGTGGCGCGGTCGCTGCTCGGGCTCGCCTGGGCCGGGATCGTGCTGGCCGGCACGGCCGTGCTGAACACCGCGCTGACCGCCACCCAGGCCGGCAACCTCGCCGGGTTCGGCGGCGCCGACCCGAACGGCGCCACACCCGCGTTCACCTACGACCTCGGCGCCGGCGCCGCCTGGACGTTCGCCGCGCTCGTGCTGGCCGTCCTGGCCGCGCTCGCCGCCGTCGGCACCGGGGTCGTCGAGCGGGAGGACGCCGGGGACGGCGCCCAGCCCAACGGCGGCGTGCTCACGCCCGTCGTGGCCGGGGCCGTGCTGGCCGTCGCCGCGTTCGGGCTGCCCGTCTTCACCGTGCCCGGCTACGTCGCTCCCGGGCTCTGGTCGAACTTCGACACACCTTCGTGGGGGCTGCTGACGGCGGCCGCGGTGGTCGTCGGCGCGGCCGTTCTCGCGGTGCGGTCGCGGCCCAAACCGGCCGCGGCTCTGCTGGCCGGGGCCGCCCTGCTCGCCGTGCTCCACGCCGCCGAACTGCCGCTCGTCGGTGGCTCGCTCGGGGACGCGAGCCCGGCGACCGGGTTCTGGGTCGCGCTCGCCGCGGCCGCCGCCCTGCTGGTCGCGGCGGCCGTGTCGGCCGCGGGTGCCCGGCGGAAGGCGTGAGCCGGGCGATGCCGCGAGTGCTCGTCGTCGAGCTCGGCGGGCCGGACCCGCGGGCCGCCGCGCTGGGCCGGGTGCTGCGCGACGAAGGCATGGAGGTCGTCCACGCCGGCCCCGTGGACACCGACGAGCAGGTCCTCCGCATCGCCGAGCAGGAGGACCCGGACGCCGTGGGGGTGCTCGGCGGCGAGCTGCGAACCACCCTGAAAGATGTTCGCGTCTTCCGCCTCGGCGAACCGGCGGACCCGGCGAACGGCGTCTTCGAAACCCCCGGCGAAGTGGCGGAATGGTTGTCCGGTGGGCGGTCTCACACCTCGGGAACACCGTCTGACCGCGTACGGTGACCGACTTCACCAGGTGCGGAGTCCCCGCCGTTCGCGCAGGTCGCTAACCTCGACTGGTCCGACAGCGCGGTCCGGTCGCGGACCACCTGCAGTGGCGTGTCGTCAGGAGACTGGAGTAGTGGACCTCTACGAGTACCAGGCGAGGGATCTCTTCGCCGCCCACGGAGTACCGGTTCTGCCGGGCTCGGTGGCTAGCACCCCCGAAGAAGCCAAGGCCGCCGCGGAGCAGATCGGTAACCAGGTCGTCGTCAAGGCGCAGGTGAAGGTCGGCGGCCGTGGGAAGGCGGGCGGCGTCAAGCTGGCCCAGACGCCCGACGAGGCGAAGGAGAAGGCGGAAGCCATTCTCGGCCTCGACATCAAGGGCCACATCACGCGTCGCGTGCTGGTGGCCGAAGCCTCGGACATCGCGTCCGAGTACTACTTCTCCTTCCTGCTGGACCGGGCGAACCGGACCTTCCTGGCGATGGCCTCGTCCGAAGGCGGCATGGAGATCGAGCAGCTCGCGGTCGAGCGCCCCGAAGCGCTCGCGAAGATCCCCGTCGACTCGATCGCCGGCGTGGACAAGGCGAAGGCGCTCGAGATCCTGAAGGCCGGCAACTTCCCGGCCGACATCATCGACGAGGCCGCCGACGTCGTCGTGAAGCTCTGGGAGACCTTCGTCTCCGAGGACGCCACGCTGGTCGAGGTCAACCCGCTGGTCCGTGACCCGCAGGACAAGATCATCGCCCTCGACGGCAAGGTCACCCTCGACGAGAACGCGGACTTCCGCCAGCCGGGCCACGAGGCCCTGGTGGACAAGGACGCGGAGAACCCGCTCGAGGCGAAGGCCAAGGCCAAGAACCTCAACTACGTCAAGCTCGACGGCCAGGTCGGCATCATCGGCAACGGCGCGGGCCTCGTCATGTCCACTTTGGACGTCGTGGCGTACGCGGGCGAGAAGCACGGCGGCGTGAAGCCGGCGAACTTCCTCGACATCGGCGGCGGCGCGTCGGCCGAGGTCATGGCGGCCGGTCTGGACGTCATCCTCAACGACACCGACGTGAAGAGCGTCTTCGTCAACGTCTTCGGCGGCATCACCGCCTGCGACGCGGTGGCGAACGGCATCGTCGAGGCCCTGAAGATCCTGGGCGACGAGGCCGCCAAGCCGCTGGTCGTCCGCCTGGACGGCAACAACGTCGTCGAGGGTCGCCAGATCCTGGCCGACGCGAACCACCCGCTGGTCACCGTGGTGGACACAATGGACAACGCGGCCGACAAGGCTGCCGAGCTCGCCGCGGCAGGTGCGTGAAGATGTCGATCTTCCTGAACGAGAACAGCAAGGTCATCGTGCAGGGGCTCACCGGCTCCGAGGGCATGAAGCACGCGACCAAGATGCTGAAGTCCGGCACGAACATCGTGGGTGGCGTCAACGCCCGCAAGGCCGGCCAGACCGTCACCATCGAGGGCAAGGACCTCAAGGTCTTCGGCACGGTCGAAGAGGCCATCAAGGAGACCGGCGCCGACGTGTCGGTCATCTTCGTGCCGCCGAAGTTCGCGAAGGACGCGGTCGTCGAGGCGATCGACGCCGAGATCCCGCTGGCCGTCGTCATCACCGAGGGCATCCCGGTGCACGACTCGGCCTACTTCTGGGCGCACGCGGTCGCGAAGGGCGGCACGACCCGGATCATCGGGCCGAACTGCCCCGGCGTGATCAGCCCCGGCAAGTCGAACGCCGGCATCATCCCGGCCGACATCTCCGGCCCGGGCCAGATCGGCCTCGTGTCGAAGTCCGGCACGCTGACCTACCAGATGATGTACGAGCTGCGGGACATCGGCTTCTCCACCGCGGTCGGCATCGGCGGTGACCCCATCATCGGCACCACGCACATCGACGCCCTCGAGGCGTTCGAGGCGGACCCCGAGACCAAGGTCATCGTGATGATCGGCGAGATCGGTGGCGACGCCGAAGAGCGCGCCGCGGCCTACATCAAGGAGAACGTGACGAAGCCGGTCGTCGGTTACGTCGCGGGCTTCACCGCGCCCGAGGGCAAGACCATGGGCCACGCGGGCGCCATCGTCTCCGGTTCCTCCGGCACGGCCGCCGCCAAGAAGGAGGCCCTCGAGGCCGCCGGCGTCAAGGTCGGGAAGACCCCGAGCGAGACCGCCGTCCTGGCGCGTGAGCTGTACAACAGCCTCGGCTGATCTCGGTAAGTAACCGCTGGTCGAGCCGGGCACCCACGAGGTGCCCGGCTCTTCCGCGTTTCGGGACGAAACCTGTCGAGGTATTCACGCGTCTGATGGGCTGGCGGCCGTTCAGTGCGCTAGCGTTCTGCGCACGCAAGCCGCCTCGTCTTCCCCGGGTGCCCTCGTGCCCCGGAGTGCCGGTCGAACCGACAGGAGTGCTTCCCGATGACCTTCCCCAGCGGCGGGCCCGGCTACCCCCAGCAGGGTGGCGGCCAGCAGCCCCCCGGACCCCCGCCCTCCGGCGGTTTCCCGCAGCAGCAGCACCAGCCGCCGCACTCGCACCAGGCGCCTTCGGGCCCCGCGAACCTGACGCAGAACCTGCCGCTGCTGCTCACGCTGGTCGTCGCGGTCTTCGGCCTCGTGCAGTACTTCCTCGGCTTCTCCGACAACGCCGCCGTCGGCTCGGCCACGACCTTCTTCCTGGTCGCTGCCCTGCTCGCCGGGCTGCACGTGCTGCCGAAGGGCCCGAAGACGCTGCCGTTCGCCGCGCTCTTCAGCGTGCTCGGCGCCCTCGAAGCGCTCGATTCGCTGGTCTCGCTGCCCACCACCCCGGGCATCGTCACCGTCATTCTGATCCTCGGCATCCTGCAGATGCTGGTCGCGGTCGGCGCGCTGCTCATCGAGTACGACGTCGTCAAGCCGCCGGCGCCGAAGGCCGCCGCGCCGTCCTACGGCGGCCAGTACGGCCAGCCCGGCCAGCAGCAGTACGGCCAGCAGGGCGGGCCGCAGTTCGGCCAGCAGCAGCCGGGGCAGGCCGGCGCGCCGGGTGAGCCGCCGGCGCCGTTCTCGCAGCCGGGCCAGTACGGCTCGCCGAACCCGCCGTCGACCAACCCGCCGCCGGGGCCGCAGGCCACGACGTACGCCCCGATGCAGGGCCAGTTCTTCCAGCAGCCGCCGTCGGACAACCCGGGCACGCCGCCCGGTGGCTTCGGCAAGTCGAGCTGACATCAGCTGCTCGGAAACACCCGCTGTGACCCTCCGTGTCACAGCGGGTGTTTTGCACTCCGGGGGTTACCCGACCGGGTGGGTTAGCTTCCCCACGCAGGCCGGAGGCGGCGTGGCTCACCCGTACGGACCAGCCCGGATGTCAGGGTGCGGATCATGGACCTGCTCACCAGCGACCCCCGCGAAGAGCCGGTGAGCGACCTCGAACCCGACGTCGGACCGACCGGCGCGGCGCGGCTGCGGGTGCTGCTCGCGGCGGCGCTCGGCCCGCTGGTCACCGGCTACGCCGTCGTCGCCACCGTGCTGACCCTGGTCACGCTCACCGCCGAACGCACCGTCTTCTCCGGCTTCGGCGTGCTCCTGGCCGCGGGGCCGGGCTGGCTCGCCGCGCACCAGGTGCGCCTCGGAATCGGCGGGCACCCGCTCGGCCTGCTGCCGCTGCTGCCGACGCTGGGCGCGGTCGCGCTGGTCGCGCGGACGGCGTCCGGCGCCGCCCAGCGGCTCGGCTGCCGGTCGGCGCGCGAGGCGCTGCCGGTGTTCGTGGCGACCACCGCCGCGCACGCGGCGTTCGGGCTCGTCATCGCGCTCTGCGCGCAGGGCTCGCCGGTGACCGCGAACCCGCTGCTCGCCTGTGTGGTGCCCGGGCTGCTCGCCGCCGTCGCCGCGGCCGTGGGCATCGTGCGGTCCTGCGGCCTGCCGGACGTCGTCGCCGAGCGGCTCGACCCGCTGGCCCTGCGCGGGATCCGGGCGGGCGGGCTGGGGCTCGCGCTGCTGGTGGCCTGCGGTGCCGCCGTGTTCACCGTGGCGACCGCGGTGTCCTGGCCGACCGTGGCCGACATCTACGAGCCCGGGTTCGGCAGCAGTTTCGGGCTCTTCCTGCTGTCCCTGATGTACCTGCCGAACGCGGTGACGGCGTCGCTGTCGTTCGTCACCGGTCCCGGGTTCTCGATCGGCCCCCTGACCGTCGGGATGTTCGGTTACCACGGCGGCACCGTCCCCGGCGTCCCGATCCTCGGCGGGCTGCCCGAGCACGCGAGCGCCTGGTGGCCGGCCCTGCTGGTGCTGCCGGCCGCGACCGGCGTGCTGGTCGGGTGGTCGCTGCGCAAGGTCGACGCCGACCCGGCCCAGCGCATCCGCACGGTCGCGGTGGCCGGCACGGTGGTCGCGCTCGGCTGCGTCGTGCTGGGGACGCTGTCCGGCGGACGGCTCGGCGACGGCCCGTTCGACCCGGTGAGCGTGCCCGTCGGGGTCGCCTCGGTGGTCGGGTTCTGCTGGATCGTCATCCCGGGCGCGTTCACGGCGTTCTTCGCGGGTGAGCACGAGCCGCCCGCGCCGCCCGAAGCGCTTGAAGACAACGAAGCCTTCGAGGACGCCGAAGACGTCGACCCCGACGAAGCAGCCGAAGCGCTCGAGGACTTCGAAGAGTCCGAAGAGGACGAAGACGATGAAGACGCTGTCGTCGACGAAGACGCCGAGTTCGAAGCCGAGGCGGACGCCGAGCTCGGCCTCGAAGACCCGGCCGAAGACGAGCCGGAAGACGGCCCGGAAGAAGACCCGGAAGGCGCTCCGGAGCCCGACGAGGCTGTGACCGGAGGCACCGAGACCTGCGGCGACGTCGAGCCGGGCGAGGCCGACCGTTAGGGTTGACGTGACCTGGTGAAGCGCCGTGCGCCCTGGCTGCGCACCGCCGGCGGCTAAGGAGCCTGCTCTGTCTCAACGGTTGGAGCTGCCCACTCCGGTGAAGCTCGTCGTGCTCGCGTCGGGCTCCGGCACCCTCCTGCAGGCGTTGCTGGACGCCACCGGGCGGTCCGGCTTCCCGGCCAAGGTCGTCGCCGTCGGCGCCGACCGCACCGGCATCGAGGCGCTGACCCGCGCCGAACGGCTGAGCATCCCGTCGTTCACGGTCCGCGTCGCCGACCACCCCGACCGCGCCGCCTGGGACAAGGCGCTGGCCGAGGCCGTCGGCGCCTACCAGCCCGACCTGGTCGTCTCGGCCGGGTTCATGAAGATCCTCGGGAGCGAGTTCCTCGGCCGGTTCACGGTGGTCAACACGCACCCGGCGCTGCTCCCGTCGTTCCCCGGGATGCACGCGGTCCGCGACGCGCTGGAAGCCGGCGTGAAGGTCTCCGGCTCGACCGTGCACTTCGCGGACGCCGGGGTCGACACCGGGCCGATCATCGCCCAGGAGGCCGTCGTCGTGGAGTACGACGACACCGAAGACGTCCTGCACGAACGGATCAAGGCCGTCGAACGCAGGCTGCTGGTGGAAACGATCGAGCGACTCGGCCGCGGTGGCTGCACCGTGGACGGACGAAAGGTGACATTTCGTGAGCACTGACCTGGGACGGCGCCCGGTCCGCCGGGCGCTGATCGGCGTCTCGGACAAGGCGGGCCTCCTGGACCTGGCGACGGGCCTGCACGCGGCCGGCGTCGAGATCGTGTCCACCGGCGGCACGGCGAAGGTCATCGCCGACGCGGGTGTCCCGGTCACGCCGGTCGAACAGGTCACCGGGTTCCCGGAGTCGCTGGACGGCCGGGTCAAGACGCTGCACCCGCGGGTGCACGCCGGGCTGCTCGCCGACCAGGGCAACCCCGACCACGTCGAGCAGCTGCGCACGCTGGACATCGCGGCGTTCGACCTGCTGGTCGTGAACCTCTACCCGTTCACGCAGACCGTCGCCTCCGGCGCGAGCCCCGAGGACTGCGTCGAGAACATCGACATCGGCGGCCCGGCCATGGTCCGCGGCGCGGCGAAGAACCACGGCAGCGTCGCGGTCGTCGTCGACCCGGCCCGCTACGGCTGGGTCCTGGAGCGCGTCGCCGACGGCGGCTTCGACCTCGACGACCGCAAGCGCCTCGCGGCCCAGGCGTACGCGCACACGGCGTCCTACGACATCGCCGTCGCGTCCTGGTTCGCCAACGTCTACGCGCCCGCCGACGACTCCGGCTTCCCCGAGTTCTCCGGCATCAGCTGGGAACGCGGCGAGGTGCTGCGCTACGGCGAGAACCCGCACCAGAAGGCCGCGCTGTACCAGGGACACCGGGCCGGCCTGGCCCACGCCGAGCAGCTGCACGGCAAGGCCATGTCCTACAACAACTACGTCGACACCGACGCCGCGCGCCGGGCCGCGTTCGACTTCGCCGAGCCGGCCGTCGCGATCATCAAGCACGCCAACCCGTGCGGCATCGCGGTCGGCACCGACGTCGCCGAGGCGCACCGCAAGGCGCACGCGTGCGACCCGGTTTCGGCCTACGGCGGCGTCATCGCGACGAACCGGCCGGTCAGCCGCGAGGCCGCGGAGCAGATCGCCGAGGTCTTCACCGAGGTCGTGCTCGCGCCGGACTTCGACACCGAGGCGCTGGAGATCCTGCAGCGCAAGAAGAACATCCGGCTGCTCAAGCTGCCGGAGATCGCGCACCCGGCCCCGATCGAGTTCCGCCAGATCTCCGGTGGTGTGCTCGTGCAGACCGTCGACGCGATCGACGCGCCGGGCGACGACCCGGCGTCGTGGACGTTGGCCACCGGCACCCCGGCCGACGAGCAGACCCTGCGTGACCTCGAGTTCGCGTGGCGCTCGCTGCGCTCGGTGAAGTCGAACGCGATCCTGCTGGCCGCCGACGGCGCGACCGTCGGTGTCGGCATGGGCCAGGTCAACCGGGTCGATTCGTCGCGGCTCGCGGTTTCCCGCGCGGGTGACCGGGCCAAGGGCTCGGTCGGCGCGTCCGACGCGTTCTTCCCGTTCCCGGACGGCCTGGAAGTGCTGGTCGAGGCGGGCGTCCGTGCGGTCGTGCAGCCCGGCGGCTCGGTCCGCGACCCCGAGGTCATCGCGGCCGCGGAGAAGGCGGGCGTCACCATGTACCTCACCGGCACGCGGCACTTCGCGCACTGACCCGCGCGCGCTTCGAGAGGGAGGGCTCGATGCAGCAACCACCGCAGTACGGTCGAGGTCAGCAGGGGTACCCGGGCTATCCGCAGCAGCAGCCCGGGTACCCACCCCAGCAGGGTTATCCGCCTCCCGGGTTCGGCGGTCCGGTGCCGCCGCCCGGGAAAAAGAAGACCGGGCTGATCCTCGGCATCGCCGGCGGGGTCGTGGTGCTGCTCGGCGCCGGCATCCCGCTCGGCATCTTCGCGAGTGACTACTACACGAGCACCGGCGCGGCCCCGTCGTCGTCGCCGGTGCCCGGCGAATGCCAGATCCCGGCGCCGGTGCTGGAGAAGGCCGGGTTCCCGAGCTTCGCCGGCACCAACGCCGGGGGTGCCGCGTCCGTGCCGGGCCTGAAGCAGATCGGCTGCGGGTTCAAGCCGGGACCGGACGAGAACGTCCGCGACGCCGCCATGAACATCCGGGTCGTCGAGTACTCCGGCGAAGGCGCCGCGCAGCAGGCGAAGAACGGCTTCATGCCGACCAAGCCGGAGGTGGCGCCGACCGAGGTGCGCGGCCTCGGTGACAAGGCGGCGCTCGTCCGCCTGGTCACCCGGAGCGCGTTCAGCGGCGCCGAACTGCACGTGCTCAAGGGCACGAACGTCTTCACCGTCGAGATTTCCGGCTGGGACAAGGGGTTCTTCTCGAACTCGCCGATTCCCCAGCAGGAGGCGGACGACGCCGTGAAGGCTGTCGGCGCCGAGATCGTCAAGCGGCTGCCGCGTTAGCGTCTAGGGGCGGAAGAGCGCGTAGATCACCTCGTCGCGCCAGCTCCCGTTGCGCCAGGTGACCTGGCGCATCACGCCTTCGCGGTGGAACCCGGCCCGTTCCAGCGTCTTCTGCTCGGCGACGTTCTCGCCGTCGGTGAACGCTTCGAGCCGGTGCGCGCGGGTGACGGCGAACAGGTGCGCGACGAGCAGCCGGTGCGCGGCGAGCCCGGTGCCGCGGCCGCGGTGCTCCGGCAGGAGCGTCAGCCCGATCTCGAAACAGCCGCCCGCGGGCCCGCCGCGGTCGGCCGCCTCACAGCTCGCCATGCCCGCGACGGCGTCGTCCGCCACCACGGCCGGCGCGGTGTCCCGGGCGCCGAGGAAACCGTCCTCGGCCCAGCGGCGGCGGCGGGCACGCGGATCGGTGAAACCCGACCACTGGTGCTCGCCGAGCACCGCCGGCTCGGTCGCGAACCGGTCCAGGACGGGCAGGTCCTCCTCGCGGAAGGGCCGCAGCACGACGTCGATCACGCGGGGGCCGGCAGGGCCTTGCACAGCGCCGTCGGGAACTTCGGGTCGGCCGCCCGGATCTCCGTGCAGCCCGCGCTCTTGGCCTGCGCGAACGACGTCCACCCGGCGTCGCTCCAGCGGAAGGCCGTGCGGGACGGCGGCTCGGTCTGGTGCACCAGCAGGTCGAGGACCAGCCAGTTCGCGTCGCAGACGCGGGTCGTGCCGCTGCTCGCGGCCCCGGCCGCGGACGCCGCCGCGCCGATCCAGGCGGGGTCGCAGTGGTCGGCGGGCGGCGCGCAGGTGCCCTGCGGCGCGCAGTGGCCCCAGCCCGCGCCGAGCTTGTGCCAGGAGTTGCCGTTGTCGGCGTTGAGGATCACCGTCCGGTCCGCGATCGGGTCGGACGTGCTCAGCCGCAGTTCGGCGGGGACCTTGGCCTCGCAGCCGCCCGCCGCGGGCCGCGTCGAGTAGATGACGTCGGCGCGGATGTCGGTCTTCGCCTCGACGACCTGCTCGATCCGCGGCTCGCGGACGCAGCCGGGGTCCTTGCCGGGCAGCGCGACCTGCACGAACAGGCTGAACTTGTCGGGGCCGGGGCGGATGCCGGTGACCTCGGCGCGGAAGGTGCGCCACTCCGCGCCCACGGTCGTCGGACCCGGGGCCGCGGCCTTCGCGCCGGGCAGCCCGCCGCTCCCGCTCGCGAGCACGACGGCGAGCACCGCGCCCGCCACGACCAGCACTCCGGCGGCCCACAGGATCGGCCGTCCGCGTCCGTTCGTCATCGTCACCCCCAGAAGTCACCGGGGAATCTAGCCGACCCCGCAGCGTCAGGCGGGCGGACCGGAGATTTCGCGCTGTGTGACGTCCTTCTCGAGGTGGACGGCGCCCCGGATGTGCCCCGGCGCGTCCGGGAGGTCGGTGAGCCGGTAACCCGCGCGCTGGTACATCGTGATGTTGCGGGTGCTGCGGGCGCCGGTGAACAGGACGAACCGGCGCGCCTCGGCGGGCGCCTGCGCCTCGGCGTGGGCGAGCAGCCGGCGGCCCAGCCCGCGGCCGGCGAAGTCGGGCGCGACCATCAGCCGGCCGAGCTCCCAGCGGTCGCCGTCGAGCCGGGCGCGGACGGCGCCGATCAGCCGGTGCCCGTCCCGCAGCGTCCAGACCGACCACGTCTTCGTCCAGTCCCGCAGGTCCGCGAGGGTCTCGTGCAGCGCGGGGATGTCGAGGGTGTCGTTGAGGATCGCCTCCTGCACCCAGCAGCAGCGCTGCAGGACCAGCAGTTCGGGACAGTCTTCGGGCCGTGCTGCTTCGATCTCCACGGGTGTCTGTGTAATGAGGTCCACTGTGCGCGGGCAACTTCATTAAGGTGGCGGGGTGACTTCCGGCCCGCTCGACGTCCCCGGCCTGGCCCCGCTCCCGCCGCGGGCCCGGGCGCTGCTGGAGTCGCTGGGCGCGCCGCCACGCCTGGCCGCGCACCTGCGGGCGGTGCACGACGTCGCCGTCACCCTGACCGGCTGGGCCGGATCGCGGGCGGAGTTCGATCGCCCGGCCGTGCTGTTCGGCGCGGCCACGCACGACATCGGCAAGATCCGGCACCCGGAGGAGCTGTCCGGACCGGGCTCGGCGCACGAGCGGGCCGGCTACGAACTGCTGCTGTCGCAAGGGGTCGAGGAGGCGTCGGCGCGGTTCGCGCGGACGCACGGCTCCTGGGGCGCCGACGACGTGACCCTCGAGGACCTGCTCGTCAGCCTGGCGGACAAGGTGTGGAAAGCGAAGCGCGTCCCGGACCTGGAGCAACGGGTGACCGAGCACCTCGCGGCGGTCGGCGGCGAGCCGGTCTGGCAGGTCTTCATGGCCCTGGACGACGTGCTCGACGGGATCGCCGCGGGCGCCGACGCGCGGCTGGCTTTCCAGGCGTCGTACCCCACTTGTGGGTGACTTGACAGGGTTCGCGGTTCGCGGTTGACTGAACACGTCGAACAGGTGTTCGACATGGATCCGCCGCCTTCCCCGCGGCGTACCAGAGTTGCCGGTCGTGTTTTGGGAGAGGCGCGGCCGTCGTCTCCGGTTCGTTGGTGGGGAGGTGCGTGCGGTGACCGCTGTGGTGGAGCCGCCGGTGGCCCGGCTGGCGGCCCTGCCCGGGGTCAGCACGGCGAGCCGGGTCGCGGCCCAGGCGGACCAGGCGCGGGTGACGGGAAGGGTGCTCCCGGTCGCCCCGGCGCTGGCCGGGCTGCTGCCCGCTGCCGGGCTCCGGCGCGGAACCACGGTGGCGGTCCACGGGGCGAGTTCCCTGCTGCTCGCCCTGCTGGCCGAAGCCACCGCCGCCGGGTCGTGGGCGGCGGTGGTCGGCCTGCCCTCACTGGGTCTGGCGGCCGCGGCCGAGTACGGCGTGGACCTCACCCGGCTCGCCCTGGTCCCACGCCCGGGCGCGGACCTCCCGGCGGTGCTCGCGGCACTGCTCGACGGAGTGGACCTGGTGGTCGCCTCGACGTCGACGATCCAGCCGGCGGTAGCCCGCCGCCTGTCGGCCCGGGCCCGCCACCGAGGCGCGGTCCTGCTGGCGTTCGGCGCCTGGCCGGGCGCGGACGTCGAGCTGTCCTGCCGCCTCGAACCCTGGTCAGGCCCGGAGGACGGCTACGGCCACCTCCGCCAACGCCGGGCGCTGGTCCGGGCGCGAGGCCGCGGCGCGGCGGCCCGCCCGGTCTCGGCGCACCTCTGGCTCCCGTCTCGCGACGGCTCGCTCCGCTCCGCCGCCGCTCACCTCGCCCCGGCACCCTCGCTCCGCGAGGAGACGGCATGACCCCACCCCGGACGCCCCCGCCCCGACCGTCTGGGTGCACGGTCCGACTCTCCAGGTACGTGTGTCGTCCATCCAGGTACGCGTGTCGTCCGGCTGGATACGCGAGTTGTCCGTCCAGGTGCGTGTGTCGTCCGGCTGGGTACGCGAGTTGTCCGTCCAGGTACGCGAGCTGCCCGCCCGAGCACACGAACCCGCTGCCCGGGTGCGGGAGCCGCCCGTTCAAGTCGGCGAGTCGACCCGCTAATCACGTGTGTCGGCTCCCCAGTCACGCGAGTCGACCCGCTAATCACGTGTGTCGGCTCTCCAATTACGCGAGTCGACCCGCTGATCACACCGCGGGCGGGCGAGCCCAGCTGCCGGTGGTGTCAGCCGCCGGAACACCACAAATCGGCGCCATCCGGACTCAGCCGGGGGAGGGCGCATGACCGTCCCCAGCCAACGCCGCTCCTCCGACCTCCCCACCCGGATGCTTGTCCTGTGGTGCCCCGACTGGCCTGCCGTCGCGGCCGCGGCTGTCGGTGGTGTTGCCGTCACCCGGGCCGCCGCCGTTTTCAGTGCCAACCGGGTTGTCGCCTGCAATGCCGTTGCGCGGCGGGACGGCGTGCGGCGGGGGATGCGGCGGCGCGAGGCCCAGTCGCTGTGTCCGGAGCTGGCCGTCTTCGGAGCCGACGACGGTCGTGATGCGCGGTTGTTCGAGGCCGTCGCGCGAGCCGTCGAGGCGCTGGTTGTCGGGGTTGAGGTTGTGCGGCCGGGTCTCGTCGCCGTTCCGGTGGCCGGGGCCGCCTCCTACTTCGGTGGGGAACACGCTCTCGTCGAACGGCTTGTCGACGAGGTTTCGGCCGCCGCGGGGGTCGAGTGCCAGGTCGGTGTCGCCGAAGGGCTTTTCGCCGCGACGCTCGCTGCTCGGCGGGGTGAGTTCGTCGAGCCGGGGCGGGTTGCCGAGTTTCTCGCGCCGCTGCCCATCACCGAGCTTGACGACCGTGCGGAGCTGGTCGATCTGCTGCGACGCCTGGGGTTGCGCACCCTCGGCGCCTTCGCCGCGCTGCCGGAACGTGACGTCGTCAACCGGTTCGGTGCGGACGGGCTGCTCGCGCACCGGCTGGCGCGAGGACGCTCCGAGCGTCCGCCGCTGCGCCGCCGCCCGCCGCCGGAGCTGACGCTCACCGAGGAGTTCGACCCCGTCATCGAGCGGGTGGACGTCGCGACGTTCCTCGCCCAAGGCCTCGCCACGCGCTTCTGCGCCGGCCTCGCCGGCCACGGCCTGGCCTGCACCCGGCTCGGCATCTACGCCGTCACCGAGGACGGCGAACAGCTCGGCCGGGTCTGGCGGTGCGCGGAACCGCTGACGCCCGCCGGGGTCGCCGACCGCGTCCGCTGGCAGTTCGAGGGCTGGCTGCGGGCCGCGCCCGGCCGACGGCCGAAGTCCGGGGTGATGCGGCTGCGGCTGGAGCCGGAGGAGACCGTCGAAGGCCGGTCGCTGCAGCTCGAACTGGGCGGCGAAGGGAGCCTGGAGGAGGACAACGAACGCGCCGCGCGGGCGTTCGTGCGGGTCCAGGGCCTGCTCGGGCCCGAAGGCGTGCTCACCCCGCTGCTCGACGGCGGCCGCGACCCGGCCGCCCGGATCCGGCTGGTGCCGTGGGGCGACCCGCGCGAGGGTGTGACGCCGGCCGACGCCACCTGGCCGGGACGTCTGCCGGCGCCGTCGCCGGCGACGGTCCTCGACCGGCCGGTGCCCGCCCAGGTCTTCGACGCCGACGGCCGCGCCGTCGGGATCACCGCCCGCGAGTGGGTGACCGCGGCTCCGCGGCGGCTGAGTGTCGCCGGTGGGACGCAGCGGGACGTCGTGGGCTGGGCAGGTCCGTGGCCGCTCGCGGGCGACCGGCGGCGGCCGGGCCCGCAGCGCGCGCGGCTCCAGCTGCTGCTGGCGAGCGACGGCGGACCGGACGAGCCACCCGAAGCGGTGCTGGTGCGCTGCGCCGGCACCGAAAATCCTTTGTGGACGGTTGAGGGAGTGTACGACTGAGCATGGACGAGGACTACGCACGCCTGCTGCGCGACTGGTTGCTGGCCGACCCGGGGACACCGCGGCCCCGCCCGGAATCCGACGACGTGGTGATCCCGCTGCCCCGCCTGTCCGAGGAGAACCGCCGCCAGAACGCGACGAGAGGTCGAAGGGGCTTGGGGTGGCCGCGCGACCCGGAGAGCCGGACCGAGGTGGAGGGCCGGACGGCGGTCGATGGACCGGGGCAGCTCGCTGATCCGGAAGGCCGAACCGAGGTCGAAGATTGTGGCCCAGAACTGCGGGGTGATCCGAAGGGCCGGACTGCGGTCGACGGGCCGGACCGGCTCGGTGATCCGGAGGGCCGGATTGCGGTTGATGGGCCGGATCGGCTTGCTGATCCGGAAGGCCGGACCGAGGCCGAAGGTTGTGGCTCGGAGTTGCGGGGTGATTCGGAGGGCCGGGCTGCGGTTGGCGGGCTGGACTGGCTTGCTGATCCGGAAGGCCGGACCGAGGCCGAAGGTTGTGGCTCGGAGTTGCGGGGTGGTCCGGAGGGCCGGACTGCGGTTGGCGGGCCAGACCGGCTTGCTGATCCGGAGAGCCGGACCGAGGCCGAAGGTCGTGGCCCGGAGCTGCTGGGTGATCCGGAGGGCCGGATGGCGGCGGGCGGGCCGGGGCAGCTGGGTGATCCGGAGATCCAGCGCGAGGTCGAGAGCTGGAGCCCAGTACAGCCGCGGGAGGCGGAAAGCCGGAGTGCGGCCGAGGAGCGGAGTCGCTGGAACCATCCCTCCAACTGGCACCGGCGGAAAGCCGCACGTGCCGAGATCCGCGACCGCGTGGCCGAACCCGAAGAGCCGCGCTGGCCTCCGCACGACCCTGACGAACAGCCGACCCGGTGGAGCCCCCTCGACGAGCAGCGCCCGTGGCGGGAACTCGACGACGCCATCGAGCGAAGCCGCCGCCAAGCGCTTGAGGCCGCCAAGAACAACGAGGACCGGAGCCACTAGATGGGGTGGAACAACCCGCCCGTCCCGTGGAAGGACCTCGCCCAGCGGCTGAACGGGGACCTGCCGCCCGGGGATCACGGGGACAGTCCCGCCTGGGGCCGTCACCGCGAGGGCTACCGGCGGCCCGGTGACCTGCCCGGACGGGGCAGCGACGACGGCGGGGAGGCCGTCCGGGTGCCCTACGCCGAGCTGCACTGCCACTCCAACTTCAGCTTCCTCGACGGCGCCAGCCACCCCGAAGAACTCGTCGAGGAGGCCGCTCGGCTGAACCTCGACGCCATCGCCCTCACCGACCACGACGGCATGTACGGCGTCGTGCGCTTTGCCGAAGCCGCACGGGAACTCGGCGTGAACACCGTCTTCGGCACCGAGCTCAGCTTCGGGCTGAGCAACCCGCAGAACGGCGTCGCCGACCCCGAAGGCGAGCATCTCCTGCTGCTGGCGCGCGGCGACCAGGGCTACCGGGCCCTCTGCCGCGCCATCACCGCCGGGCAGCTGTCCGGCTTCGACAACCAGAGTCCCAAGGCCGAAAAGGGACGGCCCGTCTACGACCTCGGCGCGGTCGCCGAGGAGGTCGCCGGGCAGTGCGTGGTGCTGACGGGCTGCCGCAAGGGCGCGGTGCGCTCGGCCCTCGTCACGCACGGCGCGGCGGCCGCCGCGGAAAGCCTCAAGAACCTCGTCGAGAGATTCGGGCACGACAACGTCTACGTCGAGCTGACCGACCACCGCCAGCCGCTCGACAGCACGCACAACGACCTCCTGGCCGAGCTGGCGAAGGAGTTCGGGCTGCCGACCGTCGCCACCACCGCCGCGCACTACGCCCGGCCCGAGCGGGCCCGGCTGGCCGACGCGCTCGCCGCGATCCGGGCCCGGCGGGGGATCGACGAGCTCGAGGGCTGGCTGCCCGCGGACGGCGCCGCGTTCCTCCGCTCGGGCGCCGAAATGGACGTCATGTTCCGGCGCTACCCCGGTGCGGTGCGGCGCTCGGCGTTGCTGGGCATCGAATGCGCGTTCCCGCTCAAGCTGATCGCGCCGAAGCTGCCGCCCTTCGACGTCCCCGAGGGCCACACCGAGACGACCTACCTGCGCGAACTCACCGAACAGGGCGCGAAAGAACGCTTCGACGGCAAGGACCACGAAGCAAGAGCGAGAAAACAGATCGAGCACGAGCTGGCCATCATCGAAGACCTCGGCTTCCCCGGGTACTTCCTGATCGTCTGGGACATCGTGCGGTTCTGCAACGAGAACAAGATCCTCTGCCAGGGCCGCGGTTCGGCCGCGAACTCGGCCGTCTGTTACGCCCTGGGCATCACCAAGGTCGACTCCGTCGCCCACGAGCTGCTCTTCGAACGCTTCCTCGCCCCGGACCGCGACGGCTACCCGGACATCGACCTCGACATCGAGTCCGACCGGCGCGAGGAGGCCATCCAGTACGTCTTCGAGAAGCACGGCCGCCTGAGAACCGCGCAGGTCGCGAACGTGATCACCTACCGCGCGCGCTCCGCGGTCCGGGACGCCGCGCGGGCGCTGGGGTACTCACCCGGGCAGCAGGACGCCTGGAGCAAGCAGATCGACCGCTGGGGATCGTTGCGCACCACGGAAAAGGACCACGACCACGACATCCCGGAGGAGGTCGTGCAGCTCGCGTTCGCGCTCGAGGACTTCCCGCGCCACCTCGGCATCCACTCCGGCGGGATGGTCATGTGCCAGGAGCCGGTGAGCCAGGTCGTGCCGGTCGAGTGGGCACGGATGGCGAACCGCAGCGTGATCCAGTGGGAGAAGGAGGACTGCGCCGCCGCCGGCCTCGTCAAGTTCGACCTGCTCGGCCTGGGCATGCTCTCGGCGCTGCACTACATGCTCGACCTCGTCGAGGACTACAAGGGCGAAAAGATCGATCTCGCCGAGCTCGACCTCACCGACCAGAAGATCTACGAGATGCTGGGCCGCGCCGACGCGATCGGCGTCTTCCAGGTGGAGAGCCGCGCGCAGCTCGCGACGCTGCCGCGGCTGAAACCCGACGAGTTCTACGACCTCGCCGTCGAGGTGGCGCTGATCCGGCCCGGCCCGATCCAGGGCGGCTCGGTGCACCCGTACATCCGCCGCAAGCAGAAGAAGGAGACCTGGACCTACGACCACCCGCTGCTGGAAAAGGCGCTGCGCAAGACCAAGGGCGTGCCGCTGTTCCAGGAGCAGATGATGCAGATCGCGCTGGACGTCGCGAACTTCACCGCGGCGGAGGCCGACCAGCTGCGGCACGCGATGGGGTCGAAGCGGTCGGAGAAGAAGATGGACCGGCTGCGGCAGCGGTTCCTCGAAGGCGCTGCAGTGAACGGCGTCGAGGAAGAGCTCGCGAAGAAGATCTTCTTGAAGCTCAAGGCGTTCGCGAACTTCGGCTTCCCCGAGAGCCACGCGCTGAGCTTCGCGCACCTGGTGTTCTCCAGCGCCTACTTCAAGCTCTACCACCCGGACGCGTTCCTGGCCGGCCTGCTGCGCGCGCAGCCGATGGGCTTCTACTCACCGCAGTCGCTGGTCGCCGACGCGCGCCGCCACGGTGTCACCGTGCACGGCCCGGACATCAACCGCAGCTTGCCGCACGCGACGCTCGAAGCGTTGCCGGACAAGGGAAAGCTGCACGCCGTGCGCACCGGGCTGAGCACCGTCCGGCTGATCGGCGAGGAGCTGGCGACGAAGATCGTCGACGAACGGGCGAAGGGCGACTTCACCGACATGGCCGACGTCGCCCGCCGCGTCCGGCTGACCACACCCCAGATCGAGGCGCTGGCCACGGCGGGGGCGTTCGAGAGTTTCGGCGGCGACCGCCGTCAGGCACTGTGGACCGCGGGCGCGGTCGCCGGTGAACGCGCGGAGAAACTCCCGGGCCTGATCAGCGCGCAGGCGCCGGTGCTGCCCGGGATGGACGGCCTCGACCTCGCGGCGGCGGACGTCTGGGCGACGGGCGTGTCCCCGGGCAGCTACCCGACGGAGTTCATCCGCGAGCGCCTCGACGCGCTCGGTGTCGTGCCGGCCGACCGCCTGGCCGACCACGACGACGGCGCGCGTGTGCTGATCGGCGGCGCGGTCACCCACCGGCAACGGCCGGCGACGGCGGGCGGGATCACCTTCCTCAACATCGAGGACGAAACGGGGATGGTCAACGTGATCTGCACGCTCGGCCTGTGGCAGCGCTACCACCGCGTCGCGCGCAGCAGCCCGGCGTTGCTGATCCGGGGCGTGGTCGAGAAGGCGGACGGCGTGGTCAGCGTCCTCGCCGACCGCGTCGAGGCGCTGCCGATGCGGATCAAGGCGAAGTCACGCGACTTCCAGTGACTCAGGGGCGGCGGACGATCGTGACGATCTCCGGGCTCGCCTCGGTCACCGGCGTGCGGTCCCAGTAGCCGTACTGCTCGTCGACGACCAGGCCGGCTTCTTCAACGAAGGCGGAAAGCGAGGGCACGTCGAGGAAACGCAGCGTGGACTCGCTGTGCTGCGGCGCGTCCCAGTCCGGGCTCTCGAAGGTCGTTTTGAAGGTGACAAGGCCGTCTTCGAACGGCCCGGCGTCGTTCCACGAACGCACCGTGCCCACTTGCCACACGTGATCCGGCGTCCAGCGTTCCCAGGCGCGACGCGCGGGGTTGCGCGTGTCGAACCCGAAGCGGCCGCCGGGCTTCAGCGCGCGCCGGATCGCCGCGAACGTCGTCCGCAGCTCGTCGTCGGTCAGCAGCACTTGGAAAGCGTGCCCGGTCATCACCGCGAAGTCGAACTCGCAGTCCCAGCGCGCGGTCGACAAATCGCCGAGCACCCATTCGACGTCGTCACGACGGCGGGCCTGCGCGAGCATCCCGGGAGCCGGGTCGAGCCCGACCAAGCGTCCGGTGTGGCCGGACTCGCGTGCCCAGTGCAGCAGCGATCCGGTGCCGCAGCCGACGTCCAGCACCGACTCCGCGGCCATGATCATCGGCAGGTAGAACTCGAAGTCGCCGGAGCTCTCCCGCGGGTTGAGGGCGTCGTACAGCGCGGCGAGGCCGGCGTCGTCAAAGGCGTGATCAGGCACATCGCCAACGTAGTGACCGCCACGGAAGAACTCATCCCGTTTTCGGTGCCAGGCCGAGCAGCTCCGGACGCGCGGCCAGCTCACGCCAGTACGAGCCGGGGTCGGCGACCAGCCGCCGCCGGTCCAGGTCCAGCAGCCCCGAGACGCTCTCGACCTCGGCGACGAGCGTGCCGTCGGAGGTGCGGAACTCCTGCGTCACCCGCGACGTCTTCCCCGTGCCCCAGTGGAACTCGCAGCCGACCTCGACCGCACCACCGCGGAGTTCACGGCGGAACCGCACGGACGTCTCGAGGTTGACCGGCCCGATCCGGCGCGCGGTCAGCTCGGCCGGGTCGATCCCGGCGGCCTGGACGCACGACCAGCGCGCGTGGTCGGCGTAGGCGAGGTAGGCCGGGCCGCGGACGTGGCCGTTGACGTCGAGGTCGTCAGCGCGCACCGCGATCGTCACGCGAAAGGTCATGCCCCGGATCTTCGCGGCGCGCGGCGGGCGGCGTCTGGAACTTTTCGGCCACGCGGACGAGCGCGGCGGGGGAGGAGCCGGACAGCCGGCGGCAGTCGCGCCCGAGGTGCGACTGGTCGGCGTACCCGAGGTCCGCGGCGACGGCCGCCAGTGACGTCCGCCCGGCAGCCAAGGGCTCCAACCGCCGCAGGAACCGCTGGAACCGCCGGATCCGGTGCACCTGCTTCGGCCCGGCGCCGACCGCGTGCGCCAGGTTTCGCCGCAACGCGCGGTCGCTGACACCCAGCTCGCCCGCGACGTCGGCCGTCCGCGTCCCGGGCCCGCCCAGCGCGTGGACCGCGGCCAGCACCCGCCGGTCGGGAGCCGCGCCGCGCGCGGCGACCAGTCCTTCGAGGACTTCCCGCTGCACCAAGGGATCCTCGGTGGCGGCCAGGACGTCCGAAGCGCGTCGGGCGGTGGCGCCCCACAGGTCGCTCAGCCGGGTCGCGCCCGCGGGCAGCTCCGCCATCGGCGTCCCGAGCACCGCACTCGCCGCGCCACACCGGAGCCGCACGCCGACGCGGGACGCCGAGGCCGGCACCCACAGCCGCAGCGACGCGCCGGCCGTGACGACCACCGTGAGCGCGTCGCCGTCCCAGACCAGGTCCGCGCAGCCGTCCGGGAGCACACGCAGCGGCCGCGCCCAGCCGGTGCGCCCGTGCCAGCCGCAGGCAACCACGTCCGCCAGCGCGGGCGGCGGCGCGAACTCGCGGTAGCTCGACCGCGTGCGCGAGGTGACCGCCAGCGGCCGCAGCGGAACTCCCATGACGCCAGTATGCAGCGGTCAGGATCCGTCCTAATTCGCCTTTAGCGTTGCCCGCACGGACAACAGAGGAGGAACCATGGTCAACCCCGTTCCCGACGGCTACACGACGGTCACCCCGTGGATCATCGGCCACGACACCGCCGGGCTGCTCGACTTCCTGAAGCGCGCCTTCGACGCCGAGGAGCTGGGCCGGGTCGTCGGCGCGGACGGGAAGATCGGGCACGCCGAGGTCCGCGTCGGCGACGCGGTCGTGATGGCCTTCGACTCCCCGGACGGCTGGGCCGGCACCCCGGCGTACCTGCGGCTTTACGTGCCGGACAGCGAAGAGACGCAGCGGCGGGCGATCGAGGCGGGCGCGATCGAGGTGACGCGGCAGACGGAGCTGTTCTTCGGCGACCGCGTCGGGCGGGTGCGCGACCCGTTCGGCAACCTCTGGTGGATCCAGACCCGGCTGGAGAACCTGGACGAAGCGGAGATGATGCGCCGCGCCCAGCTGCCCGAGTACGTCGCGGCGATGAACTACGTCCAGGGCGCGGACCTGGTCAACCGCCGTCCATAGTGGACGGTTGCGGCGTCGCCACGGCGGTGTGACACCCTGGGGCCGTGCTGGAAACCGGTGAGGACTACCGCGAAGCGGGGTTGTCCGGCCAGTGGTGGGAAAAGCGCCGGTTCACCGGCTGCGACTTCACCGGGGCGGACCTGAGCGGGCTGCAGACCCGCGGCTGCACGTTCGACGACTGCGACTTCAGCCGCGCCGACCTGTCGCGCTCGCGGCACGAGGCGTCGGCGTTCCGCTCGTGCACGTTCGACCGGACGGTGCTCGTCGACAGCCGCTGGTCGTCGTGCTCGCTGCTGGGTTCGTCGTTCGGCGACAGCGGTTTCGGCGGGATCGCGCTCACCGAGTGCGACCTCTCGCTGGCGTCGCTCGCGAAGGCGCGGCTACGCCGGCTCGGGCTGTCCGGGCTGCGGCTGCGCGAAGCCAACCTGACCGAGGCCGACCTGACCGGCGCGGACCTGCGGGGCAGCGACCTGACGGGCGCCCGCCTGCAGGCCGCGAAGCTCGACGGCGCGGACCTGCGCGGCGCGCGGCTCGACGCGAACGCCCTGGTGCA
Organism: Amycolatopsis sp. NPDC049252; assembly: GCF_043197175.1. Classification (NCBI taxonomy): domain Bacteria; kingdom Bacillati; phylum Actinomycetota; class Actinomycetes; order Pseudonocardiales; family Pseudonocardiaceae; genus Amycolatopsis; species Amycolatopsis sp. NPDC049252. Next base: position 49,547 of record NZ_JBICSQ010000014.1, read on the forward strand.
GGCCGACCTCCGGGGCGCGCAGATCGACATGGAGACCGCGATCGCCTTCGCCGCCGCGCACGGCCTGATCGTCCGCTAGACAAAGAAAACCGGCGGCGAGCACACAGCTCGCCGCCGGTTTTCACAGTCTCAGTCGATCGGCGGTTCACCCGGGTCGAGCTCGAGCAGGGCGCCGTCGGCGACCAGTTCCTCGATCGACGCCGGGAGCAGGTACGCCGACCCGCCGCCGGGCTGGTTGAACCACGGGATCGCGACGCCGGCGAGCGTCTCCAGCGGCCGCTGCACGCGGTACACGTGGTACGGCCGGTTGATCCACTCCGGCACCAGCGACCGCTCCGCGAACGGCGTGCCCGCGGCGTACGTCAGGTTGCCGTTCGGGCCGCCGAAGCGGTCCAGCTCGCTGCCCGCGGGCAGCTCGCGCAGCTCCTTGCCGCGGAACAGCGTCAGCGGCGGCTCACCGGACATCGGCCCGATCGGCCACTGCTGGTTGCCGCCACCACCGCCGCCGTTGACGGCCGGGCGGGCCGGCTCCGGACGCTGCGGCGACGTCCCCGGCGGGATCATCGGGGCGCCCTGGGGCACCGGGGCCAGGACCGTCGGCGCGGCCTGCGGCGGCTCACGTCGCGGCGGTGCCGGAGCCGCGGGCGGCGGTCCGGCCTGCTGCTGCGCGAGCTGCTGGGCCACCGGCGGCGGCCCGGCGGGCACCGGCGCGGGTGCGGGCGGGCCGGACGGCCGGGGCGGGGTCGGCGGCTCGTCGTCTTCGAGGTCCCCGAACAGCTCGTCGGCGCTGGTGAACGCCGTCTGCTCCTGCGGGGGCACCGGCTCGGGCTTGCGGACCGGGTAGGAGCCGGTCGCGATCTCCGGCGACAGCGTCGCGACGACCCGCTGCGGCGCCGGTTCCGGTTCGGGCTCGGGTTCCGGTTCCGGTTCGGGCTCCGGCGCGGGCGGCTCCTCGGCGGGCACGTGGCCCTCCGGGTGGAGCAGCAGCTTGCCGAGCATGAACGCGGCCGCGTCCTCGGCGTCGCCGAAGACCGCGGGGTTGCTGAGCTTGCCGTCGTACCAGCCGACGCGCCAGCCGTCCTCGACCTGCTCGACGCTCCAGCCGTGCTCGGCGGGTTCGCCCAGCTTGTAGCCGCTTTCCGGGACGTCGAGCTCGTCCAGCTTGGTCTGCAGCCCGGCCAGCACGGGGTGGTCGGGGGTCTCGCGGCGCAGCGCCCGGCGGCCGGATCGCGGGGCCGCCTGCGGGGCAGGCTCGGCCTGCGCGGCCGGCGGCTCCGGCACCGGCAGCACGCCGGGCACCTCGGGCTGGGTGATCATGGTCGGCGGGCCCGGGTCGAACGCGGCGGCGTGCGCCGGCTCGTCCTCCTGGTCCGGCTGGAACGCCGCGTGCGACGGCTCGTCGTCGTGCTGCGGACCGGCGGGCTGGAACACGGTCCGCCCGGCGGGGTCCTGGGTGGGCTCGAAGGCGGCGTGGGCTGGTTCCTCGTCCGGCTGGAACGCGGCGTCGTCCTCGTGCCGGCCCTGCGGGAAGGCGGCGTGCGACGGCTCGTCGTCCTGCTCCGGCTGACCGCCGTCGAACGCCACGCCGTCGTGCGGCGGCTGGAAGGCCCCGCGGCCCGGCTCGTCCCCGATCGGCTGATCGGGCACGTACTCCGCGGTCTCGTCGAGGTCCGGCACCCGGCCGGGTTCCGGTGCGGTGCCGTTCGATCCGGCCTGCTCGTAGTGGCCGTCTTCGGGGTACTGGTCGTCCTCGGCGAAGCGGTCCTCGAACTCCTGGTCGTCGTAGCCGTCCTCGGCGTACTCCTGCTGCCCGTCGTGCGCCTCGTCCTCGTAGTGCTCCTCGGCCGGGGCCTCGGGCTCGGCCCCGTGCGTCAGCAACGGCGGCTCGACCTGCGCCGGCGGCTCCTGCTGCTGCGGCGGCGCGGCGGACGGTGCCGCCGCTGCGGCGGCGGCCATCGCGGCCGGCGGCGGGCCCGCGGGGGCCGGCGGCGGTGCCTGCTGCTGCGGCATCTGCTGCTGCGGCGGCGGGCCCGGCGGGGGTCCCTGCGGCGGCGGCCCGGCCGGGCGCTGCTGCGGCGGCTGCTGGTTGCCCCGGGTCAGGTACGCCCCGGCGGCCTGCAGCGTCGGCTCGTCGACCGGCGGCAGCTTGAAGCCGACCGCGCGGACGTGCTCGACCAGGTCCGGCTCCGGCGAGACGCCGTACTTGTCGAGGTAGAAGTTGACGGCGGCGGGCCAGATCCACTGGCCGTCGCTGTGGAACGCGACCGGGACGGTGGCCTCGGGAGCCTGCGCCAGCCGGTCGATGTCGTAACCGCGTTCGGTGACGACCAGCGGCGCGCGGTTCAGGTACTCCAGCAGGCGGTCCTGCTCGTCGACCTCGAGCTCCGGCCGGTTGATCACCGGACGGCCCGCCGGGCCGATCGTGTCGAAGATCCGGGCGATCCGGAAGTGCGGGCCGGGCTGCTCCGGGCCGAGCCCGGACATCCGCCGGATCAGCCACTCGGGCACGTTCTCCTCCGTGCGGGGGAACATGCGCAGTTCGTCCGAATAGGCCTGTGGGGGCGGCGCGAGGTTCCACACGGGTTCGTCGCGGTTGTACTCGAGGTTGTAGCTGGACGGGTGGTCCAGCTGGTACCGCGCGTTGAACCAGGTGCCTCGGCCGTCGCGGTACATGCCACCGCGCAACCGCCCGAAGAGGGTCGCGATGTCGTGGGTGGCGAGCCATTCGTGCACCGTGCCGTCTTCGGTGACGATCTCGCCGGTCAGCTCGTGGTACCTCCCGACGGCTCGGTACTCCGCGCTGACCTTGCGCCAGTCGCGGGGGGCGGCGCGCAGCAAAGCCAGCCCGATCTGCTTGACCAGGGTGTCCTGCTCCGTCGCGTTCAACTGCGTCGTCGGTTGTGCCACGGGGACATTTTGACTGTTCGCGCGCGCGAGTGCACCCCGCATGTGGGTTTTGCCGCTCCGCCGCCCGGCGGCACACGGTCTGACCTCGGGAGATGCGACGTGCCATAGATCACAGCTTGATCGCGGGCAAGATCACCGGGGACCGCTCGGGAGTAGCGATCACTCTACGCGTTGCGACCGCGTACGCCTGGAAGCGACGCGCGGGGGCCCCTTTGCCAGAATGGACCCCGTGACGGCGAAGATTCTCGACGGCAAGGCCACCAAGAACGCCATTTTCGCGGAGCTCGAGCCGCGCGTCGCGGCGCTGGCCGCGAAGGGGGTGACGCCGGGCCTGGGCACTGTCCTGGTTGGAGACGACCCGGGCTCGCACTCGTACGTGCGGATGAAGCACGCGGACAGCGGGAAGATCGGGATCAACTCGATCCGCCGCGACCTGCCGGCCGACATCACCCAGGAGAAGCTCGAAGCCGTCATCGACGACCTCAACGCCGACCCGGCCTGTCACGGCTACCTCGTCCAGCTGCCGCTGCCGAAGCACCTCGACGCGAACCGCGTGCTGGAGCGCGTCAACCCGGACAAGGACGCCGACGGCCTCGCGCCGGTCAGCCTCGGCCGGCTCGTGCTGGGCGAGCCCGGCGCGCTGCCGTGCACGCCGTACGGGATCGTCGAGCTGCTCAAGCGCCACGGCGTCGAGCTGAACGGCGCGCGCGTCACCGTCGTCGGCCGCGGCATCACCGTCGGCCGCACGCTGGGCCTGCTGCTGACCCGCCGCAGCGAGAACGCCACCGTCACCTTGTGCCACACGGGCACCCGCGACCTCGCCGCCGAAGTCCGCCGCGCGGACATCGTGGTCGCCGCGGCCGGGGTGCCGGGGATCATCACGCCGGACATGGTCGCCCCGGGCGCCGCGGTGCTCGACGTCGGTGTGTCCCACGTGGACGGCAAGCTCACCGGCGATGTTCACCCGGACGTGGCGGAGGTGGCGGGCTGGATCTCGCCGAACCCCGGCGGTGTCGGCCCGATGACCCGGGCGATGCTGGTGAGCAACGTCGTCGAAGCGGCGGAGCGCTCGATCCGCGGCGTTCAAGGCGCTCAGGGCTGATGACGATGACCGAAGACCGGCGGGACCAGCGGGACCGCCGGCCACGGCAGGCGAGGTTCACCCAGCTGCCGTTCGCGGCGGTCCTGGTGGTGGCGGCGGTCGCCGCCCTGCGGATCTTCCAGTACCACTGGCGCGAGGGCGCGGCGCTGATCGGCGCCGCGCTCCTCGTCGCCGCGGTGCTGCGGGCGGTGCTGTCGACGGAGAGGGCCGGGCTGCTGGCGATCCGCGGCAAGGTCGTCGACATCATCACCTACGTGGGCCTGGCCGCCTTGATCCTCTTCGTGGCCCTGACGATCACCGGCGGCCCGTTCAGCTCGTCCTAGTCCGCTTAGGACGCCATCGCGAGTTCGCGTTCGCGTTCGTGGCGCTCGGCCTTGGCTTCGCGACGGTCCAAAGTGCCCGACACGATCGCCAGCGACAGTCCGAAGACGGCCAGGAGCGCGCCGACCCAGTTGGGGGCGAGCAGGCCGAGGCCGCCGGCGATGACCAGGCCGCCCAGGTAGGCGCCGATCGAATTGGCGATGTTGAACGCCGACTGCACCGCCGCCGAGACCAGCGACGGGGTGCCGCCGGCCTTCTCCATGATCCGCGCCTGCATCATCGGGCCGATCATGAAGCCCGCGACGCCGACGAAGAAGATCGTGATCGCGGCGCCGACCTTGCCCTGCGCGGTGATGGTGAACACGCCCAGCACGCACGCCAGCGCGAGCAGCGCCGCGTACAGGCCCGGCATCAGGGCCTTGTCGGCCAGCCGGCCGCCGAGCAGGTTGCCGATCGTCATGCCGACGCCGGCCAGGGACAGCAGCAGCGTGACGTTCGAGGGCGAGTAGCCGGCGACGTCGGTCAGCATCGGGGTGATGTAGCTCAGGCAGGCGAACACGCCGCCCAGCCCGAACGTGACGATCGCCAGCGCCAGGTGCACCTGCGGCCGCTTGAACGCGCCGAGTTCGGTGCGCAGCGACGCTTCGGCGGGCTTGCCCTGGTGCGGCACCAGCTTCGCGATGGCGGCCGCGGCGACCAGCCCGATCACGGCGACGACGCCGAAGGTGGCGCGCCAGCCGACCTGCTGGCCGAGCAGCGTGCCCAGCGGCACGCCGATGACGTTCGCCAGGGTCAGGCCGAGGAACATCATCGACACGGCCTTGGCGCGCTGGCCGGGGCCGACGAGGCCGGACGCGACGACCGCGCCGGCGCCGAAGAACGCGCCGTGGGGCAGCCCGGCGAGGAACCGGAACGCGACGCCGAACTCCTGGTTCGGAGAGAGCGCGAAGAGGGCGTTCCCCAGCGTGAACAGGCCCATCATGGCCAGCAGCATGGTCTTGCGCGGCAGCCGGACGGCGGCTGCCGTGAGCAGCGGGGCGCCGACGACTACGCCGAGGGCGTATCCGGAGATGAGGTAGCCGGCGGTCGGGATGTCGACGCCGAAGTCGGCGGCCGTCTGGGGCAGCACGCCCATCATGACGAACTCGGTGGTCCCGATGCCGAAGGCTCCGATGGCGAGCGCGAGCAGCGCGACGGGCACGGCACTCCTTTCAGGGTCAGAATCTCAGTGAGAAATCGATTACTTGGCCGGTCCGGAGTTGATTTCTGGATCGGTTCAGTGTGTGGTCAAAAAGGAAGACAGCCATCCGGCCCCAGCGCCGTGAGCTGCCCTGCCCACAGTCCAACCGACGGAGGGGGTCGTTGTCATCCCGATATCGGGTGACGATCCACACCCGCGGCGCGTGGGTCAGCGAGGCGCCGCGAGAACGCCGTCCAGCAGGCCCGGGAACAGGGCGTCAAGATCCTTGCGGCGCAACGAGTTGAACCGGGTGGTGCCCTCCTGGCGGCCCGCGACGACGCCGGCCTGCCGCAGGATGCCCAGGTGGTGGGTGATTGTGGACTTGGTCACCGAGACGGTCAGCGCGCCGCACGAGAGCTCGCGATCCGACGCTGCCAGCTGCCGGACGATCGCCAGGCGGACGGGGTCGGCGAGGGCGCGGAGCACGCCCTCGACGGTGATCTCGTCCCGCTCCGGGTGGACGAGCGGCAGCAGGGTGACGGACTTGGCCATGGGTCCATAGTACGACGCCGGTCGAAATTGTCGCCCCTCCGTAGTACGGTAGCCATCGAACTACGACGTTCGTCGAACCAATCACCCGCTCGTTTTGGGGGCAACACCCATGTCCGCACCCTCGTCCTCGAGGATCTCGGTACTCGCCTTCGGCGCGTTCGGCGTCGGGACCAGCGGTTACATCGTCGCCGGGCTGCTGCCCGCGCTGACCGGTGAGCTGCACGTCTCGGCCACCGCCGCGGCGCAGCTCGTGACCGCCTTCGCCATCGCGTACGCGATCGGCTCGCCGCTGTTCGCCGCCGTCACCGGCACCTGGGAACGCCGCACGCTGCTGGTCGCCGCGCTCGTCGTCACCGCGGCCGGCAACCTGTTCGCCGCGCTCGCGCCCGGCTACGGCACGCTCCTGGTCGCCCGGGTGGTGACCGCGATCGGTGCCGCGGTGTTCACCCCGGCGGCGAGCGCCGTCGCGGCCCAGCTGACCAGCCCCGAACGCCGGGGCCGCGCGATCGCGCTGGTGTTCGGCGGCCTGACCGTCGCGCTCATCTTCGGCGTGCCGCTGGGCAGCCTCATCTCGCAGCACCTCGGCTACCGGACGGCGTTCGCGCTGGTCGCGGTGTTCTCCCTGGCGAGTGCGCTGGCCGTGCGGCTGGCGCTGCCGCCGGTCGCCGCGCCGCCGCGGGTCAGCCTGGCCGAGCGGTTCGCCGCCGGCCGCGACCCGCGCGTGCTCGTCATGCTGGCCGTGACGGTCCTCGGGTGCCTCGCCGCGTTCATGGTCTACACGTTCGTGTCCCCGCTGCTGGCCGCGACCGCGGGTGTCCACGGCACGGCGGTCACGGTGCTGCTCTTCTGCTACGGCGTCGGCGGGGCGGTCGGCAACTTCGCCGGTGGCCGGGCGGCCGACCGCTGGGGTTCACGCGCGCCGCTGCTCGTCGTGACGGCCGGGATCACCGTCGTGCTGGCGCTGCTGCCGATCGCGACGACGACGCCGATCGCGGCCGGCGTCACGCTGTTCGTGTGGGGCGTGGCGACGTGGTCGTTCAGCCCGCCGGTGCAGCACCGCCTGATCGAGCTGGCCCCGGGCCACGCGGGCCTGGTGCTCTCGCTCAACGCGTCGGCGATCTACCTGGGCGTCGGCCTGTCGGGCGTCGTCGGCGGCGCGGTCCTCGACTCCGCGGGCCCGCTGGTGCTGCCGGAGGTCGCGGCGGCGCTGACACTCGTGGCGCTGCTGCTGGTGAGTATGGCCTGGGGCCGGGTCCGGGAACGCCGTGAAGAGGTCGCCGTCGGCTAGAATCGGGGCATGGTCGACAACATCGGAGGCGCCGCGCCTCGGCGCCGGTGAGCCCCTCGGTCCGGGTCCGCACGCCACACGAGCTGCGAGCCGCCCGGCGGAACAAGTCGCATCCCTGCTGGGGCCACCTGGTGGCCGCCCCGCTCTGGCCGCTGCACGGCGTCAACCTCGGCACGCTGCTGCGCACCTGTGACGCGGTCGGCGCGTGCCTCGCCGTGCCGCGGTTCCCGTGGGTGCCGGAGGCGCTGCGGCGCGGGAACACGTTGCGGCGCCCGGCATGCGTGCACTGGGTGCACGATCCGCCGGGCTGGCTGAACCGCGAACGGGCGGCGGGCACGCGGGTGGTCGGCGTCGAGCTGGCCGAGGAGGCCGTCCGGCTGGCCGACCTGCCGGCCGCCCGCGGCCGCACCATCGCGGTGCTGGGCCACGAGCAGACGGGCATCCCGCCGGAGGCGCTGGACCTGCTCGACACCGTCGTCGAGATCCCGATGGTCGGCATGGGCGCGAGCCTGAACGTCGCGGTGGCGGGCAGTCTCGTGCTGTACAAACTCGCCGGCCTGCTGTGAAAGGGTTGGTGCGTGGCGGTTCGCGAGGCAGTAGCGGAGAACGCGTCCTGGTGCGCCCTGGTCTGCGGCGGCGGACGGTTCGGCCCGCGGGCCTGGACGAGCCGCCGTCGCACGCCCGATTACTACCCGGACGCGGTGACGCTCGACCCGCGCGCCACGGCCGCGGACGTCCTGCCGCTCGTCGACGATTCGCCGGGCTGCTCGATCAAGGACAGCTTCGCGACCCTCGACCTCTCCGTCGAGGGCTTCGCGGTGCTGTTCGACGCGACGTGGATCGCTTGCGGGCCAGGCGTTCCCGAGCCGGGCTGGCAACGCCACACCGAGCACGGCTTCCCGGTCGACGACTCGGTCGTGGTGCTGGCCCGCGGTGACGACGTCGTCGTCGCGCACCGCGGCTCCGGCGTCACCGGCCTGTCGAACTTCGCGGCAGCGGCGCCGGCCCAGCGGTGGCCGGGCGCGGTCGCGGCGGTGGCGTCGGCGTTCCCCGGCGCTCCGGTGGTCGGCTACGAGCACGGTGACGCGTTGCGAGCCGCCCTCGGCCACGGCGCCGAGCCGCTCGGCCCGTTGCGCGTGTGGGTGCGTTAGCCGGCGGCGGCCGCCGCTTTGGCGGCCTTCTTGAACGCGCGGACCTGGGCGAGCGTCTCGGCGTTGGTGACGTCCGCGATGGACCGGCGGGAACCGCGGTCGCCGTACGCACCGGCCGCCTCGCGCCAGCCCTTCGGCGCGACGCCGCGCTGCTTGCCGAGGAGCGCGAGGAAGATCTTCGCCTTCTGCTCGCCGAAACCGGGCAGCGCCCGCAGCCGCTTGAGGACTTCGGCGGCGTCGGGCTTCGGGCGTCCGGCGGTCCAGATCCCGTCTGCGTGGCCGTCGTAGGTCTCGATGATGTGCTGGGCGAGGGCGTGCACGCGGCGCGCCATGGAACCGCCGTAGCGGTGGATGGCGGGCGGTACGACGCACATCTCGACGAACGTTTCGACGTCGGTCGCGGCGATCTTGGCGATGTCGAAGCCGTCCATCCGGTCGGCGATCTTCCGCGGGCCCGCGAACGCGTGCTCCATGGGGTACTGCTGGTCCAGGAGCATGCCGACGAGCAGGGCGAACGGATCGTCGTTGAGCAGCTTGTCGGCCGCGGGGTCGCCGGTGAGGTGGAGTTCGCGCAGCATGCCGACATCTTGACACAGGAGCTGTCTTCGAACGTGCTCGATCGTGGCCGGTCAGCGGGTTTTCGAGTACCGGGCGGGTGTGGTGCCGAGGTAGCGCTTGAAGTGGCGCGTCAGGTGCGCCTGGTCGGTGAAGCCGGCGGCCGCGGCGACGTCGGCGGCGGGCGCGCCGTCGAGCAGCAGCCGCCGCGCCCGGTCGACGCGGCGGCCGGTGAGGTAGCGGTGCGGCGGCAGCCCGAACCGTGCGCCGAAGCAGCGCACGAGGTACGCGGGGTGCGCTCCGAGCGCGTCCGCGGCTTCGGCGAGGGTCATCGCTTCGGGCAGCTTCGCGTCGAGCAAGTCGCGAAGCTCGTCGGCGAGCCCGCGTTTCGGTTCGTGAGCCGTGGGTTGCCCGAGGTGGACGCGCAGCCGGTCGGCGACCAGCGCGAGCCGGCTTTCGGCCTCGAACGCGTCGCCGGGTTCGGCCAGCGACTCGTGCAGCTGGTGGATCCGGGTGCGCAGCAGGCCGTCGGCGAGGCTCGGGCGGTCGACGGCCGCGCCGATCAGGTCCTCGCCCAGCACCGGTGCCTCCAGGTACAGCACGCGCTTGCGGAAGCCGTGGCTGGTCGCGGCCCGCCCGTCGTGCGCGACGTTGGGCGGCAGCAGTGTCACCGCCGGGCCGAGCGCGCCGTGGTGGTGGCGGTCCAGGTCGTAGCGGATGACGCCGTCGTCGACGATCAGCAGCGTCCACGTGTCGTGCGTGTGCAGCGGGTAGGCGTGCGTGATGAACCGCGCGTGGAAGACCTCGGCGATCCCCGGGACCGCCGGCCGCCAAGCCGAGACGCGCGCCTCCATGTCAAGAACGTACAAGACGCAGGCGTCGGCGGCGGGCGACGCTTTTCGCATGAGTTCCTTCGACACGAAGATCGCCGTCCTGCTGCGTGACGACCTGGCGTCCTGGCAGCGGCTCAACGTCACCGCGTTCCTGGTCAGCGGCATCGCGCACGTCAAGCCCGAGCTGATGGGCGAGCCCTACGAAGACGCCGACGGCACGGCCTACCTGCCGATGTTCGGCCAGCCGGTGCTGGTCTTCTCCGGCACGGCGGACGTCCTCACCGCGGCGCACGGCCGTGCCCTCGGCCGCGGCCTGCGCATCTCGATCTTCACCGACGAGCTGTTCCACACGGGCAACGACGTCGACAACCGGGCGGCGGTCCGCGCGGTGCCGGGGGAGAAGCTGGCGCTGGCGGGCCTCGCGCTGCACGGCCCGAAGAACGCCGTGGACAAGATCCTCAAGGGCGCGTCGCTGCACCGGTGACCGGGACGCCGGAAACGGTTGCACGGCCCGGCGAAAAGTGGCGAACCGCGCAAACCCGGCGCGCGGCTCGCGACCGGTGCCATCATCGCCGTCAGTGCCGCGGGAGGCGGCCCTGACTGGGGAGGTTGTCCTTGAAAACCATGCTGCGCACCGGTGTGCTCGCCGCGTCCACGCTGGCGCTGGGTCTCGCTTTCGTGCCGGTGGCTTCGGCGGATCCGGTCCAGACGGTCGCCTACACCTCGGCAGACGGCGCTTGGCCGCTACAGGGCTCCGCGAGCTACCGCGGACCCGGTGACGAGATCCGGGTCTGGGTGAACGACGACGTCCTGAAGATCGACGTCCAGTCCGGCTTCCACGACCTGCGGGTCGAGCTGAGCGCGCCGGCGGGCGAGACGCTGCACCCGGGCGCCTACCCGGGCGCTCGATTCCGCTTGTCGTCGGAGCCGGCCACCGCGACCCCGGGCTTCCTCACGGTGACCGGCAACTTCGGCTGCGGCGACGACTACGCCGACTTCACGATCGACCGCCTCGACCAGTCGGCCGACGGCACGGTCGCGGCTCTCGACGCGACGTTCGTCCAGCACTGCGGCACACCGGACGGCCCGGCCACCCACGGCGAGGTCCACTTCACGGCCTGAGGCGCTCCAACGGCGGAAGCGCCCCGGTCGTCAGCCAGGTGACCCAGTCGGCCGGGGCGAACACGCAGTTCCCGCACCACACGCGGCTCGCGGTCCCGGCGGCGAGCAGCCGGACGGCCTGCCACAGGTCGTCGTCCGCGTCGTGGCGGTCGAGGGTCACGCGGTCCCCGGCTGTCCGGCAGAAGACGCCGGTGCGGGACGTCGCCAGCCGGTCCCGGCGCTGGAGGAACCAGCCGTCGGGATCGGCGGGTGTGTTCGCCTCGCCGCTGTAGATCCGCCAGGTCACCGTGGGGCCGAGGGCCTCTTGCCACCGCACGGGATCCAGCGGGTCGGTGAGCCGCACGGTGCAAGCGTTTGCGGACGGCTTCGGGAGTACCGGCCGCCGGTCGGTCCGCAGCAGCTTCGTCTCGAAGACGGGTGCCGTCACGCGGATCCGCAGGGGCGCGACGAACTCGACCGTGACCAGCCCGTCTTCTTCCCGGCACCAGGGTTCTTCCAGCGAGTGGTCCGCGACCGGCGGTCCGGCCATCTCCAGCTCGCCCTGGTCGGCACTCAGCTCGAAGACCTCGACGACGCTGACCTCGCCCGGCGTCAACCGGTAGTCGGTGTACGCCTCCAGCCGCAGGCTGATCCGGCCCCCGTCAGAAGCGACGTCGGTGAGGTGGCCGTCGGCGAACCGCGCCAGCCAGTCCTCGATCTTCACGGAGCCGTCGCGTGCACCACGAACACACTCCGCGACCCGACCGCGAACGTCTTCGCCGAGACGTCCACGAATCCCGCCGCCAACGCCCCGGCCCCGGCTTCGTCCGTGGGGAACGTGAGGTCCTTCGGCACCAGTTCCGCGAACGGCCCGGACGGCCGGAACCGCAGCCCCGACACCACCGAGAACGCCAGCCGCCCGCCCGGGCGCAGCACGCGGAGCCAGTCGGCGAACGCCACCGCGCCCAGGAAGTGCAGCGAGGACGCGCACAGCACTACGTCGGCCGAGCGGTCTTCGGCCGGCATCGGCACCGCCGGCCCGACCTGCCACGTGATCACGCCCGACGGGTCCAGCGAAGCCGCCTTCGACTCGGCCCGGGCGACCATCGCCGGGGACAGGTCCACGGCGAGCACCCGCGACGGCTTCAGCCGCAACGCCTCGTACGCCGCGAAGCCCGTGCCGCACGCGACGTCGAGGACCAGCTCGGGCCCCTCCGGCAGGGGCGCGACCAGCGCCTCCGCCACCGAGGCGTGGAAGGGGTCTTCGTCGTAGCGCTCGGCTGTGCCGTCGAAGACGGCGGCCCTGGTGTCGTGGTCCACGACCTCAACCTAGCCGGGACGACCAGCGGTTTTCAGCGGCCGGCGGCCCGCGAAGCCGAGGTCGGTCCGGTGGTACCAGCCCAGTTCCGGGTCGCCTTCGAGCCAGCAGAGCAGGACGTCCGTGCCGTCCAGCTCGGCCGGGAAGTCGACGAGCAGCGGCGCGAAGCCCTTCAGCTCGGCGCCGGTGTGCTGCACCGTGGTCATCAGGTCGTCGAGCCGGGCCTGCGCGGCCTTCCACTCGGGCAGCCCGCCCAGCTCCGTCGCCCGGCCACCCGGCCGCAGGGACGCGGCCAGCTCGGCCGCGTCGGCGCGGACGCGCACCAGTTCGTCGAGGACCGGCCGCAGCCGCGCCAGTTCGTCACGTGCCTCCGCGACGGTGAACAGTCCCATCCGCCGATTTTGCCATCGGCACGCGTCAGGCTTCGCGGCGCCGCCGGACCAGCGCGTTGGCCAGGCCGCTGCCCACGAGCAGGAAACCGACACCCAGCAACCCGCCGATGAACAGGAAGTCCATGACGCCGTAGGCGATGTCGCTCTTCGGCATCAGGTTGACCAGCTTGAAGCCCCACTCGGGCACGGCCATCGCGGCGACACCGGGCAGCACGCCGTAGATCAGCCCGCCCAGGATCGGGCCGACGGCGGACAGCGCCCCGAGCGCGGCGACGACCAGCAGCAGGATCGCCCCGCCGGCCAGCAGCGCGATGCCGAGCGGGTCGCGGTTGGTGCTGAGGGTGGCCTGGATCAGTTGTTGCTGCCGCAGCCCGCCCCAGCTCAGCAGTCCCAGCGCGACCGGGGTGAGCAGCAGCCCGCCCAGCGCGCTCACCAGGTGTGCGACACCCCGGCGCGGCCGCTCGTCGAGCACGTCCGTGGGGACTTCGTAGTCCTCGTATTCGTCTTCGTATTCGCTGTACCGATGGGTCGACATGGCCGTCACCTCCCGCATGATGAGTTCACGGATGGCATCGTGCCCTGGTTCACCCCTTCGCGCGACGATCGCTCGGCGAGCGGTCGGATCGGGTGACCGGCGGGTCGTGCCCGGTGATCCCGGCCACAATCCACGGGTGGAGACTTGATGCCGACCACTACTTGAACCATCCAGCTGCGTCAAGCAGTACGCTTGTACCGCTACCGGCGAGACTTATAGAGAAGAACGCGAAGATCCGCGGAAGGAGCACCGCTGCTCATGGCCAAGATCAAGGTCCAGGGCACCGTCGTCGAACTCGACGGCGATGAGATGACCCGCATTATCTGGCAGTTCATCAAGGACAAGCTGATCCACCCGTACCTGGACGTGAACCTGGACTACTACGACCTGGGTATCGAGGAGCGGGACCGCACCGACGACCAGGTCACCATCGACGCCGCGAACGCCATCAAGAAGCACGGCGTCGGCGTCAAGTGCGCCACGATCACCCCGGACGAAGCGCGCGTCGAAGAGTTCGGCCTCAAGAAGATGTGGCTGTCCCCGAACGGGACCATCCGCAACATCCTCGGTGGCGTGATCTTCCGCGAGCCGATCGTCATCCAGAACATCCCGCGGCTGGTGCCGACGTGGACGAAGCCGATCATCATCGGCCGTCACGCCCACGGCGACCAGTACAAGGCGACCAACTTCAAGGTCCCCGGCCCGGGCACGCTGACCATCAGTTACACCCCGGACGACGGCTCCGAGCCGATGGAGTTCGAGGTCGCGAAGTTCCCCGAGGGCGGCGGCGTCGCCATGGGGATGTACAACTACAAGAAGTCGATCGAGGACTTCGCGCGCGCTTCGCTCCAGTACGGCCTCGACCGCGGCCTGCCGGTGTACCTCTCCACCAAGAACACGATCCTCAAGGCCTACGACGGCCAGTTCAAGGACGTCTTCGAGGAGATCTTCCAGGCCGAGTTCAAGGCCGACTTCGACGCCAAGGGCATCTCCTACGAGCACCGCCTGATCGACGACATGGTCGCCGCGGCGATGAAGTGGGAGGGCGGCTACGTCTGGGCGTGCAAGAACTACGACGGTGACGTCCAGTCCGACACGGTCGCGCAGGGTTTCGGCTCGCTCGGCCTGATGACGTCGGTGCTGCGCACGCCGGACGGCCGGACGGTCGAGGCCGAGGCCGCGCACGGCACGGTCACCCGGCACTACCGCCAGCACCAGCAGGGCAAGCCGACGTCGACGAACCCGATCGCGTCGATCTACGCCTGGACCCGCGGCCTCGAGCACCGCGGCAAGCTGGACGGCAACCAGGAGCTCATCGACTTCGCGAACAAGCTGGAAGAGGTCGTCGTCGAAACCGTCGAGAGCGGTCAGATGACGAAGGACCTGGCGCTGCTCATCAGCAAGGACCAGCCGTTCCAGACGACCGAGGAGTTCCTCGCGACGCTGGACGACAACCTGGCCAAGAAGATCGCCCAGGGCTGATCGACCGACGAAAGCCCCCTTCCCGAAATGTCGGGAAGGGGGCTTTTGCGTGGTCCGGCGGGCACGGTGCGTCACCGCCAGGTCGCCTTGATTGGCGTATCCGGGTGGTTAGGCCGCCCGGCGCTGTTGGTCTGGGTAAAGGATTGCCTACCCTTGGCGTGGGACGGGATTCGTGGTGAAGGAAGGCGTGGTCCTCGTTATGTCGAAGAAAACGCTGATGATTCTCGGTGCCATCGTCGCGGTCATCGTCATCTACGCGCTGAACACGGACAAGCAGGCGTCGGGAGCTTCGGCCACCGGGTGCAAGGTCACGGTGACCGCGGACGTCCTCAACGCCCGCGAAACCGCCGACGGCAACGCGAAGATCGTCGGGAAGTACCTGCGTGACGCCCAGTTCGACGCCCTGCCCGGCGTCCAGAACGGCTTCCGGAAGGTGGCCGACGACAAGTGGGTCGCCGCCGCGTTCACCGCGCCGGTCGCGGGTTCGGCCTGCTGATCACACGCCCAGAAGGTCGGTGCCCAAGGTGATGACCCCGCACAGTGCGGCGGTCAGCCCCAGCACCCGCGCGCGTTTCGGGTCGTGTTTGGCCGCCGCGCGCCAGTAGAGGCCGATGCCGACGGCCAGCATCAGCAGCTCGACGACGGCCGAGACGGCGGGCAGCCGCCAGAGCCCGAAGCCGAACGTCGGCAGGTCGCCGACGTTACCGGGCAGGATCGGCAGGTCCGCGCGGTGCACGACGAGGTCGAGCAGCCAGTGCGAGAACACGACGGCGCCGAGGACCACGCCGGCCTCCCGGCCGAGCCGCCACGCGGCGACGGCGCCGAACAGCGCGGCGAGCACGAGCGCGCCGACGAGGGAGTGCGTGTAGTCGGCGTGGATCACGCCACCGCCGTAGCCTGCGCCGTCGATCGTCTCGACGCCGGTCAGGTAGAGCGGCACGAACACGACGTCCAGCCACGCGGTGGCGAGCATGAGCGTCCACACGGGAATGGCCGGTCGGCCGGCCTTGACCGCGGCCGCCAGCCCGAAGTGCCCGGCGATCATCTGCGGGCCTCCGTCCAGGGGAAGCGGGCGTCGAGCACACCCAGCCCGACGGTGAAGAGCAGCACGGCGATGATGAAGGTCATCGTGGATTCTCTTTCTCTGCATAGGTTTCGAGACCTTGGATGAGCATGGTCTTGAGGACTTCGAAGCTCTGGCCGACGTCCTCGGGCCGCCCGAACCCGCCGGAGGCTTCGAGCCCGGCGAAGCCGTGAACGGCCGCCCGAAGACAGCGCGTCGCGTGCACGGCCCGCGCGTGGTCGAAGCCGTAGGGCCGCAGCACGGCGAAAACGACTTCGGCGACGGCGTGGGTGGCGGTGCTCAGCTCGGCGTCACCCCGATCGGGATCGGTGCTCAGAGCGGCGGTCCGGTGCGGGTGTTTCCGCAGGTAGTCGCGATAGGCATCGGCAAGGGCGGCGACGGCGTCGGCCCCGCCGCGCCCGGTGGCGGCGGTGCGCAGGACATCGGCCATTTCCTGGACGACCCGCAGATCGATGAGCCGCCGCAGGTCCCCGAGGTTCTTGACGTGCTTGTACAGCGACGGCGCGGCAACCCCGGCCCGCTCGGCGACCTTCGCGAGGGTGAGGTCGCCGGGTCCCCCTTCGTCGACGATCCCGAGCGCGAGATCGACGACGGCATCGGTGGTGAGCCCGGCTCTAGGCGACATGGTTGCTCTGGCTATGGTGCATAGCTTTAAAGCTACGATGCATAGCCTTCGGGGTCAAGGCGCGTTTTTTGTCGGTGGTCGCTGCTAGAACTGATCCCGACGGAAGTTGCAGGTCGGCGAGGGTTTCGCCGGGGGAGGAGGGTTGGTTGGGCGGTCGAGTGCGCCACGGCGGCGGTTGTCCGCGGAGTCTCCAGGGGGAGTTCCGCGGGCGCATGAGCCGGCTGAGTACAGCGCTGGGGAGCGTTGGGCGCGGTTTGGCTGAGCGGCTTGTGGTGGGTGACAGCGGTGCGACGGGCGCATGAGCTGGCTGGGCACGGCGCCGGGGAGCGTTGTGCGCGGTTCGGCTGGGCGGCTTGTGGTCGGCGGCAGTAGTGCGATGGGCGCACGAGCTGGCTGAGCGGCGGCTGGGTGCGGCGCTGGGGAGCGTTGTGGTCGGTCCGGATGAGCGGCTTGTCGGCGACAGGGGGGTGCGCGAGCCCGTCTGAGCGGCAACTGGGCACGGCGCTGGGGAGCGTTGTGTGTGGTTCGGTCGAGCGGCTTGTCGGCGGCGGCAGTAGTGCGATGGGCGCACGAGCTGGCTGATCGGCGGCTCCGTGCAGCGCCGGGGAGCGATGTGCGCGGTCCGGCCGAGCGGCTTGTCGGCGGCGGCGGTGCCAGGGGTGCATGAGCCATCTGAGCGGCGGCTGCGCACGGCGCTGGGGAGCGTCTTGCGCGTTTCGGCTGAGCGGGCTTGTGGCCGGCGGCTGCGCCGCTGGAGGTGTATGAGCCCGCTGAGCGGCGGCTGCGTACAGCGCGGGGAGCGTTGTGCGCGGTCCGGCTGAGCGGCTTGTCGCCAGCGGCAGCGGTGTCAGGTCGTCGGTGGGCTGAGTGCAGCTCGGGGGCGCGCACTTCCGTCGCACCTCCCGGCCGCGCTGGTGATCGGCGGCGATGCGAGTCGTCCGGAGGAGGATCGAGCCCGGGGACCGTGCTCTGACGGGGG
Organism: Amycolatopsis sp. NPDC049252; assembly: GCF_043197175.1. Taxonomy (NCBI): domain Bacteria; kingdom Bacillati; phylum Actinomycetota; class Actinomycetes; order Pseudonocardiales; family Pseudonocardiaceae; genus Amycolatopsis; species Amycolatopsis sp. NPDC049252. Next base: position 66,952 of record NZ_JBICSQ010000014.1, read on the forward strand.
TCAGAGCACGACGGTGAGGTCCTCCTCCGCGACCAGCACCTCGCCGCCGAACTCGCTGCGGGCTTCGGCAGCCGCTGCGGCTCGGTCGGTGCCCGGCCAGAAATGGGTGAGCAGGAGCCGTCGAGCGCCGGCGGCTGCTGCCCAGTGGCCTGCCTCCGTCGCGGTCAGCAGGAGGCGGGGGCCGTCGGGTGGCGTTCGGTGGGTGGCGTCGCTGATGAGCAGGTCCGCGTCGCGGCCGAGGTCCGCCAGCGCCGGCGACGGGCCCGTGTCGCCGGTGTACGCCACCGTCAGCCCGGGCGCGGTGAGCCGCACGCCGAAGTTCGGCAGGTGGTGCGGCAGCGCGAACGTCGTGAGCCGGAACGGTCCGAGCGTCGTCGGCTCGCCGAGGTCGTGCACCTCGAACAGCTCGCCCGGGTCCGGCCGCGGCTCCAGCGCTTCGAGCCGCCGGACGGTGCCGGGTGTGCAGTGCAACGGCAGCCGCGGCCGCTCGGGCGACCGATCCTGGACGGTGAAGTGCCACGCTCGCCCGAGCGCGCTCACGTCCGCGCAGTGGTCGGGATGCTCGTGCGTCACGACGACGGCATCGGGCAGCCGGTCCCGGCTGTGCGCGAACAACCGCGAGGCGGCGCCGTACCCGAGGTCGAGCACGACGCGGAACCCGTCGTGCTCGAGCAGGAACCCGGCGCACGCCCGCCCAGGCTCCGGGAACGCCCCGCAACTGCCGAGCACCGTCAGCTGACTCATGCCCGGCAGTCTGACAGAGCGGCCAAGGCCCCTCGCCCCTGATTTTCGCCGCCCGGACAACAGCGCCGGGCCCGCCATGCCGCGAACGCCAACGCCGCGCCGCTCCCGACGGCCCGCCGCGTCGGCAACGGTCAACCCGCGCCACGCCCGCTGCCGCACGCGCCCGACGGCCCACCACCCCCCCGCGACCGACGCCGCGACCGGCCCGCCCGGCGCTCGGCCGCAAGCACCCACGCCCCACCCCCGCAACCACCGCACCCCCGGCCGGTAGCGTGCTGTGCGTGCTGACCGTCTCCACCGTGAACGTCAACGGCCTTCGCGCCGCCGCCAAAAAGGGCTTCGTCGAGTGGCTTGCCGCCACGAAGGCCGATGTCGTCTGCTGCCAGGAGGTGCGCGCCACTGCGGAGCAGCTTCCCGCGGACGTTGTCGACCCCGATGGCTGGTTCGCGGTGCACGCCCCCTCCGCCGCCAAGGGCCGCAACGGCGTCGCCGTCTACAGCCGCGTTGAGCCCGATGAAGTGCGGATCGGCTTCGGGGAGCCCGAGTTCGAGGACAGCGGGCGGTACCTCGAAGTCCACCTGCCGAAGGTCGTCGTCGCCAGTCTTTACCTGCCCAGCGGGGACGTCGGCACCGAGCGCCAGGACGAGAAGGAACGCTTCATGGCCGCGTTCCTGCCCTACCTCGTCGAACTCCGGGCGAAGGCCGCCGCCGACGGGCGGGAAGTGGTCGTCGTCGGGGACTGGAACATCGCCTACGACAACGCCGACCTCAAGAACTGGCGCGGCAACCGCAAGAACTCCGGCTTCCTGCCCGAGGAACGCGAGTGGCTCGGCCGGGTCTACACCGAGGCCGGCTACACCGACGTCCAGCGCCGCCTCGACCCCGAAGGTCCCGGCCCCTACACCTGGTGGTCCTACCGCGGCCAGGCCTTCGACAACGACTCCGGCTGGCGCATCGACTGCCAGCTCGCCACCCCCGGCCTCGCCGAGAAGGTCGTGGACGTCGTCGTCGAGCGGGCCGCGGCCTACGACCAGCGCTGGTCCGACCACGCGCCGGTCACCGCCACCTACGACATCTAAGCCGCGCGGGTCGCGCGCCAGGTCTCGCTGTCGACGAAGTGGTTGTCGAAGCGTTCCTGCGACGCCAGGATCTCCGCCGGTGACGCCTCGCCGCGGCGGATCCGGTCGATCATCCGGAAGTACTCGAAGCGCTCGACGCCCGGCGTGAACACGATCAGCACGTCCGCGCCGGACCGCGAAGTCGCGCCGAAGGCGTGCGTCGTGTGCGGCGGTACGAACAGCATGTCGCCCGTCCGCACCGTCACCACCTCCTCACCCTGAAGCACCTCCAGCTCCCCGTCGAGCATGAAGAACATCTCCGCCGACGAGGTGTGGAAGTGCGGGGTCGCGCCGTCGCGTCCGCGGCTCAGGCAGGCGCGGTTGGTGCTCAGGTGCCCGCCCGTCTGGGAGACGTCGGCGAGCAGCGTCATCGTGTCGGGCGTGGTGCCGAGCTGCTCGGCTTCGTCGTGGCGTACCAGCAAGGTTGTCATGCCGAGATGGTTCCACGGCTGATAGTTCGCTGTCAAACTATCTGGGAGCGAATAGACTGTCCGCGTGACTGACGAAGACGCCGTCGACGCCGTGGTGTCGGCGTGGGCCCGCGAACGCCCCGACCTCGATCTGACCGCCATCGGCGTCGCCGGCCGGCTCGGCCGGCTGAGCCTGGTGCTCGGCCCGGCGCAGGAGCGCGTCTTCGGCAAGTTCGGCCTGCAACGCGGGGAGTTCGACGTCCTGGCCGCGCTCCGCCGCTCGGGGAAGCCCTACACGCTGATCCCGTCCGAGCTGTCCGCGACGCTGATGATGTCCCGCGCCGGCATGACGAGCCGCCTCGACCGGCTGGAAGCCGCCGGGTTCGTCGAGCGCACGCTCGACCCGAACGACCGCCGCAGCTTCCGGATCCGCTTGACGGATCGGGGTTTCGAGGTCGTCGACGCCGCGATGACCGAACACACCGCGAACGTCACCGAACTGCTCTCTTCGTTGCGGGGCAAGGAACTCGGCCTCCTCGACGACGTGCTGCGCAAGCTGCTCCGGGAGTACGACACCCCGTGAACGCGAACAGGGCCTCCCCCGGGAGGGAAGGCCCTGCTCGTCGCGCCGGAGGTCAGCAGGAGAGGTTGTCACCCGTCGGGACGCCGAGGACCCCGGTGATCTGCGTGTACTTGTCGACCCGGCTCTGGACCTGGGCCGGGTTGCCGCCGTTGCACTCGATGGAGCCGTTGATGCTGCGGATCGTCTCGCCGAAGCCGCGCTGGTTGACCATCGCGTCGTGCGGGGTCATCGTGCCCGGGCCGGTCTGCGTGTTCCAGTACCAGAGCCCGGTCTTCCACGCGACGGCCGAATCCTGCTCGACCAGGTACGGGTTGTTCAGCAGGTCGATGCCGAGCGCGTCGCCCGCGGCCTTGTAGTTGAAGTTCCAGCTGAGCTGGATCGGGCCGCGGCCGTAGTAGGCCGCGGTGCCCGCCGGGCAGCCGTAGGACTGGCTGGTGTCGCAGTAGTGCGGGTAGTTCGCGGTGTTCTGCTCGACGACGTAGACGAGACCGCCGGTCTCGTGGTCGACGTTCGCCAGGAACGCGGCCGCCTCCTGCTTCTTCACGGTGTCGTCACCGGTGTTCGCGAAGCCCGGGTACGCGTCGAGCGCCGCGGTCAGACCGCTGTAGGTGTAGAAGCTGTTGCGGCCCGGGAAGATCTGGTCGAACTGCGCTTCGCTGACCACGAAGGAAGCGTCCGAAGTGGACGGTGCGGCGGACGCGGTCGTGGTGGGGAGCACGACGGCCGCGGCGGTGGCGGCGAGTGCGCCCACCGCCACTCCGGCGCGCTTCAGGAACCGGGGGAACGACATGCGGGACTCCTCTGCTGTCATGCCCGGTCGTGCGCGGTCCGACCAAGCCGGTGAATTCCTTACCTGCTACGCCAAGAGGTATAGACCAATCGCCAACGGGTGAAACGGGGTCGACGCGAAGAGGCCGCGATCGGAGCAGTGTGAACTGCGGCAAATGGCAGAACGTGAGGTGATGTTGCGATGAACGGGTGACCAATGGTCGGACAACGATCGGTCAGTCTCTACTTTGCGTAGGACCGTTCCGTCTTCCGCAACACCGTTCGGGTGATCGATGTGAACCCTGGGGGTGCCCGGATCGTGTTCTCTGGTGGGCGCTAGTCTCGGCCCCCGAGTCCAACGGCCTACCAGCCCTTGACACGCTCGGTAGTTTTTTGACCAGTAGCACGCAGCGTCTCACTCGTATGGGTGAGGCTTTGGGTGAAGACACTGCGCTCGTCACTCGCGGGAGGCACTCCGGTGCGCAACCCAGGTCAACTCCTGATGCGATCCACGCTGCGCGCGTTCCGCGCGGTCGCGGTCGTCGCGCTCGTCCCGGCCGGCCTGCTGGCCGCGGGCGGGGTCGCGCTGGCCGACGTCACGACCGCACAGGCCGACAGCAACACCGACAGCTTCGGTGTGCTGGGTCCGGTCGGCCTGGTCGCCGTCGCGCTCGGCATCGTCGGCATGACGCTGGGTGTGCTGCGCCAGCGCCGCAAGACCCGCTCCACCGCCGAGGTCGTCCAGGCCGTTCCGGTCGTTCCGGAGGTCACCGGCCCGGTGACGGCGCTGGCGGAGGCTGTCCTTTCCGAGCCCGACGCGGCCCCGACGCGCCCGTTCCTGGCCCCGCACCCGCACGCCTGAGGCCCCTCGGCGCCGTCGGTGCGTCGCGGCCTGAAAGAATCCTCACGTGTCCGAAGAGCAGATCGCAGCCGCCCGCCGCCCGCGGGTCCTGTCCGGGATCCAGCCGACCGCTGACTCGTTCCACCTCGGCAACTACCTCGGCGCGCTGCGCCAGTGGGTGCGGATGCAGGACACGCACGAGACGTTCTACTGCGTGGTCGACCTGCACGCGATCACCGTCGAGCAGGATCCGAAGGTGCTGCGCCAGCGCACCCGCGTCTCGGCCGCGCAGCTGCTGGCCATCGGCATCGACCCGAGCCGCAGTGCCCTGTTCGTGCAGAGCCACGTGCCGGAGCACGCCCAGCTGAGCTGGGTCCTGGAGTGCCAGACCGGTTTCGGCGAGGCCGGCCGGATGACGCAGTTCAAGGACAAGTCCGCGAAGCAGGGCTCCGACCGCTCCAGCGTCGGCCTGTTCACGTACCCGATCCTGCAGGCCGCGGACATCCTGCTCTACCAGGCGGACGCCGTCCCGGTCGGCGAGGACCAGCGCCAGCACCTGGAGCTGACGCGTGACCTCGCGCAGCGCTTCAACAACCGGCTGGGCAAGACGTTCGTCGTGCCGGAGCCGTACATCATCAAGGACACGGCGAAGATCTACGACCTGCAGGACCCGACGAGCAAGATGAGCAAGTCGGCCTCCACCGCCAACGGCCTCGTCGAGCTGCTCGAAGACCCGAAGCGCTCGGCGAAGAAGATCCGCTCGGCGGTCACCGACACCGGCCGCGAGGTCGTGTTCGACGCCGAGAACAAGGCGGGTGTCTCGAACCTGCTGACGATCTACTCGGCGCTCACCGAGCGCACGATCCCGGACCTCGAAGCCGCCTACGAGGGCAAGGGCTACGGCGACCTGAAGAAGGACCTCGGCGAGGTCTTCGTCGACTGGGTGACGCCGATCCAGGACCGGGTCAAGTCCTATTTGGACGATGTGACCGAGCTGGACAAGGTCCTCGCGGCCGGCGCCGAACGCGCGCGTGAGGTGGCGTCCAAGACGCTGGCCAAGACGTACCAGCGGATCGGGTTCCTGCCGCCGGTGCGGTGAAACTCGTCCTGCTCAACGGCCCGCCGGGCAGCGGCAAGTCGACGCTCGCCCGGCGTTACGCCGACGACCACCCGCCGGCGCTGGCCTTGGACGTCGACCGCGTCCGTTCCCTCATCGGTGGCTGGCGCACGGCCCCCGGCCCGGCCGGTCTGCTCGCCCGTGACATCGCGGTGGCGGCCGCCCGGACGCACCTCACCGCGGGTCACGACGTCGTCGTGCCGCAGCTGTTGGCCCGGCCGGAGTTCCCTGAACGGCTCCAGGCGCTGGCCCGCGAGACCGGCGCGAGCTTCCACGAGATCCTGCTGCTCCCCGGCCGTGAGGAGACTCGCCGGCGCTTCGCGGCACGCGGCTCGTCGGAAACCGAGACGGCCGAGCCGCTCACCGACGACCAGTTCGCGGCGATGTACGACCGGGTTGCCGCCTTCGCCGAGGAGCGGACGCGGGCGCTGGTTCTCCGCGCGGGCAAGATCGACCACGTCTACCAGGCCCTTCTCACCTCCCTCATGTGAGCCGCTCGCGTTGCGGGAGTCACCGGGCGTGGTTAGCGTTTCACGGTGGCGAACGAAACAGTGGCGACCAAAGAAGAGAAGGAAAAGCTCCTGCCGCGCCTGCGGCGGAAGTACCCGTGGCTCGATCACCTGATCCGGGCGAACGAGGCCTTCACCGAGCGGTACGGCAACCACTATGCGGCCGCCATCACCTACTTCAGCGTGCTGTCGGTCATCCCGATCCTGATGGTCGCGTTCGCCGTGGTCGGGCTGGTCGTCAACCACGACCAGACGATCATCGGCAAGATCACCGACGGCATCAACAACTCCGTGCCCTCGGGCCTGCGCGACCTGGCCAAGAGCATCGTGGGTGCCGCGATCGGCGCCGGTAGCGGCATCGGGATCTTCGGTCTGCTCATCGCCCTTTACTCCGGCATCGGCTGGATGGCGAACCTGCGTGACGCGCTCACCGCGCAGTGGGGCCAGGAGAAGCAGCCGCAGCCGTTCGTCAAGCAGACGCTCAAGGACCTCGTCGCGCTGGTCGGGCTGGGTGTCGCGCTCGTCGTCTCGTTCGCGCTGACCGCGATCGGCGGCGGTGTCGGGAACTTCCTGCTCGGGCTCGTCGGGCTGGCGGACGAGACGTGGGCGAAGGTCCTGCTCCGCATCGCGACCATCGTGCTCGGCCTGGCCGCCAACACCCTCGTCTTCCTCTGGGTCATCGCCCGCCTGCCGCGCGAACGCGTCGCGCTGCGCAGCGCCGTCAAGGGCGCGGTGTTCGCCTCCATCGGGTTCGTCATCCTGCAGCAGGCCGCCACGTTCTACCTGGCCAGCGTCACGAAGTCGCCGGCGTTCGCACTGTTCGGCCCGGTCATCGGCCTGCTCGTGTTCGCCAACTTCGTCTCACGCTTCCTCCTGCTCGTCACGGCGTGGACCGCGACGGCCAAGGAGAACCAGCGCAAGGTCATCGCGCCGCCGGTGCCGGTGCGGCTCGAGCAGAACGTCACCGTGCAGCGCGGGCCGGGCCTCGGCGCCGTCGCGGGCGCGTTCAGCGCCGGGGCACTGCTCGCGTGGCTGGGTGGCCGTCGCAAGTCTTGACAGCGAGCGGGTCGGTAAAGAAACTGAACCGGTAAGAATTCTGAACCGGAGGTTTCATGCTGGACGCCGCCCGCGAGTGTGCCGCCCTCGCCAACACGCTCGCGCCGGTCACCGAGCGGGACCGCGCGCTGCCGGCCGAGCTCGTCGCCAAGCTGACGGATGCCCAGCTCCTGCGCAGCGGCGTCCCCGGTTACCTCGGTGGCCCCGAAGCGCCGCCCGCCGTCAGCCTCGAGACGGCGGAGACGGTCGCGCGCGGCGACGCGTCGGCCGGCTGGTGCGTCTCGATCGCCGTGACGAGCAGCCTGCTGTCGGCCTACGCCCCGCGGAAGTGCGCCGAGGAGGTCTTCGGCGACCCGCGCACGGTCGCGGCCGGCGTCTGGGCGCCGCGCGGGGCCGGCAAGAAGGTCGACGGCGGTTACGTCGTCTCCGGGCGCTGGCCGTTCTGCAGCGGAATCCCGCACTGTGACTGGCTTTTCGCCGGGTTCGTGCACGAAGGCGAGTTGAACGTCGCGGCGTTGCCGAAGGCCGAAATCGAGGTGCTCGACACCTGGCACACCAACGGCCTGCGCGGCACCGGCAGCCACGACTGCGTGGCCGACGAGCTGTTCGTCCCCGACCACCGCGTCTTCTCGGTGCTGGGCGGGCCGCCCGAGGAAGCCGTTGCGCTGCACCGGTTCCCGCTCTTCGGCTACTTCGCGCTGTCCGTCGCCGCGGCCGCGCTGGGCAACGCGCGCGGGGCGATCGACGACCTGGTCGAGCTGGCCTCGACGCGCAAGCCGCTCGGCTCCAGCCGGTCGCTGGCCGAGCGGTCGCAGACCCAGGCCGCCGTCGCGGAGGCCGAGGCCGCTCTGCGCGCGGCACGGCTGTTCTACTACGCGAGCATCGGCGACGCCTGGCAGGCCGCGCAGGGCACCGACCCGGTGCCGGACCGTCTCAAGCTCGGACTCCGGCTGGCCGCCACGCACGCGACGCGCACCGCCGCGAAGGTCGCCGACAGCATGTACGACCTCGCCGGTGGCGCGGCGATCTACGAGACGTCGCCGCTGCAGCGCCGGTTCCGCGACGCGCACACGGCCACCGCGCACTTCCAGGTCAACCCGGCCAGCTTCGAGCTGTCCGGCAAGCTGCTGCTGGGCGTCCCGGCCCGCACCGACCAGTTCTGAGGAGCCCCGTGCCCGTCAACGCCCAGTACCGCCTCGCCGCCCGGCCGTCCGGCCTGCCGAAGGACGAGGACTGGCAGTACACCGAGGACGCCGTCCCGTCGCCCGGTGACGGCGAGTTCCTCGTCGAGGTCAAGTACCTCTCGCTGGATCCGGCGATGCGCACCTGGATGAACCCGGGCCGGTCGTACGTGCCGCCGGTCGGGATCGGCGAGGTCATGCGCGCGGCCGGGATCGCGGAGGTCGTCGAGTCGAACCACCCTGGGTTCAAGGCCGGGCAGAGCGTGTTCGGCACGTTCGGCGTGCAGAACTACGCCGTCTCGGACGGCAAGGGCGTCCAGGTCGTCGACACGTCGCTCGCGCCGGCACCGACGTTCCTCGGGACGCTCGGGATCAGCGGGATCACCGCGTACTTCGGGCTCTTCGACGTCGGCCGCCCGGAGCCGGGCCAGACCGTCGTGGTGTCGGCCGCGGCCGGGTCGGTCGGCATCGTCACCGGCCAGCTCGCGAAGATCCACGGCTGCCGCGTCGTCGGCATCGCCGGCGGGGCGGAGAAGTGCCGGACGCTCGTCGAGGAGTACGGCTTCGACGCCGCCGTCGACCACCGCGCCGGGAACCTCCGCGCGGACCTGAAGGAACACGCACCCGGCGGGATCGACGTCTTCTTCGACAACGTCGGCGGTGAGGTCCTCGAAGCGGCCCTCGCCCGGCTCGCGCGCGGCGCCCGGATCGTGCTGAGCGGCGCGGTTTCGCAGTACAACAGCACCGAAGGGCCGCGCGGCCCGGCCAACTACATGCAGCTGCTGGTGCAGCGCGCGTCCATGACCGGGTTCGTTTTCTCCGACTACGCCGACCGGTACCCCGAAGCGATCGAGGCGCTGGCCGGCTGGGTGCGCGAAGGCAAGCTGAAGGCGCGCGAAGACGTCGTCACGGGCGGGATCGCGAAGTTCCCGGAGACGCTGCTGAAGCTGTTCCGCGGTGAGAACACCGGCAAGCTGGTGCTGGCGCTGTGAACGACCTGCGGCACCGGTTCACGGCGGACTCGGTCGGCCGGGCACTCGACCTGGTGGGGGAGCGGTGGAGCCTGCTGATCCTGCGTGAGTCGTTCTTCGGCGTCCGGCGCTACGGCGAGTTCGCGCGCAACCTGTCGATCCCGCGCCCGACGTTGTCCGCGCGCCTGAAAACGCTGGTCGAGGCGGGCGTGCTGGCGCGCGTCGAGGAAGTGCCGGACCGGCCGGAGTACCACCTGACGCAGGCGGGGCGGGACCTGTTCGGCGCCGTCGTCACGCTCATGCAGTGGGGCGACAAGCACCTCGCCGGGCCGGACGGGCCACCGATCCTGTTGCGGCACAACGACTGCGGCGAGATCGCCGACACGTACGTGGCCTGCGGGCACTGCGGCGGCGCGATCGCGACCGACAAGGTGACGCCGGAACCCGGGCCCGCGTTCCGCTAGTTTCCTTCGGCCTTCTTGCGCTGGTGCCCGACCACGAACGCGCCGACGATGATCAGGAACACCACCAGCGTGATGATCCAGCCGGTGACGCCGAACGGGTCGTCCTTGGCGGCCGCCGCGGTGGACGTGCCGCTGTTGGTCGCGGTGCTGCCGTCGGGGAGGATCGTCGGTTCGCCGCTCGCGGGCGTCGTGGTGGGGGACTGGTAGGTGATCCGGCCGACCGGCTCGGCGTGGTCGGCCTCCAGCGCGAAGCCGTAGTCCAGCAGCTTCCCGGCTTGGTCGACGACCCTGGTCGGCTTCTGCTCGGCCCGCAGCATGACGACGGCGAGCCGCTTGCCCTTCTGCTGCGCCGCGCCGACGTAGGTGTGGCGGGCGTCGTCGGTGAAGCCGGTCTTGCCGCCGAGGAAGCCCGGGTAGACGCCGAGCAGCTTGTTGTCGTTGTAGACCGGGATGGCCGGCTTGCCGCCGACCGGCGGGATCTCGAAGTCCTTGGTCGCGACGACCTTCGCGAACTCCGGCTGCTTCATCGCGTAGTGGAAGATGAGGCTCAGGTCGTAGGCCGAGGTCGACATGCCCGGACCGTCGAGCCCCGACGGCGTCGCGGCGCGGGTGTCGAGGGCGCCGATGCGGGCGGCCAGCGCGTTCATCTTCGACACCGTGGCGTCGACCCCGCCCAGCGCCGTGGCGAACGCGTGCGCGACGTCGTTGCCCGAGTGCATCAGCAGGCCGTGCAGCAGCTGGTCGACCGTGTAGCCCCCGCCGGCGACGATGCCGACGCAGGTGCACTCCTGCTCGGCGTCCTCCTTCGTCGCGACGAGCACCTGCTCGGGCTTCAGCTGGGTGACGACGACGAGCGCGAGCAGCGTCTTGATGAGCGACGCCGGGCGCTGCCGGGCGTGCGGGTCCTTGGCCGCGATGACCGCGCCGGTGTCGAGGTCCTGCACCACCCAGGACGCGGCGGTGTTGCCGTCCGGCGGGTTGAGCGCGCCGTTCGGGGTGATGAGGCCGCACTCGGCCAGCCGCGGGCCGCCGACGGGCACCTGGGGCACCGGCAGCGCCGCGGGCGCCACCCGGCCCGGCGCCGGCTTCTCCGACGTGTCGACCGCCGGCGGCGGCGCTTGGTGGTTCGCGCACTGCGCTCCCTGCGGCGGCGCGGCGGCCGCGAGGACCGGCGTGCCCATGGCCAGGAGACCGGCGGTGAGCGTCGTCGTGAAGACCTTGAGCGACCGGGAGGCGACGGAGTGCACCCACGCAATCTAGCGTCGTTGCCGCCCGCGCATACTCAGGGCATGCGGATTTCGAAGCGCACCTCCATGCTCCTGCTGGCCTTCGGTGTCTGGTCGTGGATCATCTGGATCACCTTCGCCAAGAACCTGTGGGCGAGCGACCAGTCGTGGACGCCCGACGGCTCGCCGACCGCGTACTTCGTGGTGCACGCCGTGCTGACCGTCGTGTCGTTCGTGCTGGGGACGCTCATCGGGATCCTGGGCTGGCGCGGGGTGCGGGCGTCGCGGGTCGCCGCCTGAGGGTTGTCCACCTTTGGTCGGTGGCGCCCGGTTTCGGGCTGGCTTAGGTTGACGCCACCGAATCATGGAGGTGGAATGTCCCGTTTACGCCGAATGGCGGCTCCGCTGGCGCTGGTCGTCGGAGGTGGCCTGCTGGCCGTCGCGCCGGCCGCCGAGGCCGCCCCGGTCGCCTGCGACACCACGAGCACGGCCTACACGTACGTCGTCACCTACCAGCCGGGCACGCGCGCGTCGGCCGTCGACAAGGAGCTGGCCGCGAAGTGCGGCACGAAGGTGGCGTACTACGGCGAAATCGGCGTCGCGATCGCCAGCTCGCGCAACGCGGACTTCCAGCAGAAGATCGGCGTCTACCGGGCGTATTCGGGTGGCAAGGACGTGGCTTCTTCTTCGGGCGCGACCGCTCGCTCGCTGGGGGCGGTCCGGACGCTGGAGGACACCCAGTCGGTGGCCGCGGCCGGTGACCTGTCGACGCAGCAGTGGGACATGAAGGCGATCCACGCGCCGGAGGCGAACAAGAAGTACCAGGGCAGCCGTTCGGTGACGGTCGGCGTCCTGGACTCGGGCATCGACGCCACGCACCCGGCTCTTCGCGCTGCGGTTTCCGCTTCGGAATCGGCGGGCTGCATCACGGGTGCGCCGGACACTTCTCCGGCGTCGTGGGCCCCGACGACGTCCGACCACGGAACGCACGTGGCGGGCACGATCGCGGGCAAGGACCCGGCGGCGGGCTTCACGGGCATCGCGCCGGGGGTTCGGCTGGCCTCGGTGAAGGTCGTCAACGACGACGGCTACATCTTCCCGGAGTCGGCGGTCTGCGGCTTCGTCTGGGCGGCGAAGCACGGCTTCCCGGTGACGAACAACAGCTACTACATCGACCCGGGCATGTTCTTCTGCTCCCGCGAACCGGGCGACGCGGCGGCGTACGAAGCGGTGCGTCGCGCGATCACTTACTCCACGCACCACGGAGTCCTGAACATCTCGGCGGCGGGCAACTCGGGCTTCGACACGACAACCCAGACCACGGACCCGAACCGCCCCCACCCGGTCGACAAGACGTGCGGCATCCTCCCGAAGGCGATCGACGGAGTGGTGACGGTGTCCTCGGTGGGCTACGCGGGCACGAAGTCGTCGTTCAGCAACTACGGCTCGATCGACGTAACGGCCCCCGGCGGCGACTTCTCGCAGACCCCGCCCGCCGGCGCGGGCCCGTCCTGCCCGCTGTCGTCAACGGTCTTCGGCGGGCTCTACGGCTCGAAGTGCGGCACATCGATGGCGTCGCCGCACGCGGCCGGTGTCGCGGCACTGCTGGCTTCGCGCTTCCGCGGCATCCCACCGCAGCTGCTGTCCCGCTTCCTGACGGGCGAAGCGGACCCGGTTTCGTGCCCCACCACCGAAGCGACGTGCACGGGCCCGGCACGAGACAACTCCTACTACGGCCACGGCCTGGTCAACGCCTTGGACGCAGTCCGCTAATAGGCAAAAGCCGTGAAGGCCTCCTTACCGGCTCTTATGGCCGGTAAGGAGGCCTTCACGGCTTTCAGGCGACGCGGGCCAGATGCACGGCCGGTCGTGGCCGAGCCTTGGCGGTGAGGTAGGCGGCTTCCAGCTTCGCGAGCACGTCTGCCGGGTTGTGGGTCAGTTCGGACGGCAGAGTCTGGACGACGGGGATGCCTGCGGCCGCGTATCGGGTGTTCCGCTCGAGCGTGCGGGCGTAGTCGCTGCGGGCGAAGTGGAACTCGAACGAGTCGATCTCCCATGCCATGCCCACGTCGTCCCACCAGCCGTCGGGGCAGGCGATGTATCTGCCGGACGCGTCATGGATATCGGGGTTCCAATGACTCGGCGGATTCACCAGTCGACTGCTCAACCGCTTCGCGTGAGCTTCAGCCATCGAACGCACGGCTGTCCATTCCACCAAGAGCCGGCGGGGGACCGCTGTTCCTCGTTGACTCCCCTTGTTCAACTCTCGGAGTAGCATCTCTGGCGTGCAGCGTCCGCGTTGGATGGATTCGATCAGTACCTGAGTGCACATTTCATCGTCGTAGAGCCGACGAAGCACATCGGTGGTGGAGCGGACCAACGGTGCCAGTGGGAACTCGTTTCTCACAGCCGGTTTCGGCAGCCGGAGGGTGCGTTCGATCGTGACGAAGCCTGCGCTCCGGATCTTGCGCTCATGAGGGATCAGGAGATGCACGTCGTGGGTGACCGGTAGCTGAGCCGGCCGCATGCCCTGGCGTCGGCAGGATTCCACGCCGGTGATCTGCGCGCCCGCTCCGGCGTAGAGCAAGGCTGCCGCGGCATGCTGATCCATGGTCGGATCGTGGTTGTGCAGCTGGACTACGCCAGGCAGCAGCCGTCGCCATTGGCCTCCAGGAAGGCACTTGCGGTACACGGTCTTGCTGTCGATTCCGAGAACTTCCAGGTCCGCGACACGCACCACGCCGTGGCGGCTCCGCTCGCGCAGCAGATCCGGATGAAGCTCCCACCGTCCTCGTTTCGGCATGCCACACATCGTGTAGCCGCCCCCGCCCCGCTACCAGCCCCGCTCCCCCCACCTGTGGACAACCCACTCCTTGTGGATAACTCCAGAAAGCCGTGAAGGCCTCCTTACCGGCTCTTATGGCCGGTAAGGAGGCCTTCACGGCTTTCCAGCTGCGGGAGGAAGGTTAGACGCGCTTGAAGAGGAGGGCTCGTTTTACTTCCTGGATCGCCTTCGTCACCTGGATGCCGCGGGGGCAGGCGTCCGTGCAGTTGAACGTGGTGCGGCAGCGCCACACGCCCTCGCCGTCGTTCAGGATGTCCAGGCGTTCCTCCGCCCCCTCGTCGCGGGAGTCGAAGATGAAGCGGTGGGCGTTCACGATCGCCGCCGGGCCGAAGTACGAGCCGTCGTTCCAGTACACCGGGCACGACGATGTGCAGCAGGCGCACAGGATGCACTTCGTCGTGTCGTCGAACCGGTCGCGGTCCGCCTGCGACTGGATGCGCTCGCGCGTCGGCTCGTTGCCGTACGTGATCAGGTACGGCTTGATCGCGCGGTACGCCTCGAAGAACGGGTCCATGTCGACGTAGAGGTCCTTCAACGTCGTCAGGCCCTTGATCGGGGCGATCGTGATCGTCGTCGGCTTGCCCGAGGACGACAGCAGGTCCTTCATCAGGACCTTGCACGCCAGGCGGTTGATGCCGTTGATCTGCATCGCGTCCGAACCGCACACGCCGTGGGCGCACGAGCGGCGGAACGAGAACGTGCCGTCGATGTAGTCCTTGACGTAGAACAGCAGGTTCAGCAGCCGGTCGGTGCGCTGCGCCGGGACGTCGTAGGACTCCCAGTGCGGCTCCGTGTCGACCTCTGGGTTGAACCGCAGGATCTTCAGCGTGACCGTGATCGGGGTGTGCTCGTCAGACGCGGCGGGAGCGTCTTCGGTGGTGGCCGCAGTCATCAGTACTTCCGCTCCATCGGTTCGTAGCGGGTGAAGGTAACCGGCTTGTAGTCCAGCCGGATGTCCGAAGCGAGCGCCGTGCCCTGCTTGTACGCCATGGTGTGCCGCATGAAGTTCGTGTCGTCGCGGGTCGGGTAGTCCTCGCGGGCGTGGCCGCCGCGGGACTCCTTGCGCGCGATCGCGCCGACGACCAGCACCTCGGCCAGCTCCAGCAGGAAGCCCAGTTCGACGGCCTCGAGCAGGTCGGTGTTGTACCGCTTGCCCTTGTCCGCCACGGTGATCCGCTCGTAGCGGGCCTTCAGCGCCTGGATGTCGGTCAGCGCCTGCTTCAGCGTGTCCTCGGTCCGGTACACCGACGCGTGCGAGTCCATCGTCTGCTGCATTTCCTTGCGGATGTCGGCGACGCGCTCGTCACCGTGCTCCGACAGCAGGCCGGCCAGCTGCTCCTCGACCACCGTGGTCGGGTTCTCCGGCAGCTCGACGTGCTCGTGCGACAGCGCGTACTCCGCGGCGGCGATGCCGGCCCGGCGGCCGAAGACGTTGATGTCCAGCAGCGAGTTCGTGCCCAGCCGGTTCGAGCCGTGCACGGACACGCACGCGACCTCGCCCGCGGCGTACAGGCCGGGGATGACGTTCTCGTTGTCCCGCAACGCCTCGCCGTGGATGTTGGTCGGGATGCCGCCCATCACGTAGTGGCAGGTCGGGAACACCGGCACCGGCTCCTTGACCGGGTCGACGCCCAGGTAGGTCCGGGAGAACTCCATGATGTCCGGGAGCTTCGCGTTCAGCGTCTCCTCGGGGATGTGCGTGACGTCCAGGACGACGTAGTCCTTGTTCGGCCCGCACCCGCGCCCCTGCAGCACTTCCTGCACCATCGAGCGCGCCACGATGTCGCGCGGCGCGAGGTCCTTGATGGTGGGGGCGTAGCGCTCCATGAACCGCTCGCCGGACGCGTTGCGCAGGATCCCGCCCTCGCCGCGGACGGCTTCGGAGATCAGGATGCCCAGGCCGGCCAGGCCGGTCGGGTGGAACTGGAAGAACTCCATGTCCTCCAGCGGCAGGCCCTTGCGGAAGATGATGCCGAGGCCGTCACCGGTGAGGGTGTGCGCGTTCGACGTCGTCTTGAAGATCTTGCCGGCGCCGCCGGTGGCGAACACGATCGACTTCGCCTGGAAGACGTGCAGCTCGCCGGTGGCCAGCTCGTAGGCGACGACGCCGGACGCGACGGGGTTGCCGTCCTCGTCCGGGCTGGTGACGAGGTCGAGCACGTAGAACTCGTTGAAGAACTCCGTGCCGTACTTGACGCAGTTTTGGTACAGCGTCTGCAGGATCATGTGGCCGGTGCGGTCCGCGGCGTAGCAGGCGCGGCGCACCGCGGCCTTGCCGTGGTCACGGGTGTGCCCGCCGAAGCGGCGCTGGTCGATCTTGCCCTCGGGCGTGCGGTTGAACGGCAGGCCCATCTTCTCGAGGTCGAGGACCGCGTCGATGGCCTCCTTCGCCATGATCTCCGCGGCGTCCTGGTCGACCAGGTAGTCGCCGCCCTTGATCGTGTCGAAGGTGTGCCACTCCCAGTTGTCCTCTTCGACGTTCGCCAGCGCGGCGCACATGCCGCCCTGGGCCGCGCCGGTGTGGGACCGGGTCGGGTAGAGCTTGGTGAGGACCGCGGTGCGGGCGCGCTGGCCGGACTCGATGGCCGCGCGCATCCCGGCGCCACCGGCGCCGACGATCACCACGTCGTACTTGTGGAACTGCATGGTGGGAGGTCTCCGGGCTTCAGTTCGCGGGCATGTTCGGGTCGAACGTGAAGATCACCATGGTGCCGACGGCCAGGATCAGGACCATGGACACGTACAGCAGGATCTTCAGCCAGAACCGCGTGCTGTCCTTGCGGGCGTAGTCGTCGATGATGGTGCGCAGCCCGTTGCCGCCGTGGATCTCGGCGAGCCAGAGCATCGCCAGGTCCCAGAACTGCCAGAACGGGGACGCCCA
Source organism: Amycolatopsis sp. NPDC049252 (assembly GCF_043197175.1). Classification (NCBI taxonomy): domain Bacteria; kingdom Bacillati; phylum Actinomycetota; class Actinomycetes; order Pseudonocardiales; family Pseudonocardiaceae; genus Amycolatopsis; species Amycolatopsis sp. NPDC049252. The sequence goes on from NZ_JBICSQ010000014.1 coordinate 83,666, forward strand.
CCGGCCGGCGACGAAGCCCCAGTTGATCCGGTGCACACCGCCGTCGAGGATGTTCATGATCAGCAGGTGGCCCAGCACCAGGATGATCAGCGCGAGGCCGGAGATCCGCATGAACAGCCAGCTGTAGAGCTCGAAGTTGCTGCGGCGGGCGGCGGGGCGCTTCGGGGCGCGGGGGTTCGCGAGGGCGAGGTCGGCCATGTCAGTTACCCCCGAAGAGCGTTTCGACGGTGCGCTTCAGCATGAAGAACGCACCGGGGACCATCACGACGACCCAGACCACGCCGATCACCCACAGCATCGCCTTCTGCAGCTTCGGGCCCTTCGACCAGAAGTCGACGAGCATGACGCGGATGCCGTTGAGCGCGTGGAACAGCACCGCGCCGACCAGGCCCACCTCGAGGAGGTTGACGATCGGGGTCTTGTAGGTCTCGATGACCTGGTCGTAGGTGTTCGGCGACACGCGCACCAGCGCGGTGTCGAGCACGTGCACGAACAGGAAGAAGAACGTGAGCACGCCGGTGATGCGGTGCAGCACCCAGGACCACATGCCGGGGTCGCCCCGGTAGAAGGTCCCCTGCCGGCGTGAGGCACCCGCCCGATCGCTCGCCCCTGCCTCCGGGGCAGTGCTCGCCGTGGTGGACATCGGTGAACGGCCTCCAACGTCTGACTTGTGCCCGGGTGACCGGTGAGGTCCGCACTGATCGTCGCTGGTCCACTGGGGACGAACTACGGCGGCAATGCCGAGATCAAGGGTCATCGAGCGTGGATGCAAAGGATGCTAGACCCGCCTCGGACGGACGGCTTACCTCCGGGTTCCCCTCTGTGATGGACCAGACACCGGAGTGGGGCCAGGTCCACCCGGCGGTGTGGTCTGGAGCACACGGGTGACGGCTTTCGGGGCGCCGCAGCGGGTATCGGCGTGACCTGCGCCGCCGGTGCCCCGATGTGGGCGCCGTCACAGCCGATCGGGGTCCACTGTGGACGCTGGGTGGCGTTGCGGGGTCGGTTCGCTCGCTCGGCGGACGCCCGGTCGGGTGGTGGCCGAGGTCTCATGCGGCGCACGAATACGCACGAGGTTCGGCGGGCCGGCTGGTGGCCCGCGTCTGTGGTGGGTGACCGCGACGGTGGGCCATCGGGTGCGGGTGGTTCGGGGGTGACCCGGGTTCCTGGACGGCCGGGTGGTGGCGGCCGGGTGGCGGGTGAAAGCGCGAGTGGTCCCGGGTGGTGACCCCGGTCTGCGGAGGGCCGAGGTGGTGCCCGCGCGGGCGGTGGCCCGCCCGGCGATCACCGACCGTGGTTCCCGAACGGCGGCCAAGCGCCGCGCCTGCCCCCTTGAGCCTGTCGTCTCACTGGGTGACCGTGCTGGCCGTCGATCACGGACGCCCGGCACAATCGGTGACGTCCGGCGGTATTTCGGCCGTCCCGACCCCCGCGAACCCGGCAAAAGTGGCGAGCGGTCAGCCCGATGATCACGTTGGGTATACATCCGGTCGCGCGTGCGACTCGTGAGTAAACGTTTGTGTTACGTAGCGTGCCTTTCCTATGGCGCATTCCTGTCCGTTGGGTACGGTCTGGCGGTCGACCCGGCAGTTGGGCCGGGACGCGCCCTTGACCATCCGCTGGATCAGCGGGGAGGGAGACACACGTTGCGTCGCATGCGTGGAACCGCGCTGGCCGCCGTGGCCATGGCCGGGGTGCTCACCCTGGCCGGGTGCGCCAAGGACTCGAGCGGTGGTAGCAGCAACAACAGCGCCGCGCCTTCGTCGGGCGGTTCGGACTGCGTGACCGCGCAGAAGCCGCCCGCCGCGCCCGCCGCGTCGAGCAGCACCGCCGCCGCCGGTGGCAAGGTCGACGGCAGCAAGCTGAAGATCGGCCTGGCCTTCGACGTCGGCGGCCGGGGTGACGCGTCCTTCAACGACGCCGCCGCCGCGGGCACCGACAAGGCCAAGTCCGACCTGGGCGTGACGACGGTCAACGAGAGCACCGCGTCCGCCAGCGAGGCCGAGTCGGCCAAGCAGCAGCGCCTCGACCAGATGGCTTCGCAGGGCCTGAACCCGATCGTCGCGGTCGGCTTCGCCTACGCCGACTCCGTCAAGGCCGTCGCCGCCAAGTACCCGAACACCAAGTTCGCCATCGTCGACGACGACTCGATCACGCTGCCGAACGTGACGCCGCTGGTCTTCGCCGAGGAGCAGGGCTCGTTCCTGGCCGGCGTCGCCGCCGCGTACAAGAGCAAGAGCTGCCACATCGGCTTCGTCGGCGGTGTCAACACCCCGCTGATCCAGAAGTTCGAGGCCGGCTACCTGCAGGGTGCGAAGACCGTTTCGTCCAAGATCAAGATCGAGGACGAGTACCTCACGCCGGCCGGTGACTTCTCCGGGTTCCAGGACCCGCCGAAGGGCAACGCGAAGGCGCAGGCCGAGATCGCCAAGGGCGCGGACGTCGTCTACCACGCCGCCGGCGCCTCCGGTAAGGGTGTCTTCGACGCCGCCAAGTCGGGCAACGCGCTGGCCATCGGCGTCGACTCCGACCAGTACAACCAGAAGACCGTCGCGGCCGACAAGGACGTCATCATCACGTCCATGCTCAAGCGCGTCGACGTCGCGGTGTTCTCCTACATCGAGGCGGTCGCCAAGGGTGACCTGACGACCCTGCCGAAGCGGTTCGACCTCAAGGTCGACGGCGTCGGCTACGCCACCTCCGGTGGCAAGGTCGACGACATCAAGGACGTCCTGGACGGGTACAAGGCCCAGATCATCTCGGGCGCGATCACCGTTTCGGACAAGCCGCAGAAGTAGCTCACTACGCGCCGGGGCTCGGAGGGATTTCCCTCCGAGCCCTGACGTGTTTAACGAGATATGGAACTCTCCCGCCCATGAGCACTGCCGAGGCCCCGGCCGCGGCCGTCCCCGACCGGGGCGTGCCCGCCGTCCAGCTGACCGGGATCACCAAACGTTTCCCTGGCGTGGTGGCCAACTCCGACGTCAACCTCACCGTCGCCGCCGGCGAGGTGCACGCCATCTGTGGTGAGAACGGCGCCGGCAAGTCCACCCTGATGAAGATCCTCTACGGCATGCAGCCGCCGGACGAGGGCACCATCGCGATCAACGGCGACGAGGTGAGACTGCGCAACCCGCAGGACGCCATCCGCGCCGGCATCGGCATGGTGCACCAGCACTTCATGCTCGCCGACAACCTCACCGTCGGCGAGAACGTCTTCCTCGGCGCCGAGGGCCTGCACGGCATCGGCCGCGCCGCCCGCGCCCGGCTGGCGGAGCTCGCGCAGCGGACCGGCCTGCACGCGAAGCCGGAGACGCTGCTGGAGGAGCTCGGCGTCGCCGACCGCCAGCGCGTCGAGATCGTCAAGGTGCTCTACCGCGGCGCCAAGATCATCATCCTGGACGAGCCGACCGCGGTGCTCGTGCCGCAGGAGGTGGACGCGCTCTTCGCGACCGTCCGGGAGATGAAGGCCGACGGTTACACCTTCCTCTTCATCTCGCACAAGCTCGACGAGGTGCGCGCGATCGCCGACACCGTCACGGTGATCCGGCGCGGCACCACCGTCGGCACGGCCGACCCGAAGACCATCACCTCGCGCCAGCTCGCCGAGATGATGGTCGGCTCCGAGCTGCCCAGCCCGGAGACCCGCGAGTCCACCGTCACCGACCGGGCCGTGCTGCGGCTGACCGGGCTGACGCTGGGCGCCGAGGGCTCCGACCGCAACGCGCTCGACGACATCACCTTCACCGTGCGCGCGGGCGAGGTGCTCGGCGTCGCCGGGGTCGAGGGCAACGGCCAGACCGAGCTCGTCGAGACCATCATGGGCATGCGCAAGGCGTCCGGCGGCACCATCGAACTGGTCGACGCGGACGGCAAGGCGCGCGACCTGACGAAGGCGGGCACGCTGGCGCGCCGCGAAGCCGGCATCGGGTACATCGCCGAAGACCGCACGCGGCACAGCCTGCTGCTCACGCAACCGTTGTGGGTCAACCGGATGCTCGGCTACCAGACCCGCGAACCAGTCTCCAAAGGACAGTTGCTCGACATCGCGGGCACCCGCGCGGACACCGAGCGGATCGTGCGCGAGTACGACGTCCGCACGCCGGGTATCGACGTCCCGGCCGCGGCGCTTTCGGGTGGCAACCAGCAGAAGCTGATCGTCGGCCGCGAACTGTCCGGCAATCCGGTGCTGCTCATCGCCTCGCACCCGACCCGCGGCGTCGACGTCGGCGCGCAGGCGCTGATCTGGGAGAACATCCGCCAGGCCCGCGCCGCCGGCCTCGCCGTGCTGTTGATCTCGGCCGACCTCGACGAGCTCATCGGCCTGTCCGACACGATCCGCGTCATGCTGCGCGGGCGGCTCGTCAGCGAGGCCGACCCCGCCACCGTGACGCCGCAGGAACTGGGCTCGGCGATGACCGGCGCAGGAGAGGGTGACGAAGAATGACCTCCTGGCGCACGAAACTGCTGCCACCGCTGCTGGCGATCGCGTTCGCCGTGCTGCTGTCGGCGATCGCGCTGATCATCTCGGGGGCCGACCCGCTGCAGGCGTACGGCACCATGATCGGCCAGATGTTCAAGGGCTCGACCGCGGTCGACACCGTGAACCTCGCGACCGTGTACTACCTGTCCGGGCTCGCGGTCGCCATCGGCTTCCAGATGAACCTCTTCAACATCGGCGTCGAGGGCCAGTACCGGTTCGCCGCGGTCGTCGCGGCCATCGCCGGTGGCGCGCTGAACCTGCCGCCGGTGATCCACACGCTGGTCATCATCATCGTCGCGGTCGTCGCCGGCGCCTTCTACGCGGCCATCCCGGCGGTCCTGAAGGTCACCCGCGGGGTGAGCGAGGTGATCGCGACGATCATGCTGAACTCGATCGTCGGCGGGATCATCGCCTTCCTCATCAACGCCGACCAGTTCGGCGTGCAGCGGGGCAACAACATCGGGACCCGGGAGATCGCGCCGTCCGGCCGGATCCCGGGCATCCCGCTCGGCTCGGGCACGCTCTTCGGCTTCGTGGTCATCGCCGTGATCATCGGCGCCGCCTACTGGTTCATGCTCAACCGCACGCGGTTCGGCTTCGAGCTCAAGGCGTCCGGCGAGTCGACCACCGCGGCCGCCGCGGGTGGGGTCAACGCCAAGAAGATGACGCTGATCGCGATGGTGCTCTCGGGTGGCGTCGCCGGCCTGGTCGCGATGCCGGAGCTGCTCGGCCGCGACTACACCTACGGCATCACCTCGACCCAGATGTACGGCTTCACCGGCATCGCGGTCGCGCTGCTGGGCCGCAACCACCCCGGCGGCATCGCGCTCGGCGCGCTGCTGTGGGCGTTCCTCGACACCTCGGCGGTGTCGCTGGAGCAGATCAACGTGTCCAAGGAGATCGCGACGATCATGCAGGGCATCATCGTGCTGTCGGTCGTCGTGGCGTACGAGATCGTGCGGCGTGCCGACCTGGCCGCCGAACAACGCCGAGTCGGCCGCGCCCTCAGCGGCAAGAGCGCTTCGGTCGCCGGGGGAGGTGCCGTCTGATGGCCGTCACCGACATCTCCCGGCCCGACGCGGGCAGCCCCGGCGCCATGCCGGTGCACCGCAAGCGGTCCCGCATCCCCGGCTGGCTCCGCGGGGTCATCTGGGCCGTGATCGCCATCGCCGTGATCTCGACGGCGTCCTACTCCACCGGCGTCTCCGCGCTGACGTCGTCCAACACCGCGTCGACGGCGTTGCGCCTGGCGCTGCCGATCCTGCTGTGCGCGCTCGGCGGCCTCTGGGCCGAACGCGCCGGCGTCGTCAACATCGGTCTCGAGGGCATGATGATCCTCGGGACCTGGGGCGCCGCCTGGGGTTCGTACAACGGCGGCGTCTGGGCCGGCCTGCTGGCCGCGATCGCGTTCGGCGCGCTGGGCGGGCTGCTGCACGCGGTGGCGACGGTGACGTTCAACGTCAACCACATCGTCTCCGGCGTCGCGATCAACCTGCTGGGCCTCGGCGTCACGAAGTACCTGGCGAACCTGGTCTTCGAGCCGCTGTCGGGCAACCCGCGGCAGTCCCCGGTGGTGCCGAAGTTCGACACCTACTCCGCGAGCGGCCTCTCCGACTGGCTCGGTGACCTCGAGAAGGAGCAGCGCGTCGGGATCTCCGACGTCGCCGGCATCCTGCGCGGCCTGGTCACCGAGGTGGCGCCGCTGACGATGATCGCGATCGTCCTGGTGCCGGTGAGCTTCTGGGTGCTGTGGCGTACGCGCTTCGGCCTGCGGCTGCGCTCGTGCGGCGAGAACCCGGTGGCCGCGGAGTCCCTCGGTGTCAACGTCTACCGGCACAAGTACGTCGCGATGCTGATCTCGGGCGCGTTCGCCGGGATGGGTGGGGCGTCGCTGGTGCTGCTGCGCGGTGGCGCGGACTACCTGGAGAACCAGACCAACGGCCGCGGGTACATCGGCCTCGCGGCGATGATCTTCGGCAACTGGCGCCCGGGCGGCCTCCTCGGCGGCGCGGCGCTGTTCGGTTACGCGGACGGCCTGCAGCTCTCCGGCGGGGGCGAAGCGGTGCTCGCGCTCCTGTACGGCGCGGTGATCCTGGTCGCCGTGATCGTCGTCGTCCAGCTGTTCCGCCGTCAGTGGATCGCGGCCGGTCTCGGCGTCGTCGGCGCCGGGGTGCTGTACCTGATCTACTGGTCCAACGACACGCTGCCGTCGGACCTGATCCCGTACACCGCGCACTTCGTGACGCTGATCGTGCTCGCCGTCGCTTCGCAGCGGCTGCGGCCGCCGAAGGCCGACGGGCAGCCGTACCGGCGGGGTGAGGACTGATGACGTCCACTGTGTCCTCTGTGGACTGGGACGCGCTGCGTTCTCGCGCGATTGACGCGGCTTCCCATGCGTACGCGCCTTATTCGGGCCTGCACGTCGGCGTCGCCGGGATCGTGGACGACGGCCGGGTGGTCGTCGGCTGCAACGTCGAGAACGCGTCCTACGGGCTCGGGCTCTGCGCGGAGTGCACGATGGCCGGCCAGCTGCGGCTGTCCGGCGGCGGCAAGCTGGTCGCCGTCGCGTGCCGCAGCGGTGCCGGTGACCTGCTGATGCCGTGTGGCCGGTGCCGTCAGATCCTGTTCGAGCTGGGCGGATCCGCTTGCCTGGTGGACACGCCGAGCGGCATCTTGCCGATGTCGGACGTGCTGCCGGACGCCTTCGGGCCGGACGACCTCCCGTGAGCGAGTTCGCGGCGGTCGACGTCATCCGGGTGAAACGCGACGGCGGCCGGCTTTCGGACGAGCAGATCGACTGGGTCGTCGACGCCTACACCCACGGCGTGGTCGCCGAGGAACAGATGTCGGCGCTGGCGATGGCGATCTTCCTGCGGGGCATGGACTCCGGCGAGATCTCCCGCTGGACCGGCGCGATGATCGCGTCCGGGGAACGGCTCTCCCTGGACGTGTCCCGCCCGACCGTCGACAAGCACTCGACGGGCGGTGTCGGCGACAAGATCACGCTGCCGCTGGCGCCGCTGGTGGCCGCGTGCGGCGCGGCCGTGCCGCAGCTGTCCGGGCGCGGGCTCGGGCACACCGGTGGCACGCTCGACAAGCTGGAGTCCATCCCCGGCTGGCGGGCTTCCCTGACGACGGCGGAGATCCAGGCTCAGCTGGAGGACGTCGGCGCGGTGGTCTGCGCGGCGACGTCCGGGCTCGCCCCGGCGGACAAGAAGCTGTACGCGCTGCGGGACGTCACCTCGACGGTCGAGTCGATCCCGCTGATCGCCAGCTCGATCATGAGCAAGAAGATCGCGGAGGGCGCGTCCGGGCTGGTCCTGGACGTGAAGTTCGGGTCCGGCGCGTTCATGAAGACACTCGAGCAGGCGCGGACCTTGGCTTCGACGTTGACGTCGATCGGCGTCGACCACGGCGTCCCGACGACGGCGCTGCTGACCGACATGAACGTCCCGCTGGGGCGCGCGGTGGGCAACGCGGTCGAGGTCGCGGAGTCGGTCGAGGTGCTGCAGGGCGGTGGCCCGTCGGACGTCGTCGAGCTGACCTTGGCGCTGGCGAGGGAAATGCTCGCGCTGGCCGGTATCTCGACGGACCCGGCCGAGGTGCTGGCGTCGGGCGAGGCGTACGAGACGTGGTGCCGGATGATCTCGGCCCAGGGCGGGGACCCGTCGGCGCCGCTGCCGAAGCCGTCGCACGTCCACACGGTGGTCGCCCCGGCTTCGGGTGTGCTCGCTTCGCTGGACGCGTACGCGGTGGGCGTCGCGTCGTGGCGGCTGGGCGCGGGCCGGGCCCGCAAGGAGGACCCGGTCCAGGCCGCGGCCGGCATCCTGTGCCTGGCGAAGCCCGGCGAGGCTGTCACCGAGGGTGAGCCGCTGCTGGAACTGCACACGGACACGCCCTCCGCGGTCCCCGCGGCCCTGGCCGCCCTCGAAGGCGCTTACTCGGTCGCCTCGGCGGCGTCCGCGCCGGACCCGATCGTCCGGGAGACGATCCGCGGCGAGGTGTGATGATCATCGCGAAGATGATCACCCGTCCGAGTGACTCTTGACGCGAAGAGGCCCCCACCGGCATGCCGGTGGGGGCCTCTTCGTTCGTGCTGCTTACTCCGTGGGCTCCTCCGAGCCTTCGCCCGGCTTGGCCTTGGCGTCGGCCGGCTTCGGCGCGCGGCCGTTGCGCGAGCTGCGGCGCGGCTGGCGCGGGGCCGGCGGCGGGGGCGAGATCTGCTGCACCGCGGGGCCGCCGCCGAGCATCAGCTCCGCGAACGTCGCCATCGCCTCGTCGAGCTGGCCGCCGATGCGGCGAACGCTCTCGTCGTTGCTCTTGCGGACCAGCGTGTCGACCGAGTCGGTGTCCGGCTGCTTCGACAGCGTGCCCTCGACCTTGGACAGCCCGGCCTTGAGCGCGCCGTCGAGGTCGCCGATGCCGGAGAGGAAGCCGTCCTCCACCTTGTCGAGGCGGCCGGCCAGGTCGTCGAGGCGGGTGGTGACCGTCTCGAGGCGGTTGCCGAGCTTCTCCAGGCGGTCCGACGCGTCGATCATCTCGCCGGTCTCGGTCAGCGCGACCTTGAGCGCCTCGGTGTTCGCGCCGATCCGCTCGCCGGTGACGCGGTCCAGCTCGCCGATGCGCTCCTGCGTGACGCGGCTCAGTTCGTCGACCTTGCCCCGCAGCTCGTGGTCGGCGTGGTCGACGCGGTCGCGCAGCGACGCCTCGGCCTGCTCGATCCGCTCGCGGACCGGGCCGTGCACCGACTGCGGGATCGAGTCGAGCTTCGCGTCCTGCTTGTCGAGGTGACTGCCGACCTCGTCGATCCGGCGGTGGATGTTCTGGAGCTTGTCCTCGAGTCCGTCCATCCGGCCCGCGACGCCTTCGAAGCGCGCGGCCATGCCGTCGAGGCGGCCGTCGAGCTGCGCGAACGGCTTGGCCAGCTTGTCGACGATGCTCTCGACGGCGCGGGTCAGCGCGGCGATGGCGTTGTCCTGGGCCTCCAGCCGGGACATCGTCTCGTCGAGGCGCTCGGCCAGGACGCTGACCTCGGTGCGGTCGGGCATCTCGGAGAGCCGCTTGCGGACCGCGCCCAGCGAGTCCACCGGCGCGAGGCGGGCGTAGATGTCGTCGAGCGCGTCGAAGATCTGCTGCTGCTCGCTCTCACGCACTTCGGCCGCGCGCACCAGCATGTTGCGCATCCGGTCGAAGGACGGGGCGGCAATGTGGTTGTCAGTGGTCACTGCTGTGTGTCCTTCGTCGGCGGGGAAATGGAGGGACGTGCCACGAAGCTTAACGATTGCGAAATTGCTGTGCGTATGGCCCCCGTGAAGCGGGTATTGCGGAGGCCGCCCCCGGATGGCCGATTCGTTACCTGATCCTCGACGCTCAGGGTTAGCCCGAGGCTGAGGGTTACGGCCATGTAGGGGAATGACAACGAGGTTACCGTTGGGGGATGCCCGACGAAACCCCTGATCTGCCCATCGAGACGCTCCGCCGCGCGCCCAAGGTGCTGCTGCACGACCACCTGGACGGCGGCCTCCGGCCGTCGACCGTGGCCGAGCTCGCCGACGCCACCGGTTATGCCGGCCTGCCCACCACCGACGCCGCCGAGCTGGGCAGCTGGTTCCGCCGAGCGGCCGATTCCGGCTCACTCGTGTCCTACCTCGAGACCTTCGCGCACACGTGCGGTGTGATGCAGACGGAGGAATCCCTGGTCAGGGTCGCCGCGGAAGCTGTCGAAGACCTGGCCGCCGACGGCGTCGTCTACGCCGAGGTGCGCTACGCACCGGAGTTGTTCGTCGAACGCGGTCTGTCACTCGATGCGGTGGTTGAGGCTGTCCAGGCGGGGTTCACGGAGGGCACACGGCGCGTGGCCGCGGCCGGCGGTTCGATCCGCATCGGGACGTTGCTCTGCGCGATGCGCCAGCACGCCAGGGCCCTCGAGATCGCGAACCTGGCGGTCCGCTACCGCGACGCCGGCGTCGCCGGGTTCGACATCGCCGGACCGGAGGACGGATTTCCGCCGACCCGCAATCTCGACGCTTTCGAGTATTTGCGGCAGAACAATGCGCATTTCACCATTCACGCCGGTGAAGCGTTCGGCCTTCCGTCCATTTGGGAGGCGATTCAGCACTGCGGCGCCGAACGGCTGGGGCACGGCGTGCGGATCATCGAGGACATCAAGAGCGACGCCGACGGCACGGTCCACCTTGGACGGTTGGCCGCCTATGTCCGTGACCGCCGCATCCCGCTGGAGATCTGCCCGACGTCGAACGTCCAAACAGGCGCCGCGCGCTCGATCGCCGAGCACCCCATCGGGCTGCTGGCGAAGCTGCGCTTCCGGGTGACCGTCAACACGGACAACCGGCTGATGAGCGGATGCACGATGACCAGCGAATTCGCCACGCTGCACGAGACCTTCGGCTATGGCCTGGACGAGCTGCGCTGGTTCACGATCAATGCGATGAAATCCGCCTTCATCGATTTTGACTCCCGTCTCGCGCTGATCGACGACGTGATCAAGCCCGGGTACGCCGCGCTGAGCTGACCTGCCGGCTCGCGGACCGTGGCCGCCGATCGGTGGTTGCGGTCCTTAGGCACGACAACTATCGTTCACCATGTAGGAAGTTGTTCTCAGATATTGAGACGGTGACGACGATGGCGCAGGTCGCGGACGGTTCGGTCGAGCAGGTGCAGGCGAGTTCACGACGGTGGCTCATCCTCGCGCTCGGCCTCGCCGCGCAGACCGCGAGCTGTTCGTTCCTCTACGGCCTCCCGTTCCTGGTCCCGGCCATGCGGGCGGCGGAAGGACTGACGCTGGCCCAGGCCGGGACGGTCGTCGCGGCCCCGAGCATCGGGCTGTTGTTCACCCTGATCGTGTGGGGCGCGGCTGCGGACCGTTACGGAGAGCGTCTGATCATGGCCCTCGGACTGGGGGCCTCGGGGTTACTCCTGGTGTACGCCGGGCTCGGCGCTCACTCGGTCGGGCTGCTCTTTGGGGTGTTCCTGGTGGCCGGTGCGTGCACGGCATCGGTGAACGCGGCGAGCGGCCGGGTCGTCATGGGCTGGTTCGCGAAGTCCGAGCGCGGGATCGCGATGGGGATCCGCCAGACGGCCCAGCCGCTGGGGGTCGGCGTCGCGGCGCTCGGGCTGCCGCCGCTGGCTTCGCACTTCGGGTTCCGCGCCGCGATGCTGCTGCCGGCCGGGCTGGCGATCGTCGTCGCGCTGCTGGTGGCCTGGCTCGTCACGGACCCGCCGCGGCCACCTCGGCCGGCTTCGGGTGAGAAGCCGCCTTCGCCGTACCGGCACGCGACGCTGTGGCGGGTGCACGGCGCGAGCGCGCTGCTGGTGGTCCCGCAGTTCGCGGTGTCTGCCTTCGCGCCGGTGTACCTGGTCGCGGTGCAGCACTGGAGCCCGCTGTCGGCGGGCTGGTACCTGGCGGTGGTCCAGGTCCTGGGCGCCGCGGGCCGGCTCGGGTCGGGCTGGTGGTCCGACCGCGTCGGCAGCCGGCTGCGTCCGATGCGGCAGCTCGCGGTGTTCAGCTGCCTGGTCATGCTGCTGGTGGCGCTGGGGGACACGACGTGGCCGTGGCTGGTGCTGCTCGCGCTGGCCCTGGCGGGGATCATCACGGTCGCCGACAACGGCCTCGGTTTCACGGCCTCGGCCGAGCTGGCCGGCCTGGCGTGGTCGGGGCGCGCGATGGGCACGCAGAACACGGGCCAGAACATCGCGGCATCGCTCACGCCGCCCCTGCTCGGCCTGGTCATCGGCGACAGCCGCTACGCGCTGGCCTTCTGCGTCGCGGCGATCTTCCCGGCGCTGGCGATCGCCGTGGTCCCGACCCGCGCAGAACGCCCCACCCCAGACTGACCCGCGTGTCGTCCGCCCAGGCACGCGTGTCGTCCGCTCAATCACGCGTGTCGTCCACCCAGGCACGCGTGTCGTCCGCTCAATTACGCGAGTCCGCCGTTCCGTCCGTACCTGGACGGACGACTCGCGTACCTGGACGGACGACACGCGTACCTGGATGGACGACACGACGAAGGCCGCCTCCCGGGCTCGGGAGGCGGCCTTCGTGAGGTCTGAGATCAGGCGACCGTCAGGCGGTTTTCGAACGTCTCCACCAGCTTGCGCCACGCGCTCTGCTCCGCGTCGAACGGGGCGCTCGGCTCGAGGCGCGTCGGGTCGGGACGCAGGACGAACGAGACCAGCCAGCCCAGGCTTTCGTTGCCCGCCAGCGCCGTCTCGGCCGTGTCGTCGCCCGCCCAGTCGGCCGCGTCCGTGATCAGCTCGACGGCCAGCTCCAGCTGCGTCGGGTCGATCGCCTCCGGGCCTTCCGCGATGTCGGCGTCGATGCCGGTGAGGACGTACGTGTTCTCCTGGTCGACCTCGATCTCGAGTTCGCCGGCGGTCGCCTTGGCGAGCACCTCTTCCCAGGTGGACACGTCGGCGAGGTCGGTGTCGGCGAGGTCCTTGCCGTCGGCCAGGGCCCGCGCCAGCGCCTTCTCGGACGTGTAGACGTCGATCTCGCCCTCGCTGCCGAGGAACACCGGCGCGTCGTCGAGGTAGCAGCGCAGCGTGTAGTACTCCGCGCCGGACGTGATGATCTTGATCGGGTCGATGCCGACCTCGGCCCAGAAGCCGACCGGGCCTTCGTCCTCGTCTTCTTCGTCGTCGTCCGCGTCGGCGGAGTCGATGGCCTCGAGGTCCTCTTCGCCCTCGGCGCCGGCTTCGGCCTCCGCGGACTCCTCGTGGAACGCCGCCAGCTCCTCGGCGGTCTGCTCCAGGACCTTCTCGTCGACGTCGGGCGCGGTCACCAGGCCGTCGATCGCGTCCAGGATCGTGTCCCACTTGGTCGACACCGTCTCGGACAGGTCGTTCCACACCTGGACGCCGACGCTCCCGGTGAACGGGAGGGTGCCCTGGTCGAGCAGCGAGAAGCCCTCGGTCGAGTCGAGGATCTCGTGGACCTCTTCGAGGTCGCAGACGTCGGCGAGCGAGCGGACGATGCCGATGATCTCGGCGAGCTCCGCGATGTGCCACATGTCCGGCTCTTCGGCGACGAGCTCGGGCACGCCGACGAGGTCGTACGTGTGGTCCTCGTCCGGGATCAGCTCCGGCACGTTCAGCGACGGCACGGCGTCCCACGCCGGGTGGTCCAGCAGGTCGTGGCGCTCGGAAGTGCGCACGAACGCGGCTAGGTGCGCCGCGTCCGGAAAGGCGTACAGGTCGTCCTCGTCGCCGAGGAACGCTTCCCACTCCTCGCCGTCTTCCCGCCAGCGCGGCGCCCACAGGGTGACGACGTCCCCCTGCGGCAGGCCGAGTTCGATCGGGATGATGTCCTGTGCCATTCCTAAGCCCTCCGGATTACCGCCCGTGTGCGCGCGAGACCGAATGTATCCCCCGGTCGATGCGCGGTACCGCGAAGCCTACGGGTTTACCACGCGCGACGCGATTGCCCCTGCCGACTTTGCGACGAGCGGATGGCACGATGGACGCCTGATGACTCTCACAGACCTCCTGCCTGCGGATCCCGACCCCGACACCCTGTTCGAAGCCTTCACGACCTGGACGGCCGAACGGGGCATCGAGCTGTACCCGGCGCAGGAGGAGGCGGTGATGGAGGTCGTCTCCGGATCGAACGTCATCCTCTCGACGCCGACCGGCTCCGGGAAGAGCCTCGTCGCCGTCGGCGCGCACTTCACCGCGCTCGCCCACGGCCGCCGCAGCTACTACACCGCGCCCATCAAAGCGCTCGTGTCGGAGAAGTTCTTCCAGCTCATCGAGATCTTCGGCGCGGACAACGTCGGGATGATGACCGGGGACTCCGCCGTCAACCCGGACGCGCCGATCATCTGCTGCACGGCCGAAATCCTGGCGAACATCGCGTTGCGGTTCGGCGCCGACGCCCCGGTCGGGCAGGTCGTGGCCGACGAGTTCCACTTCTACTCCGAGCCCGACCGCGGCTGGGCGTGGCAGGTGCCGATCCTCGAGCTGCCGAAGGCCCAGTTCGTCCTGATGTCGGCGACCCTGGGCGACGTGTCCTTCTTCGAGAAGGACCTCACGCGGCGCACCGGCAAGCCGACGGCGGTGGTCACGTCGGTGCAGCGCCCGGTGCCGCTGACCTTCCGGTACGCGCTGACCCCGCTGCACGAGACCATGTCCGAGCTGCTCAACGGCGGCCAGGCGCCGGTCTACGTCGTGCACTTCTCGCAGGCCGCGGCCATCGAGCGGGCGCAGACGCTGATGAGCATCAACGTCACGACCAAGGCGGAGAAGGAGGCCATCGCCGAGCTGCTCGGCGACTTCCGGTTCTCCGCCGGCTTCGGCAAGACGCTCTCGCGGCTGGTCCGCCACGGCATCGGCGTCCACCACGCCGGCATGCTGCCGAAGTACCGCCGACTGGTCGAGACCTTGGCCCAGTCCGGGCTGCTGAAGGTGATCTGCGGGACGGACACCCTCGGCGTCGGCATCAACGTACCAATCAGGACAGTGGTCTTCTCCGCGCTGACGAAGTACGACGGCGTCCGCCAGCGCCACCTCAAGGCGCGCGAGTTCCACCAGATCGCCGGCCGTGCCGGGCGCGCGGGCTACGACACCGACGGCTACGTCGTGGTGCAGGCGCCCGACCACGTCGTCGAGAACGCGAAGGCGCTGGAGAAGGCGGGCGACGACCCGAAGAAGAAAAAGAAGATCGTCCGGAAGAAGGCGCCGGAGGGCTTCGTCAACTGGACCGAGAGCACGTTCGACCGGCTGATCGCGGCCGAGCCCGAGCCGCTGACGTCCAGCTTCAAGGTCACGCACTCGATGCTGCTGAACGTGATCTCGCGGCCGGGCAACGCGTTCGACTCCATGCGCCACCTGCTGGAGGACAACCACGAGGACCGCGCGTCGCAGCGCAAGCTCATCCTGCGCGCCATCGCGATCTACCGCGCGCTGCTGTCCGCCGGGGTCGTCGAGCGGCTGCCCGAGCCGGACGAGCAGGGCCGGATCGTCCGGCTCACCGTCGACCTGCAGTTCGACTTCGCGCTCAACCAGCCCCTTTCGCCCTTCGCGCTGGCCGCGATCGAACTGTTCGACCTGGAGTCGCCGAGCTACCCGCTCGACGTCGTGTCCACTGTGGAATCCACTGTGGACAACCCGAGGCCCGTGCTGTCGCAGCAGCAGTTCAAGGCGCGCGGCGAGGCCGTCAACGCCATGAAGGCCGAAGGCATCGAGTACGACGAGCGCATGGAGCTGCTCGAGAACGTTTCGTACCCGAAGCCGCTGGAAGAGCTGCTGCAGGGCGCGTTCCAAAGCTACCGGCAGGGCCACCCGTGGGTCGACGACTACGAGCTGTCGCCGAAGTCGGTCGTGCGCGACATGTACGAGCGCGCGATGAACTTCGTCGAGTACATCGGTTTCTACCAGCTCGCGCGGTCGGAAGGCCTGGTGCTGCGCTACCTGGCGGACACCTACGACGCGCTGCGCCACACGGTGCCGGACGAGGCGAAGACCGAGCCGCTGCAGGACCTCATCGAGTGGCTGGGCGAGCTCGTCCGGCAGGTCGACTCCAGCTTGCTGGACGAGTGGGAAGCCTTGCGGCACCCGGACGAAGAAGGTCCGGTCTCCCAGCGGCCGCCGTCCGAACCGCCGGCCGTCACGCGCAACGAGCGCGCGTTCCGCGTCCTGGTGCGCAACGAGCTGTTCCGCCGGGTCGAGCTGTTCGGGCGCCGGGCGTGGAACGTGCTGGGCGAGCTGGACGCGGCGTCCGGCTGGGACGCCGAGGCCTGGGAAGACGCGATCGGGGACTACTTCGAGGAGTACGACTCGCTCGGTACCGGCCCGGACGCGCGCGGCCCGGCGCTGCTGATGATCGAGCAGCAGCCGGACGTCTGGAAGGTCCGCCAGATCTTCGACGACCCGGCGGGCGACCACGACTGGGGCATCAGCGCGGAGGTCGACCTGGCCGCGTCCGACGAGGCCGGCTCGGCCGTGGTCCGCGTGACCGAGGTGGGTGCGCACTAGAGCGTTGCCTTTTCCTGACTGCTCAGGCATCGTGATCGCATGGTGGCGACGGTCGTGGAGCACCGGATCGGTGACGTGCGCTGGACGGTCGTCCGAGGCCCTCGCGAAGCCGCGTTCCGCGAGCTGGGGGCGTACGCGGCCGACGACATCCGGACCGTCCTCGACGGACTGCCGTCCTGGCCGGTCAGCGCGCGGGCGCGGCGCTCGCCGGTGCTGTTCCGGGCGATCGAATCGGCGTCGCAGGTCGAGCACCCGGACGCCTACGCCGAGCTGACGGCGCTGGCCGCGGGCGCCGGGGTGCCGTTCGACGACCTGCTGCTGGCCAACCTGCGCGGCGACCTGGGTACCGGCGACGGCACCGGCTGCACCGACCTCGCGTGGGTCGGTTCGCCGAGCCTGCTGGGGCACAACGAGGACGGCTCACCGGTGTTCGACGGCATCGGACGCCTGCTGACCCTGCTGATCGACGGGGAACCCGGCGTCTGCGTCTGGTGGTACCCGGGTTTCGTGCCCGCCAACACGTTCACGCTCACCACGCACGGCCTGGTGTGGGGGATCGACAGCGTCGACGTCGTCGCGTCGTCCCCGTGCGCCGGGCGGCACTTCCTGGCCCGGTCGGCGCAACGGGCCGTCACCGTGGCGGAAGCGGTGTCGCTGCTGCGTTCGCACGCTTCGGCCGGCGGGTTCGCGTACACGATGGGCCAGGTCGGTTCGGCCGGGGTGACGGTGGTCGAGAAGGCGGGCCACGAGACCGCGGTTACCACTGTGGACAGTGGGTTTTCCTGGCACACCAACCACTTCCGCCAGCTGCCGCCGGACCTCGACGCGGCCGCGGAGGAGAGCCTGGACCGCGCCGAGGTCTGCGCGCACCTGGCGCCGGTCGCGCCGGACGCGAAGTGGCTGGCGGACACGCTGACGAACGACGTCCACCGCGACGCGTCCGGCGGCGACCCGCTGCTGACGTTGAGCACCCTGGTCACGGACCTGGCCGACGGCACGGTGACGCTCATCCCACGCGGCGGCGCGCCCCTCCGGGGCCGGGTCGCGGACCTGGCGGCCGGGAACGTTTCAGCCGTCGGCTGAAACCAGGATCGCCTGGGCGTCTTCGCCCGCGAACCACAGGCCGATGGCGAACGCCGCCGTCGCCTCCAGCAGGTGGGCGCGGTCCAAGCCGCCGCCGAGCACCGGCGTGCAACCGACGTCGCGGACGAGCGTGCGGACCGTGTCGAGGGCGGCCGGATCGTCGCCGCAGAGCGGAACCGTGAGCGTCGCGGGTGGCTTGCGCCAGACGTCGGCCGAGGCGAGGTTGAACGCCTTGACGACGTGCGCGCCCGGCGCGGCGGCCGCGATCCGGGTCGCCACCGGGGTGCCGGGCGGGGGTTCGGTGCCGGTCGGGCCGGGCTGGTTGGTGCAGTCGACGAGGACTTTTCCGCGCAGGGGGCCCGCTTTCGGCAGGACTTCGAAGACGGCGTCCGCGGGGATCGCCAGGAGCACGGCGTCCGCGAAGGCCGCCACCTCGGCCCACCTGCCCCGGCCGGCCACCCGCAGTTCGTGGCCGGCGTTCGTCCAGTGCGTGCCCAACGCCGTCGCCATCGCGCCCGTGCCGAAGATCCCGATCCGCATGCGTCCTCCTCGTGCTTTGCTGTACCAGCACGACGTTAGAGACCCCGGAAGGAACCGAAAGGTAACCGATGGACCTGCTCGCCGACTGCCCGACGCGGCTCGCGTTCGACCTCGTCGCCAACACCTGGAACCCGGTTGTGGTGTGGGCGCTGCGCCACGGCCCGCGCCGGCACGGCGCGAAGGCGCGTACGCTCTCACACCACTGGGGGAGACGCTGCTGGAGCCGATCGAGGGTTTCGGGCGGTGGGCGGCTGAGCACGGCGACGACGTCCTCGCCGCTCAAGACCGAGCACGATCAGCGTGACCAGCGACAACGCGGGCAGCGGGTAGCCGGCGGCGAGCCCGGCGCCGACGTCGAACACGGGCGCGGCCACCCCGGCGACGAACACCCAGGTCGGCGCGGTCGGCGGTTTCGCCGCGGGCGACCACGGCGTCCGCTTGCCCGGCTTGGCGATCGAGAGCCACGCCTGGAACGACAGCGCACTAGCCATGAGGGAAGCCCCGGCGATCTGCGGCCAGGTGGCGGTCGCCGTGTCGGCGGACTCTCGCAACGCGGGGGAAAGCAGGAAGATCCCGGCGTAGAGCTGGATGAAAGTCAGGGCGAACTTGGTGAGCACCCACCAGTGCCGGAAGTAGCCCCACGCGGTCGCGCCGGCGAGCACGAGGCCGGTGAAGGCGGAGACGTTCGCCATCGGGGCGAGCAGCACGGAGTCGAGCCGGTCGGCCATCGCGGTCGCGGCGGCGGCCTGCGCGGGACGCGTGAGGGCCAGCGACATCAGCACGACGAGCGCGAGGGCCTGGCTCATCCAGGCGACCGACGACACGACGTGCAGCCAGACGACGGCCTGCCGCCGGCGCGGGGAAGTCTTGGTTCGGGTCACGCCATCCAGGCTCACGGAGAAGCCGCACACGCACATCGGGCGTAACCCCGGAGCCCGCAACCCCCGACCTGCACCCACCGGGTCAGCGCGCGGGCCGTTGCCTACACCCAGCGGGGTATCACCACATTCTGAAACTCCAGTTCCACCAAACGCATCTTTCTCGACGAAAGTGCCGTCCGGGGGTCATCGGGGTGGGTTTTTGGTCGCCAGGGCCAGCAGGGGGACGGCGGCGGCGGCGTCGGTGATCAGGGTCGAGACCATGCCCGAGCGCAGGACGGCGTCCACCGCCGAGGCTTTCGGCTTGCTGTAGCCCAGCGCGATCACCTCCGGCACCGCCATCAGTTCCTCGTGGCTGATCGCCAGCACGTGGTGGGCCAAGCCCGTCGACAGGGCGTTGCCCGACTCGTCGAAGAGCCGGGCCGCGACCTCCGCCGTCGCGCCGCGCGCCGCTATCGCCGCCCGCTCCGCCTCGTCCAGCGCGTCGTAGACCGTCGACTCGCCCGGCTGCCACGCGCCGATGCTCACCACCGCCTTGGTCAGGTTGCGGAACTGGCCGAACGTCTCGGCGATGCCCGGCTGACGCCGGAGCGTCTCCGTCGTGCGGCGGTCCGGGAGCACGAGCGGGCCGAAGATCGGGTAGGCGTCGCCGCCGGACACCGCCGTCACGCGGCTGACCGTCTCGACCGAGCGGCCGCGCATGTCCATCCCGGCCTGCACCCCGCAGAGCTGGACGATCGGGCAGCGCGGCAGCGTCCGGATCGCCTCGGTCATCGCGTTCACCGAGCGCGCCCACGAAAGCCCGACGATGTCGTCGGTCCGCACGACCTCCTCGAGCAGCCGGGCCGCCAGGGTGCCGATTTTCGCCCGGACGACCTCCTTGGGCTCCCGCTCGGTTGAGCGTTCGAGCACCAGGGCCCGGTCCAGGCCGTAGGCGGACCGGACCTCGTCCGACAGGGCGAGGTCGACCGGCGCCGGTAGGGCGAACTCCACCCTGACCAGGCCGGACTCCATGGCCGTGTCGAGCATGCGCGCGACCTTGAACCGGCTGACGCCGAACTCGTCGGCGATCTCCAGCTTGGAGCGTCCCTGCACGTAGAAGCGCCGGGCGACGGTCGCGAGGAGCATAGCTTCGGTCAGCGACGACTGCTTCTTAGACGTGCTCATATGAGCACTATAGCTAGAAATATGCCCGAAAGGTTGACGTAACACACAGGTCAGTCCTGTAATGCCTTCACATGTTCTCGACGCCATAGGTCAACGACGCTCATATGAGCGCGAGGAAGGGGCTTGGCATGCGTGCCGCCATCATCGATCGGCCCGGCGAGATCCGGGTCGGCGAGGTGCCCGATCCAAAACCGGGGGAACGGCAGGTCATCGTCAAGGTCGGTGCGTGCGGCATCTGCGGCACCGACCTGCACATCGCCGACGGGCACTTCCCGCCGACTCCGTACCCCATCGTCCCCGGGCACGAGTTCGCCGGGGAGATCGTCGAGCTCGGCGTGGACGTGCCGGGCGACTGGAAGATCGGCGACCGCGTCGCCGTCGACCCCTCCCTGTTCTGCGGCTACTGCGGCCCGTGCCGCTCCGGCCACGGAAACCTGTGCGCCAACTGGAACGCCACCGGTGACACCGTCGACGGCGCCTTCGCGGAGTTCGTCGCCGTGCCGTCGGCCAACTGCTACCGGATGCCCGACTTGATGAGCTGGGAGCAGGGCGCGCTGGTCGAGCCCGTCTCCTGCGCGGTGCACGGTGTGCGCCGCGTCGGGGTCGAAGCCGGCGAACGCATCCTGGTCGTCGGCGCCGGCACGATGGGCCTGATCATGCAGCAGCTGCTGCAGCGCTCCGGCGCGCAGGTCACGATGGTCGACCGCAACGCCTCCCGGCTGCCGCGGTCCAGCAGCCTCGGCGCCGTCGCCACCGCGTCGGACGTCAAGGAGCTGAACGGCGAGACGTTCGACGTCGCCGTCGACTGCACCGGCGCCGCCCCGGCCATCGAAGCCGCCTTCGACTCGGTCCGCCGCGGTGGACGGCTGCTCGTTTTCGGGGTCGCCCCGGCCGAAGCCCGCGTCGCGCTTTCGCCGTTCCGGATCTACAACGACGAGATCACCATCGTCGGCTCGATGGCCGTGCTGAACAGCTTCGGCACCGCGCTCGACCTCGTCGCCAACGGCGCGATCGACACCGATTCGCTGCTCACGGACACCCTGCCGCTGGAGCAGTACCCCGAGGCGCTCGCGAAGATGCGCAGCGGCTCGGGCCTCAAGGTGCAAGTACTTCCGGGAGGTAGCCGTGCGTAAGCTGCTCACCCTCCTCGCCGCGACGTCGTTGCTGGCCACCGGCTGTGCCGGCGCCGGCTCGGTCGGCACCGGCGGGAGCACCCTCGTCATCGCGATCGTGTCCAACCCGCAGATGAAGGACGCGATCTCGCTCGCGCCGGAGTTCGAGAAGGCGACGGGGATCAACCTCAAGTTCGTCTCGCTGCCGGAGAACCAGGCCCGCGCCAAGATCACCGCGTCGACCGCCACCGAGGGCGGCGAGTTCGACGTCGTGATGATCAGCAACTACGAGGCTCCGCAGTGGGCGGCCAACGGCTGGCTCGAGAACCTCGAGCCGCACATGGCGGCCACCCCGGGCTACGACGAAGGCGACTTCATCCCCAGCATCAAGCAGTCGCTGTCGTACCAGAACCAGATGTACGCGGTGCCGTTCTACGGCGAGTCGTCGTTCCTGGCCTACCGCAAGGACCTCTTCCAGAAGGCCGGGCTGACCATGCCGGCCAAGCCGACCTGGCAGCAGATCGCCGACTTCGCCGCGAAGCTCGACGACAAGGCCAACGGCGTCTCGGGCATCTGCCTGCGCGGCAAGCCCGGTTGGGGCGAGAGCCTCGCGCCGTTCACCACGGTGGCCAACACCTTCGGCGCGCAGTGGTTCGACAAGGACTGGAACGCCAAGCTGACGTCGCCGGAGTTCAAGGACGCCGCGAACTTCTACGTCAACCTGATCCGCGACCACGGTGAGGTCGGTGCCTCCAGCGCCGGGTTCTCCGAGTGCGGCACGCGCTACACGCAGGGCAACGCGGCGATGTGGTACGACGCCACGGTCATGGCGGGCACCAACGAGGACCCGTCGAGCAGCAAGATCGTCGGCAAGTCGGGTTACGCGCCGGCCCCGGTCGTCAAGACGCAGGCCAGCGGCTGGCTCTACACCTGGGCCCTCGGTATCCCGAAGGTCGCCAAGGACAAGGACGCGGCCTGGAAGTTCATGGCCTGGATGACCGACAAGGCGTACGTGCAGAAGGTCGGGGCGACCTACGGCTGGAACCGCGTCCCGCCTGGTGTGCGTCAGTCCACTTACGACATTCCCGACTACGCCAAGGCCGCGCAGGCCTACGCGAAGCCGACGCTGGACGGCATCGCGGACGCGAACCAGCAGAAGGCCATGGCGAACCCGGTGCCCTACCCCGGCATCCAGTTCGTCGGCATCCCCGAGTTCCAGGACCTGGGCACCCGGGTGAGCCAGCAGCTGTCGGCCGCGATCGCCGGCCGCGAGTCGGTCGACGACGCCCTGAAGCAATCCCAGGACTACGCCCTGACGGTGGGCGACTCCTACAAGGCGGTGCAGTGATGTCCACGCTCTCCGTAGACACCCCCAAGTCCCAATCGCACGCGAAGGTCGCGGAGAAACGCGGCCTGAGCTCCGCGGCCAAGCGGCGGCTGCCGCTGCTGCCGGCGTTGATCTTCGTCATCGCCGTGACGCAGCTGCCGTTCCTGCTGACCGTGTTCTACTCGTTCCAGTCCTGGAACCTGGTCCGCCCGGGTTCGCGGCACTTCGTCGGCCTGGACAACTACATCGACGTCTTCAGCGACACGACGTTCCTGGTCGCGCTGCTGAACACGGTGCTGCTGACCGTGGTCTGCGTGCTCGTCGCGCTGCTGCTCGGACTCGGCCTGGCGATCCTGCTGGACCGGAAGTTCATGGGCCGCGGTGTCGTCCGGACGCTGCTGATCACGCCGTTCCTGATCCTGCCGGCGGCCGGCGCGCTGCTGTGGAAGACGACGATGTTCGACCCGACCTACGGGCTGCTGCACTTCGTCTTCGGCACCGACACCGACTGGCTTTCGGAGTTCCCGCTGGCTTCGGTGATGGCCCAGATCGTGTGGCAGTGGACGCCGTTCATGATGCTGCTGATCCTGGCCGGCCTGCAGAGCCAGTCGAAGGAGGTCCTGGAAGCGGCTTCGGTCGACGGCGCGAGCCGGTGGCGCACGTTCGCCTCGATCACGCTGCCGCACCTGTCCCGGTTCCTGCAGCTGGCGACGCTGCTGGGCGCGATCTACATCGTGAACAGCTTCGACGCGATCTTCCTGATGACGCAGGGCGGGCCGGGCGTGGCCAGCACCAACCTGCCGTACTACATCTACCAGCGCGCGTTCGAAGGCTTCGACGTCGGCCAGTCGTCGGCGATGGGTGTCATCGTCGTGATCCTGACGATGATCGTCGCGACCTTCGCACTGCGCTTGATGTTCCGCACCTTCTCGGTGGACGGAGGCGTCAAATGACCACTTTGGACACTCGCCCGGAGGCGGCCACCGCCGCCCCGCCGGCCCGCAAGCCGAAGCGCAAGCTCGGCCCCGGTGCGCTCACCGTCGTCACCTGGGTGATCGCGATCCTGTTCGTCTTCCCGCTGCTGTGGATGATCCTCACGGCGTTCAAGCAGGAGGCCGACGCCTACACCGACCCGCCGAAGCTGTTCTTCAGCCCGACGTTCGACCAGATCGCGAACGTGCTGAAGGGCGGGTTCCTGCCCTACCTGTCGAACTCGGCGTTCGTCACGGTGCTTTCGACGCTGCTGGTGCTGCTGCTCGGCATCCCGGCCGCGTACGCGCTTTCGCTGGCGCCGGTGAAGAAGACGTCCAACGCGCTGGGCTTCTTCCTCTCGACGAAGATGCTGCCGATCGTCGCGGCCATCATCCCGCTGTACATCATCTCGCAGAACACCGAGCTGCTGGACACGGTGTGGGCGCTGGTCATCCTCTACACGTCGATGAACCTGCCGCTGGCCATCTGGATGATGCGGTCGTTCTTCCTCGAGGTGCCGCACGAGATGATCGAGGCCGGGCGGATCGACGGCGCGAACCTGCCGACCCTGCTGCGCAAGATCATCATGCCGGTGGTCGCGCCCGGGATCGCGGCGACCGCGCTGATCTGCGTGATCTTCTCCTGGACCGAGTTCTTCTACGCGGTCAACCTGACGGCGGCGCGGGCCGGCACCGTGCCGGTGTTCCTCGTCGGGTTCATCACGAGTGAGGGCCTGTACTGGGCCCAGCTGTCCGCAGCCGCGTTGCTGGCCTCGCTGCCGGTGATGATCGTCGGCTGGTTCGCGCAGAACCACCTCGTCCGGGGTCTGTCCATGGGAGCGGTGAAGTAGTCATGTCAGGTGTCGAATATCAGCAGGCGTCCCGGATCTATCCCGGCACGAACGAGGTGCGGGCGGTCGACAAGCTCGACCTGGCGGTGCCGGACGGCGAGTTCCTGGTCCTGGTCGGCCCGTCCGGTTCGGGCAAGTCGACGGCGCTGCGGATGCTCGCCGGCCTGGAAGACGTCGACGAGGGCGCCATCCACATCGGCGACCGCGACGTCACGAACCTGCCGCCGAAGGACCGGGACATCGCGATGGTGTTCCAGTCCTACGCGCTGTACCCGCACATGACGGTCGCCGACAACATGGGCTTCGCGCTCAAGCTGCGTGGACTGTCCAAAGCGGACATCGACGCGAAGGTGGCCGAGGCCGCCAAGATGCTCGACCTGTCTCGCTTTTTGGATCGGAAGCCCAAGGCGTTGTCCGGCGGGCAACGGCAGCGCGTCGCGATGGGCCGGGCGATTGTGCGCGAGCCCAGCGTGTTCCTGATGGACGAGCCACTGTCCAACCTGGACGCGAAGCTGCGGGTCGAGACCCGGGCGAACATCGCTCAGCTGCAACGCCGGCTCCGGACGACGACCATCTACGTCACGCACGACCAGGTCGAGGCGATGACGATGGGCGACCGGGTGGCGGTGCTCAAGGACGGCGTCCTGCAGCAGTGCGCGTCCCCGCGTGAGCTGTACGAGAACCCGACGAACTCGTTCGTCGCGGGCTTCATCGGGTCGCCGGCGATGAACCTGGCCCAGCTGCCCCTGACCGAGGGCGGCGTCAAGCTGGGCGACGTCACCCTGCCGCTGCCGCGGTCGGTGGTTGCGGCGGCGTCGTCGCAGAACCTTCGCGAAGTCACCTTCGGCGTCCGCCCGGAGTCACTGGAGCTGGTCTCCGAGGGCGGCTTCGAGCTGGTGGTGGAGCTGGTCGAGGAACTGGGCGCGGACGCGTACCTCCACGGCAAGGTCGGCGACGACCGCTTCGTGGTCCGCGTCGACGGCCGCACGCCGCCCCGGATGGGCGACAACGTCCGGGTGGGCCTGCGCGGCGAAGGCGAGACCCACGCCTTCAACCCGGAGACGACCCTGCGTCTCTCCTGAAGGAGACAGGCCACGGCCACCTCGCGGGAACCCCTTACCCGCGAGGTGGCCGTTTCCCGTTACTCCTGCAGCGAGAGGGCCTGGCTCGGGCAGACGTGCACCGCTTCGCGGGCCTTCTCGACCAGCTCACCCTCGGGGGTTTCGTTGAGGACGATGACCGTGCCGTCGTCCTCGCTCTGGTCGAACAGCGCGGGCTCGGTGAGCACGCACTGACCGGCGCCGACGCACTTGCCGGTGTCCGCGATGATCTTCATGGTTCTTCTCCTGTGATGGGATGGCCGTCCGGTCGATCTCTACCAGGTCACCGGCAGCCGGTACAGGCCGTAGATGTTCGCGTCGTCCTTGAACGGCAGGTCGTCCACGTCCGCGCCCAGCTCCAGTGTCGGGATGCGGCGGAAGAGCGTGTCGAAGACGATCTGCAGTTCCATCCGGGCCAGGTTCTGGCCGAGGCACTGGTGCGGGCCGAAGCCGAACGCGACGTGGTGGCGG
The DNA here is from genome assembly GCF_043197175.1 of Amycolatopsis sp. NPDC049252. Taxonomy (NCBI): domain Bacteria; kingdom Bacillati; phylum Actinomycetota; class Actinomycetes; order Pseudonocardiales; family Pseudonocardiaceae; genus Amycolatopsis; species Amycolatopsis sp. NPDC049252. Next base: position 109,640 of record NZ_JBICSQ010000014.1, read on the forward strand.
GCGCCGCGCTCGATGTCCAGCTCGTCGGCGTTCTCGAACGCCCGCGGGTCGCGGTTCGCCGCGTAGCCCAGCGCCAGCACACCTTCCCCGGCGCGGATCAGCTGCCCGCCGACCTCGACGTCCTCGACGCACAGGCGCGCGGTGGCCACGTCGACGATCGTCCAGTAGCGCAGCATCTCCTCGACGGCGTCGAGCGTCTTGCCCGGGTCGGCCTTGATCGCCGCGAGCTGCTCCGGGTTCTGCAGGAACGCCACGGTGGACAGCGAGATCATGTTCGCCGTCGTCTCGTGCCCGGCGACCAGCAGCAGGAACCCGGTCGCGGCCAGCGACTCCCGCCGGTAGGTGCCGTCCTCGCGGAGCTTGACGATCTGCCGCCCGAGCAGGTCGTCCGGCGGGTTCGCCTCCTTCTTCGCGATGAGGTCGGCCATGTACCCGCGGATGGTGTCGAACGCCGCCCGCCGCTCCTCCGGCGACGTCGAGCGCTTGATCAGCTTCGCCGTGTGGGTCTGGAAGAAGTCGTGGTCGGCGTAGGGCACGCCGAGCATCTCGCAGATCACCAGTGACGGGACGGCCAGCGACAGCTTCTCGACCAGGTCGCCGGGCTTCGGGCCGGCCAGCAGCGCGTCGATCTGGGTGTCGACGATCTCCTGGATCCGCGGCCGCAGCGCCTCCATCCGGCGCACGGTGAACTCGCCGAGCACGGCCTTGCGGGCCGGCCCGTGCTCGGGCGCGTCCATGGTGATCATGGTGCGCTCGTCACCCTGCCGCCGGAAACCGCCCTTGACCAGCTGCGGGAAGTCCGGGTGCTGCCGGTCGGCGCTGAACCGCCGGTCGTTCAGCACGGTCCGGACGTCCGCCAGCCGGGTGACCGCCCAGGCCTGGCCGCCGTCGGGCAGCCGCACCTTCGCGACGGCGTCCTCCTCGCGGATCTCCTCGTACGCCGGCGGCGGCGAGAACGGGCACGTGCGGGTCATCGGGAATTCGTGCTGCTCGACAGTCGTCATGACTTCCCCCTCTTCACCAGGTCACGGGCAGGCAGTACAAACCGAAGATCGACGAGTCGTGCTTGAACGGCAGCTGCTCCACCGGCGCGGCCAGCTTCAGCTCCGGGAGGCGGCGGAAGAGCGTGTCGAACACGATCTGCAGCTCCATCCGGGCGAGGTTCTGGCCGAGGCACTGGTGCGGGCCGAAGCCGAACGCGACGTGGTGGCGGGCGCCACGCTCGAGGTCGAGCTTGTCGGCGTCTTCGAACGCCTCCTCGTCGCGGTTGCCGGAGTAGCTCAGGCCGAGCACGCCCTCACCCTCGCGGATCAGCTGGCCGCCGATCTCGACGTCCTCGGTGGCGACGCGCGACGTCGCGAACTCGGCGATCGTGAAGTACCGGAGCAGCTCCTCGACGGCGTCGAGCGTCTTGCCCGGGTCGTTCTTGATGAGCTCGAGCTGGTCCGGGTTCTCCAGCAGCGCGACGGTGCCGAGCGAGATCATGTTCGCCGTCGTCTCGTGCCCGGCGATGAGCAGCAGGAACGCCAGCGAGACGAGCGAGTCGTGGTCGACGTCGCCGTGGTCCTCGCGCTGCTTGGCGATCTGGCGGCTGAGCAGGTCGTCGGCCGGCTCGGTCTCCTTCTGGGTGACCAGCTGGTCGAGGTAGTTCTGCAGCTCGTCGACGGCCTTGATCCGGTCGTCCTGCTCGACGTCCCGGTTGAGCAGCGTCGAGCTGCGGACCTGGAAGAACTCGTGGTCGGCGTACGGCACACCGAGCAGCTCGCAGATGACCAGGGACGGCACCGGCAGCGACAGCGCGGTGACGAGGTCCGCGGGCTTCGGGCCGGCCAGGATCGCGTCGATGTGCTCGTCGACGATCTGCTGGATGCGCGGCTGGAGCGCCTTCATCCGCTTCACCGTGAACTCGCCGACGACCTCGCGCCGGGCCGCGCCGTGCTGCGGCGGGTCCATGTTGATCAGCGACGCGGTGAAGTTGGTCCGCCGTGCCGGGCGGCCCTGCTTGGTCAGGAACGGGAAGCCCGGGTTGAACCGGTCGGAGCTGAACCGCGGGTCGGTCAGCATCTGCCGGACGTCCTCGAGCCGGGTGATCGCCCAGGCCTCCTGGCCGGACTGCAGCTCGACGCGGTGCACGGGGCCCGCTTCGCGCAGCTTGCCGTACGCCGGCGGCGGCGCGAACGGGCAGCTGCGCACCAGCGGGAAGACCTCTTCCCCGGTCGCGGTCGTGGCGGTTTCGGCGACTTCGGTCATTTCGGACCCCCAAATCGGACGGAAAGTATGTGGAGGATTACATTCCGGTTCTAGTCCCCAACGTACCGAAGTGGAGGGAAGTCGTCCACTAGCTAACGGGTGACATCTTGCGGATGCACCATGTGGCTGCCTGACCATGCGAGAATCACCCCGCGCCAGATTCAGCGAGAGGCGAACGGCATGACGGCAGACCCCGAGACCAGCCTGCGGGCGGATGCGCGGCGTAACCGCGACCAGATCCTGGCCGCCGCGAAGAGCATCTTCGCCGCGTCCGGAGCCGAAGTGCCGATGGAGGAGATCGCCCGCGCGGCCGGCGTCGGTGTCGGCACGCTGTACCGCCGCTTCCCGGACCGGGACGCCCTGGTCAGGGCGGTCGCGATGGACAACTTCGAGCGGGTGCTGATCGACGCGCGCCGGATCGCCGCGGAGGAGACGTCCCCGTGGAACGGGCTCGAGCGGCTGCTGCGGCAGTCGGTCGAGCTGCAGCTGGTCGTCCAGCTGGCGATGGTGTCGCACCGGGCCCTGGTGATCCTGAAGGGCGACCCGGAGGTCCGCCGGCTCCGTGACGAGATCCTCGTGGTGCTCGACGACTTCGTCCGCGGCGCCCAGGCGGAGGGCAAGCTCCGGATGGACGTCGGCGCGGGGGACATCGCGATCCTGTTCGCGACGCTGCTGCGCCAGATGCGCGCGAAGACGGACGAGGTCGCGGCGATGGCCGCGAGCCGCTGCGTCGGCATCATGATCGACGGGCTGAGCGCGCGTCCGGGAACCCCGCTGCCGGGCCGCCCGATCACGTCCCACGACCTGGAACCCGAAGAACACTGATCGTCATTTTCGCGTGTTAGGGTTCCGCCTCGTTCTGCCATTGTTGACGAGGCGGGAAAATGCGACGAAGAACCCTTGCTGCTTTGTTGGTCTTTCCCTTCTTCGCGCTCGCCGCGTGCGGGCAGGACGACGGTTCGGCGGCTCCGGCCGCGGTGTCCTCGTTCGTGCCGCCACCGTCGGCCGCTTCGACGTCTTCGGCTCCGCCGACGTCCAGTGCGCCGCCCGCCTCGGCGCCGCCGAGCACGTCCCGACCTGCGCCAAGTCCGCCTTCGGTGACGCCGTCGCGCAACTGCGGCAGCCCGGAGTTCACCACGAGCGACGCCGACGGCGGCTGGTCGGACGGCGGCTACTACGTCCACAACAACATGTGGAATTCGGACGAAGCGGGCCTGGAAACATTGCGGGCGTGCGCGTACGACAATTGGTACGTGGATTCCACCCAGCCGTCGACGACGTCGGTGAAAACCTATCCGAACGTCCACAAGGACATCAATGACCAGAACGGAAAACCGTTCAACGACTATTCGGTGATCCGGTCGACGTTCGCCGGCCGCGGCCCGGGCACGGGCATCTACGACGTCGCGTACGACCTCTGGCTCAACGGCGTCGGCGACGGCAAGGGCGTGACCGAGGTGATGGTCTGGACGGAGAACCTCAAGCAGCAGCCCTCGGGCGACAAGGTGGCGACGTACTCCGCGGGCGGCCACTCGTACGACGTCTGGGCGGACGACGACGGCTACATCGCGTTCGTCTCCCAGACGACGCAGTACTCGGGCGCGGTCGACCTGAAGGCGATGATCGCGTGGGGCATCGGCAAGGGCTTCATCCCGCCGAACCCCACGGTCAACCAGATCGGCTACGGCATCGAGTTCTGCTCCACGGGCGGCGGTAAGGCGAGGTTCACGCTGACGGACTTCTCGGTGACGATGAGTTAGCGCGCGTACCGCTGGATGGTGCGTGTCGAGGGCCGCAGCACGGGCAACCCGATCGCGACGTCGACGCAGCCGACGACGAACGCGACCAGCGGCATGACCAGGAAGACGAAGATCCCGAAGCTGATCTGCGTGTACCCGTGGGGGTTGTCCGGGCCGGGGTCGGACCAGGTCAGCTTGCTGCCGTAGACGAGGTAGAAGAGCGGCAGGATCACGACCGAAACGCACCCGCCGCACAGTGGCCCGACGGAGATGGCGGCGGGGCGGAGCCGCAGGATGTGACCGGTACCGGCGCGGTGATAGCCGACCTCGACCCAGGTCGGGGCGAACAACAGCGCGAGGCCGGTCATGAGCAGCAGCACGGCACTGAAAACGCCGAGCATCACGGGGATGCCGTTGGCGGCGTCGTGGCTGGTCGGCAGGCTGTAACCCAGGACGGGCACGGCAACGCACATCGCGACCGCGACGACGGTGGTGAGGGCACCGAGGAGCGGCAGGGTGCGCCGGAGCCTCGTGACCAGCCGGGGCGGGATCCAGGCGTAAGCCTGTGGATCCATCGGGAAGTCGTTCATGATCAGTTGACTCGCCAGTCGCCGGGGTGCGACATCGTGGAGGTGTTGGTCCGTTCCCACAGGTCACCGAGACTGTCGACCTTCGCCTGGATGGAGCCTTGCTCGGTTTCGATCACGTCGAGCAGCGACTCGATCGCAACGATCGTTCCGGTGATCGCAGGCAGTGCCGCGGCGATGGCGGCGGAGAGGATCCCCAGCGCCAGGGGCAGGCCCGCGACCGTGGCCGCGCTGAGGATGGCGGAAACGACAGCGGCGACCAGTCCACCGAGGATGATTTTCATGGCCAGCCAGAAGGAATCGATGCCGTTGGCGAGGTTGCTGAGCGAATCGCGCATCTGCTCGCCGAGATCCTTCATCGAGTTCAGATGATCGATCTGGGCGGGCACGGCGGCCTTGTAGGTCTCCGCTGCTCGGCCCTGCCAGTAGATGTTGGCCTTGAGCTTGTCCAAGCCCAGCGTCCCGGCGATTTCGTCGATCGTGTGTGAAAACTCCTCGATCCACTGCTTGCCGACTTGCTTCAGCTTTTCGGGATCGCCCCGGTCGGTCCAGAACAGCCGGAGGTGGTTCTGGCACTCCGCGAACTTTCCGTTGACGTAGTCCACCAGGTCGATGATCGGCCGGACCAGGGATTCGAGTGCGCTCGGCACCCAGTCGAGCAGGTCACGCACCTTGTCCATGAACTCCCGGTACTTCTCCTCGATGGCGCGCATGTCCTCGAGAGCCCGGTCGATGATGGGATTTCCGGCTGCCGCGGTCATGTGCGCCCCTCAGTGCCCGTCCAGCTTGCCGAGGCGGCTCGCGTGCTCGCCCTCGGCTTGCTCGTAGATGGCGGCGCCGGTGAGCAGGCTGCCGGAGATCCCGCGGAAGTTCGCCGCTCCTTGGGCCAGCAGGCGGTCCAGCTTGGCGCGCATGTCGTTGTAGCGGCGATTGAAACCCCTGGATGCCGCATAGCTCATTACGTCGCCGGGCGTCAGATCCAGCGGCGAGACGATGCCTCGTGCCTGGTTGAGGTTGTCCGCTGCGAGGTCCCAGGTCTTGGCGTCCGAGCGCAGGGCCTCCAGGGCCACTTCCATGTCGCTCATCAGCGGTCACGTCCTTCCTGGTTGACGAAGAGGCCGGGTGGCGGGGTCAAGCCGACTCGGCGGAGGAGCCGGGCGGGATCGAACAACAGACCCATCAGTTCGGTGTAGGCCTGGCCTTGTGGTTGGGGCGCGAGTCCCGCAGGCGTCGATTGGTCGTGGAGGGCGCGGAGTACGTCCAGCAGTTCGCCTTCGACCTCTGCGTTGCGGGCGATCGTCGCCCACGTCGGATCGAGGTCGAGGGTGAGGTAACGGCCGCCCTGCGAGGTGCCGCGGACATGTCCTCCGCCGCTTTCCGCAGAGGCGATGCCGACGTTGACGGAGGCCATCTGCGCGGAAAACTCCTCCAATTCCGCATGGACCGCGTCGTCCAGCCGCAGCACGTCCTCGGCGGTGAGCGGCGTTTCGTCCGCGTCGGCTCGTGGCCGGGACGGTGGGGCCGTCTGTACCTCCCGGGCTTGCCGGACCACCGCGTCGAGCACCGCCGCGTTGGCCGCGGACAACACACTCGTGTGGAGCCCGCGGGGATCCACTCGGCTCTTCCAGTCCTGGGCAAGCCGGACCCGTTCGACTGCTCCTCCGGGAGACACGACGACAGTCACCACCGAGTCCGCGTCCTGCCCTGAGGGGTCCGTCGGTTCCGGTTCGTCGTCGGACGGAGGCGCAGGTCGCTCACCGTCGTCCCAGAGGTCGATTTCCGCCTCGAACGCCCAGTCTTCGTCGTCCGGCACCTGCACCCTCCCCGATGCGTCACTCTGCGTACCTGGCCAGGACAGTAGTCGTGATCGAGGTCGGCGTCATCCGAATCGAAGATCCGGGGCCGGGAATGCGGTGAAGGCCACCACCCGGCAGCCCCGGGTGGTGGCCTTCACCAGCGAAAACTCAGACGCCCAGCGGGTGCCAGACCGTCTTGGCCTCCAGGTAGCGGCGCAGCCGGGAGAGGTCCGGTGCGACCGTCCAGTCCGGCTCGGTGTCCGGGACCGTCAGGACCCGCTTCACCGTGTTCGCCGCCTCGCGCGCCAGCTCCGGGCGGTCCGCGGGGAGGGCGCCCGTGGGGTCCAGGGCGTTGACGTCGCCGTGGGAAGCCAGCCATGAGCCCAGCTCCGACGCGCGGCCCGTCAGGATGTTCGCCACTCCGCCCGGGACGTCCGACGTCGCCAGGACCTCGGACAGCGTGATCGCCGGCAGGGGGCGTTCCGCGCTCGAGACGACCACCGCCGTCGAGCCCGTGGCCAGGACCGGGGCCAGGACGCTGACCAGGCCCAGCAACGACGACTGCTGCGGCGCGAGGATGCCCACCACGCCCGTCGGCTCCGGGACGGTGAACGAGAAGTACGGGCCCGCCACCGGGTTGGCCGCGCCGAGGACCGTGGCGATCTTGTCCGTCCAGCCCGCGTACCAGACCCAGCGGTCGATCGCGGCGTCCACAAGGGACTCGGCCTTCTTCGCCGCCAGACCCTCCGAAGTGGACACTTCGGCGATGAACTGGTCGCGACGGCCTTCCAGCACCTCGGCCACCCGGTACAGGACCTGGCCGCGGTTGTACGCCGTCGCGCCCGCCCAGCCCGGGAAGGCCTTGCGGGCCGCGACCACCGCGTCGCGGACGTCCTTGCGGGACGCGTGGGCCGCGTTGGCCAGGAACTTGCCCTTCGCGTCGGTCACCGGGTAGACCCGGCCGGACTCCGAGCGCGGGAACTTGCCGCCGACGTACAGCTTGTACGTCTTGGCGACGGAGATTCGGTCAGACATTCAGGTACGCCTCCAGCCCGGTGCGGCCGCCTTCGCGCCCGAAACCGGATTCCTGGTAGCCGCCGAACGGCGCGGCGGGGTCGAAGCGGTTGAAGGTGTTGGCCCAGACGACGCCGGCCCGCAGCTGGTTCGCCATCCACAGGATGCGCGAGCCCTTCTCGGTCCAGATCCCGGCCGAAAGCCCGTACGGCGTGTTGTTCGCCTTCGCGACGGCCTCGTCCGGCGTGCGGAACGTCAGCACCGACAGCACCGGGCCGAAGATCTCCTCGCGTGCGATCCGCATCGACTGGTGGACGTTCGCGAACACCGTGGGGGCGAAGAAGAACCCGCGGTCCGGCACCGGGCACGGGCTGGTCCAGCGCTGCGCGCCCTCGGCGTCACCGGCTTCGACGAGCCCGCGGATCTTCGCCAGCTGCTCGGCCGAATTGATCGCGCCGATGTCGGTGTTCTTGTCCAGCGGGTCGCCCAGGCGCAGCGTCGAGACGCGGTAGCGGAGCTTCTCCAGCACCTCCTCGGCGATGGATTCCTGCACCAGCAACCGCGAACCCGCGCAGCAGACGTGGCCCTGGTTGAAGAAGATGCCGTTGACGATGCCCTCGATCGCCTGGTCCAGCGGCGCGTCCTCGAAGACGATGTTCGCCGCCTTGCCGCCCAGCTCCAGCGTCAGCTTCTTCGCCGTGCCCGCGACTTCGCGCTGGATCGCCTTGCCGACCTCGGTGGAGCCGGTGAAGGCGATCTTGTCGACGTCGGCGTGCTCCACAATGGACGCACCGATGTCGCCGGCGCCGGGCAGGATGTTCACCACGCCCGGCGGCAGCTCGGCCTGCTGGCAGATCTCGGCGAACACCAGCGCGGTCAGCGGCGTCGTCTCCGCCGGCTTCAGCACCACGGTGTTGCCGGTGGCCAGCGCGGGCGCGATCTTCCAGGCCAGCATCAGCAGCGGGAAGTTCCAGGGAATGATCTGCCCGGCAACGCCCAGGGGCTGCGGGTTCGGCCCGTAGCCGGCGTACTCCAGCTTGTCGGCCCAGCCCGCGTGGTAGAAGAAGTGCGCCGCCGCGGTCGGGACGTCGGAGTCGCGCGACTCCTTGATCGGCTTGCCGTTGTCGAGGCTCTCCAGCACGGCCAGCTCGCGCGAGCGCTCCTGGATCAGCCGCGCGATGCGGAAGAGGTACTTCGCGCGCTCGGTGCCCGGCATCTTCGACCAGACGTTGTTGTACGCCTTGCGGGCGGCCTTGACCGCGGTGTCCACATCGGACTTCGACGCGGTGCCGACCTCGGCCAGGACCTCTTCGGTGGCCGGGTTGATCGTCTTGAGCGGCTCACCCGAGCCGTCGACGAATTCGCCGTTGACGAACGGCTTGTAGTGGTCCTTCAGGTTCGCGATGGCGCGCGACTCCGGCGCCGGTGCGTACTCGAAAACAGGCATCAGTCCACCGTCACGTAGTCGGGGCCGCTGTAGTGGCCGTCCACCTGGGTGCGGCGCTGCAGCAGCAGGTCGTTGAGCAGGCTGGACGCGCCGAAGCGGAACAGGTCCGGGGTCAGCCACTGCTCGCCGGCGACCTCGTGCACCGCGACCAGGTACTTGATGGCGTCCTTCGTGGTCCGGATGCCGCCCGCGGGCTTGACGCCGCGCAGCTCGCCGGTCGTCACGTGCCAGTCGTGGACGGCCTGCAGCATGATGTGCGTGACCGGCAGCGTCGCGGCGGGGGAGACCTTGCCGGTGGACGTCTTGATGAAGTCGCCGCCGGCCAGCAGCGCCAGCCACGACGCGCGCCGCACGTTGTCGTAGGTCGCCAGCTCGCCGGTTTCGAGGATGACCTTCAGGTGGGCGTCACCGCAGGCGGCCTTGATGGCCTGGATCTCCTCGAAGACGTCCATGTAGCGGCCTTCGAGGAAGGCGCCGCGGTCGATCACCATGTCGACCTCGTGCGCGCCCGCGTCGACGGCGATCTTCGTGTCGGCCAGCTTGATCTCACGGCTGGTGCGGCCCGCGGGGAAGCCGGTCGCGACGCTCGCGACGTGCACACCGCTGCCCTTCAGCGCCTCGACGGCCGTCTGGACCATGTCCGGGTACACGCACACGGCGGCGACGCGCGGGGCGTCCTGCCGCTCGGGGTCGGGGCGGACCGCCTTCGCGGCGAGCGCCCGGACCTTGCCGCGGGTGTCGGCGCCCTCCAGCGTGGTCAGGTCGACCATGGAGATGGCGGTGTCGATGGCCCACCGCTTGGCGTCCTTCTTGATGCTGCGCGTGCCGAGGCCCGCCGCGCGCTGCTCGACGCCGACCTGGTCGACACCGGGCAGCCCGAGCAGGAAGCGGCGCAGGCTCGCTTCGTCGCGAGTCGCGTCCGCCAGCGGTGCCGGGGTGGCCGGCGCCGCTGACGTGCTGGTCGTGGCTGTCATGGGCCTGAGTCTAGGCGGCGGGTCCGACACCGCGCGGCGTCCGGCGGAGGGTCACCCGGTGTGACGCTTCGGTCGACAAGTGTCACGTAAGTCGGTGCGAACGGGCCGTTCGTGACGCCGGTGGGGTGCGAACGGACCGTTCGTGACGTGGGGTGGGTGCGCGAGTGGGCCGTTCGCGCCCGGCGGGAGGGCGCGAAAGGACCGTTCGCGTCGGTGGGAGCACACGAATGGGGCGTTCACGCAGTCGCGGAAGCCGGGGCTGTTGCTCTTCGCCGCGGGGCGTGGACGACGCCGGTCGGCAGCTGGCCAACGGGCGCCCGGCGACCCGGTGCCAATTGCGGCGGCAGCGTCGGTGCGAACGGACCGTTCGTGCAGCGGGGGCGGTGCGAGTGGCCCGTTCGTGACGTCGGGTGGGTGCGCGAGTGGCCCGTTCGCGCCCCGCTGGTGAGGCGCGAGAGGGCCGTTCGCGACGCTGGTGAGGCGCGAGTGGGCCGTTCGCGCCCCGCTGGTGAGGCGCGAGAGGGCCGCTCGTGACGCTGGTGAGGCGCGAGTGGGCCGTTCGCGCCCAGTTGGTGAAGTGCGAGTGGACCGTTCGTGACGTGGGGGCGGCGCGAGTGGACCGTTCGCGCGCACAACAGAGTTCACGCCGGCCGAGCAGGCGCCAGAGGGCTGCGAACTGCGGCGGCCCAACGCAGCGTGAGTCAGGCGCCTTCGATGCGCGGCGGTTCGGTCCGCTGCGCCGGCTTCCGGTACACGACCACCCCGCCCCAGAAACCGAGGCCGTTGATCTTCACCGTCGGGGCCGTCGGCGGCGCCGGGGGCGCTCCCGACTTGTCCTCCAGGACGAAGCCGCCCATGAAGCCGATGCCCGTGACGTCCACGTTGATGTCGTCCGGGACCGTGATCTGGATGCCGCCCATGATGGCGACCGCCGTGATCGTGCAGTGCTTCTCCGCGAAGCGGGCCTGGCGCAGGTCGATCTCCGCGCCGCCCCAGAAGGCGAAGCTGTTGTGCTGCGGGGGCAGGACCCAGCTGCCCTTGCGGATCGCGCCGGACATGACGCCGATCGAGACCGGGGAGCCTGGGTGGCCGCCGATGCGCTGGTCCGGGAAACCCAGCGCGCGCGACGTCGCCTGCTCGACCGCCGCGCCGGACGACGGGAGGTCCACCGTCACCGGCTTGAGGTCTCCGAGGGTTTTGGCGGCGTAGACGGTGGTGAGCCGCTCTTCGAGTTCGTTCACCGTGATCCGCCCTTCCGAGAGGGCGTTGTGCAGCACCTGGGCGACGCGCTCACGGTCGGCGTCGGAGGCCCGCATCTGGTCGGGCGTCAGTTCGCTCACCCGGGGCAGCCTAGTGGCGAAAACCACCCACAGTGTCCATCTTCCGAAGGACACTGGGCCGATGGGATCACCGACAGTCGAATTCCCGGACGGCACCCGGGTCCGCGGCCGCGGCCTCGCCCGGCCCGCGCCGACCGGGCCGGAGCCGGACTTCGGGCTCTACCTGGGGACGAGCCGGTTGCGGCGCAAGCACGGCGGCGGGATCACCTGGCCGCACGAATGGGTCACCTGGCCCGATTTCCTGCTGCCGGCCAAACCCGCGGAGGCACGCCGCCAGATCAAGGCCCTACACGCGCGCGCCAAGATCGAAACCGTCGAAGTCGCCTGCTACGGCGGTGTCGGCCGGACCGGCACGGTGCTGGCCTGCCTGGCGATCCTTTCGGGCGTCCCGGCCGGCGACGCCGTCGCGTGGGTGCGCGAGCACTACGACGAACGCGCCGCCGAAACACCCTGGCAGCGCGGCTGGGTGAAAAGGTTCGCCGACCGGCTAAGTTGACCTGCATGGATGTGCACGTCGTCGACCACCCCCTCGCGAAGGCCCGGCTCTCCACCATGCGCGACGCGCGCACGGACAGCGCCGCGTTCCGGGCCGCGCTGCACGAACTGACCGTCATGCTGGTCTACGAAGCCACGCGCGACGTGCCGGTGAAGACCGAGCGGATCCACACGCCGGTCGCGCGCACCGAGGGCTACAAGCTGGCCAGCCCGCCGCTGCTCGTCCCGGTGCTGCGGGCCGGGCTGGGCATGGCCGACCAGGCCCACAAGCTGATCCCGGACGCGCAGATGGGCTTCGTCGGCTTGGCACGCGACGAGGAAACCCTCAAGCCGACGCCGTACCTCGAGTCGCTGCCGGAGTCGCTCGCGAACCGGCCGGTGCTGGTGCTCGACCCGATGCTCGCCACCGGCGGCTCGATGGAGTACACGATCCGGCTGCTGACCGACCGCGGCGCCGACGACGTCACGGCGATCTGCGCGCTGGCCGCGCCCGAGGGCCTCGCCCACCTGGAGAAGACCGGCCTGCCGGTCCGCGTGGTCACGGCCAGCATCGACGAGCGGCTCAACGACTCGGGCTTCATCGTCCCGGGCCTCGGCGACGCGGGTGACCGCCAGTACGGCGCCGTTTAGCCTTGCCGGTACTGAGGTGGCGGTGGATCGCGGTGGTCGCGGCCGCCGTCGCGGTCGTCACCGGCGCGCTGCTCTGGCTCTTCCTGGCCTGGTCCGGACGGCCCGACGCGCCGGTGCGGATCGACGCGGTGAAGACGGCGTTCGGCGTCGGCGCGGGCGCGGGCGGGGTGTTCGCGCTGTGGCTGGCCACGCGCCGCCAGCGCACGCTGGAGCTGCAGCTGGCCGAGACGACCCGCGTCGCGGGCGTGACCGAGCGGGACCTCGAAGAGCGGCGCGTCACCGAGCTGTACACGAAGGCCGTGGAGCAGCTCGGCAACGACAAGGCACCGGTCCGGCTCGGCGGGCTGTACGCGCTGGAGCGGCTCGGCCAGGACAACCCGAAGCAGCGCCAGACGATCGTCAACGTGCTGTGCGCCTACCTGCGGATGCCGTTCGCCGGCCCGCCGCACGGGCTGCGCGGCCGGTCCGCCGCGGAACTGGGCAAGGCACCCGGGTACGACGACGCCGAGCTGCAGGTCCGGCTGGCCGCCCAGGAACTGCTCAAGACGCACCTGGGCCACGACGAACCGGGTTACTGGCCGGGGCTGGCGATCGACCTGCAGCGGGCCGTCCTCGTGGACTTCCGGCTCAGCGGCTGCACGGTGACGGCCGCGGACTTCAGCCGGGCCCGGTTCCTCGGCGCGGTCCACATCCGCGGCACGAACTTCACACGCGAGGCCGCGTTCTTCGGCACGGAGTTCACTTCGACCGCGAACTTCGACCGGACGGTCTTCGCGGAAGGCGCGTTCTTCTCCTGGGCGCACTTCGCCGGGGAGGTCCGCTTCACCCGAACGCGCTCGGGCGGCCGGTTCCTGTTCTCCCACACGGGTTTCGACGCCGAGGTGCTCTTCGACGGCGGTGAGCACGAGGTGATCGACGTGTCGGAGGCGCGGTTCGCGGTCGAGCCCGAGCTCACCGGCCTGAACGTGCGTCGCGGCTCGGCGGGTGCCTAGGTCTTCAGCCAGCCGGAGGCGTTCGCGCGCAGGGCGGTCTCGTACGTGCTCGTGACGTCGAACTCCTCCGGCAGGTTGCCGGTCAGTTCCAGCGAGACGAGCCCGTGCACGAACGCCCAGCAGGCGACCGCGACCGTCTCCGGGGGGACGTCGACGAAGACGCCGTCGGTGATGGCCTGGCGGATGATGCGCTCCAGCGGCTTGAGCGTCTCGCGGGCGAGGTGCTCGGCGTCCTCGTTGGGCTCGAACCCGGGGACGGACCTGGTGAACATGATCCCGTAGAGGTTCGGGTCGGCCAGGGCGCTCGCGCGGTATGCGCTGCCGAGCGTGACGAGGTCCTCGACCGCGTCGCCGGTCAACGACGTCGCGGCCATCCGGGCGCCGAACCGGCGGAAGCCTTCGGTGTAGAGCGCGTTCACCAGATCGGGTTTGCTGCCGAACAGGGAGTACACGGCGGTGGTCGACGTCCCGGCGTCGGCGGCCAGCTTCCGCAGGGAAAGCGCCTTCGGCCCGTCGGCGGCGATGAGCTCGCCGGCGCGGTCCAGGAGCTTCAGCCGGAGGGCTTCGTCGTGCGTGCGGGGTCGAGCCATCTACGCAGCGTATCGGAACGCTGTTATGAATGGCCAGGCCCGCATTTGACCTGGAGTGCACTCCAGGTCGTAGTGTCGAGGTCATGAGCTACTCGATAGCGGAAGCCGCTCGACGTAGCGGGCTGTCCATCGACACCCTCCGGTACTACGAGCGCATCAAACTGCTCGACCCGCCCGCCCGTGATACCGCGGGCCGCCGGGCGTACTCCGACGACGACCTCAGCTGGCTGGGGTTCCTGACCAAGCTCCGCACGACCGGGATGCCCATCAAGAGCATGCGCGAGTACGCGTCGCTGCGCCGCCACGGCGTCGCCAGCGCGGGCCGCCGCAAGGCCCTCCTGGTGGAGCAGCGCCGGTCGGTCGCCGAGCGGATCGCCGAGCTGCAGGGCTGCCTCGACGTCCTCGACTACAAGATCGACAACTACGCCCAGGTCGAGCGCAAGGCGTTCGGCGTGGAACCCGACATGGAGGGAATCTCCGCGTGAAGACCAGGAAGCTCGGCGAACTGGAAGTCGGTGCCCAGGGGCTGGGCTGCATGGGGATGAGCCAGGCCTACGGCGTCTTCGACAACGAAGACGAGTCGATCGCCACGGTCCACCGGGCGCTCGACCTCGGCGTCACCCTGCTGGACACGGCGAACGTCTACGGACAGGGCGCCAACGAAGAGCTGGTCGGCCGCGCGATCGCCGGCCGCCGCGACGAGGTCGTGCTCGCCACGAAGTTCGGCATCGTCTGGACCGACGGCTCGATGGGCGCCCGGGGGGACGCCGAGTACGTCAAGCAGTCCTGCGACGAGTCGCTGCGGCGCCTCGGGGTCGACCACATCGACCTCTACTACCAGCACCGCGTCGACCCGGACACGCCGATCGAGGAGACCTGGGGCGCGCTGGCTTCCCTCGTCGAAGCGGGCAAGATCCGGTACGCGGGCATCTCGGAGGCGAGCGCCGCCACGATCCGGGCCGCGCACGCCGTGCACCCGGTGACGGCGCTGCAGAGCGAGTGGTCCCTGTGGACGCGCGGCATCGAAGGGGAAATCCTCGACACGTGCCGTGAGCTGGGCATCGGCGTCGTGCCGTTCTCGCCGCTGGGCCGCGGTTTCCTGACCGGCGCGGTGACGTCGATGAAGGACCTGCCGGAGGGCGACATGCGCCGCGGCCTGCCGCGGTTCGCCGAGGGCAACTTCGAGCGCAACATGGCGATCGTCGACGCGCTGCGCAAGCTCGCCGAGGAGAAGGGCGTCACCGCCGGGCAGCTCGCGCTGGCGTGGGTGCAGTCCCACGGCGACGACGTCGTGCCGATCCCGGGCACCAAGCGGCGCAAGTACCTGGAGGAGAACGTCGCGGCGGCCTCGCTGGAGCTGACGGCGGCCGACGTCGAGGCCATCGAAGCGGCGGCTCCCGCCGAGGCGATCGCGGGGGCGCGGTACCCGGAGCGGCTGGCCCGCGCGGCCGGCAAGTAAGCACGTAGCGAGTTGCTTCTGAAGGTTTTCTGAGATCTCCGGGGAAGGCTCGGTGCCGATCATGTGATCGGTGCCGAGCCTGGAGGTCGTCGTGTCGGAGGAAGTGCTCGATTATCTGGTCGTCGGCGCGGGGCCGGCCGGGTTGCAGCTGGGGCAGTTCCTCGGCCACGCCGGGCGCCGGTACCTCGTGCTGGAGGCGGGATCCGCGCCCGGCACGTTCTTCGCCACCTACCCGCGCCACCGGACGCTCATCTCGATCAACAAGAAGTACACCGGCTGGACCGACCCGGAGCTGAACCTCCGGATGGACTGGAACTCGATCCTGGCCGACGGTGACGACGACCCGGTGCTCTTCACCGACTACAGCGAAAAGCTCTTCCCGGACGCCGAAGACCTGCTCCGCTACCTCGCCGACTACACGGCGAAGCACCGGATCGACGTCCGCTACGACACCCGGGTGACGCGGGTGCGCCGCGAGCCGGAAAGCGCTCTCTTCGTGGTCACCGCCGGTGACACCGAGTTCCGCGCCCGGCGGCTGATCATGGCCACCGGCGTCAGCAGGTCCTACGTCCCGGACATCCCCGGCATCGAGCTGGCCGACCCGTACTCGGACGTCTCCGTCGACCCGCAGGAGTTCAAGAACCAGCGGGTCCTGGTGCTCGGCAAGGGGAACTCCGCCTTCGAGACGGCGGACAACCTGATCGAGACGGCGGCGATCGTGCACGTCGGCGGCCCACGGCCGGTGAAACTGGCCTGGCGCACGCACTTCGTCGGCCACCTGCGCGCGTACAACGCGGGCATCCTCGACATGTACCAGCTCAAGCTGCAGCACGCGATCCTCGACGGCGACGTCCGCGAGATCCGCAAGGACGCCGACGGATACCACGTCAAATACGCCTTCGCCCGCGTCGACGAGGTCGTCAAGGAGATCCGCTACGACCGGGTGATCATCTGCACCGGCTTCCGGTTCGACGCCGACGTCTTCGACGACGACTGCCGCCCGCAGCTCACCATCAACGACCGCTTCCCCGCGCAGACGTCCAGCTGGGAGTCGGTCAACGTGCCCGGCCTCTACTTCGCCGGCACGATCACGCAGGTCCGCGACTTCAAGAAGGCCACCAGCGCGTTCATCCACGGCTTCCGCTATGGGGTCCGCGCGCTGGCCAAGGTCCTCGGCGAGCGCTACCACGAGACGCCGTGGCCGAGCACCGAGCTGCCCGCGAAACCGGACGCGCTGACCGAAGCCGTGATCACCCGGATCAACCGGACTTCCGCGCTGTACCAGCAGTTCGGCTTCCTCGGCGACGTCCTGATCATCGACGGAGACACCGCGAGTTACCTCGAAGAGGTGCCGGTGGCGCGGCTGCTGGACGACCCGCCGGAGAACGCCTTCGTCGTCACCCTCGACTACGGCCCGGACCACGACAAGATCGACCCGTTCGACTTCGTCGCCCGCGCCAGCCAGGACGAGGCCAACGACCACGGCGAGGGCCACTACCTGCACCCGATCGTCCGGCACTACCGCCACGGCGAGCTGGTCGCCACCCACCACGTGACCGAGAACCTCGAGAACGAGTGGGACCGGGAAGTCCACATCGGACCGCTGGCCGCCTTCTTCACGAAGGAGCTGTGATGCGCACGATCGCGGAGTTCGAAGCGGCGGCGCGGCAACGGCTCGACCCGGTCCACTACGACTACTACGCGGGCGGCGCGCAGGACGAGATCACCCTGGCGGAGAACGAAGCCGCGTTCAAACGGCTGCGGCTGCTGCCCCGCGTGCTGCGTGGCAGCGACAAGCGCGACCTGAGCGTCGAGCTGCTCGGCTCGCCGGCCTCCATGCCGATCCTCGTCGCGCCGACGGCGTTCCACCGGCTCGCCCACGGCGACGGCGAGCTCGCCACCGCCCGGGCCGCGGCGCGCGCGGGCACGATCATGATCGTCAGCATGGCCTCGACCACCGCCATCGAGGACATCGCCGCCGCGGCGCGCGAGGTCGCGCCCGACCCGGCGCTGTGGTTCCAGCTCTACCTGCAGCCGGACCTCGAGTTCACCGAGGCGATCGTGCGCCGGGCCGAGGCCGCCGGGGTCAAGGCCTTCGTCGTCACCGTGGACTCCCCGGTGCTCGGCCGTCGCGAGCGCGACGACCGCAACGATTTCCACGACCTGCCGTCGGGATTCGCCGTCGAGAACCTGCGCGACATCGGCGAGAACCGCAGTGGCGGCAACGCCAGCCACGTCCGCGACATCGTCATGTCGGCCGGGCTGAACTGGGAGCACATCGCCTGGCTGCGCTCGAAGACGAAGCTCCCGGTGCTGATCAAGGGCGTCCTGCACCCCGAAGACGCACGACTGGCGGTGCACCACGGCGTCGCCGGGATCGTCGTGTCCAACCACGGCGGCCGCCAGCTCGACACCGTCCCCGCCACGATCGACGTGCTCCCGGAGATCGCGGCGGCGGTCGGCGGGGCGATGCCGGTACTGCTCGACGGCGGGATCCGCCGCGGCACCGACGTCGTCAAGGCCCTGGCGCTCGGCGCGGACGCGGTCGGCGTCGGCCGTCCCGTGGTGTGGGGGCTGGCCGCCGGCGGGCGCGAAGGCGTCTCCCAGGTGCTCGAACTGCTGCGGGAGGACTTCGACCAGGCCCTGGCGATGTGCGGTGGCCGGCACCCGGGCGACCTGACGCCGGACCAGGTGCGGCGATGATCGGGAAAGCGCTTGCGGCCGCCGCGGTGGCGACGGCCCCCGCGTGGCTGCCCGGCCGCGTCGTCGCGCTGCGGATGAAGATCTTCTCGCTGGTCAACGGCGAGGACACGGTGACGATCCCGGGTGAGCAGGTCGGCGTCGAGGACTTCCGGCGCGTGTACGCCGACCCCGCGGCGAACGGCCGCAGCCAGGGTGCCGCGCTGTCGGACCTGTTCTGGTACTGGCTCGCGCCGGGCCCGGAGGTGCACCAGGAGCACCTCGAACCGGGCCCGCGCTACGACGAGGTCGCCAAGTGCACCCGGCACATCCTGGTCAAGTCCAAAAAGGACTCCGATGAGCTGACCCGCCGTGTCGCCACGCACGTGCTCGACCAGCTGGACGGCGGCCTGATCCGGCTGCGCGACGAGATGATGCCGATCTGGGCCGAGCTGTACTACGAGCTGGTCTTCGACGAGCCGTGTCCGCCGGAGGCACGCGACCTCATCGTCGCGAACGCCGACGACGTCGTCTCGGCCCTGAAGTGCGTGCGGCCGCGGAACATGCGCCGCCGCGCGAGGCTCACGAAGTACCTGCGAAAGCGCCTGGACGACGTCCCGCACCCGCTGCCGGAGGCGTTGACCCCGCAAGAGCAGGTCTACTACCTGCAGGGCACGTTCTTCAACACCGCCGTCGTGCAGATGTCCGAGGCGATGGCCCACCTGCTGATGATCGTCGCGCAGCACCCGGAGGTCCAGCGCCGGCTGGCCGAGTACCCCGACGACGACGCCTACCTGGACCGCGTCATCGACGAGGGCCTGCGGACCTACCCGCTCTTCGGCATCGCCCACCGGATCTCGACGGCGGACATCGAGCTGGCGGACCTGACCATCCCGGCCGGCACCGTGCTCTGCTTCAGCTACCCGGACTTCCACCACGCGGGGTTCGAGCACCCGGAGGTGTTCGACCCGGAACGCTGGTGCTCGCACGCCGTCCAGGCCAAGAAGGACGTCAACTTCGTCCCGTTCGGCATCGCGCAGAACCGGGCCTGCCCGGCGCGCGGGCTGGCTCCGCTGACCATGCGCGTCGTGGTGCGGGAGGTGCTGCGCCGGTTCAGCCTCGCCTCGACCGCTGGGCACACCCGCTCGATCCCCAACCGCGGGCCCGCCCTGCTGACGCCCCGCGGCGCCCGGCGCCGGCGCTTGCCGCTGGTGTGGCTCGCGGTGCGCGACCGCTGGGAAGACGTCTGGCGCAGCCTGGCCCAGCTCGTCTTCGGCACGTACATGGTCATCGACGCTCGTCGCCAAGCCCTCTGCTCGACCTACTTCGCCGGAGGAAAGTCATGACC
Organism: Amycolatopsis sp. NPDC049252; assembly: GCF_043197175.1. Lineage (NCBI taxonomy): Bacteria > Bacillati > Actinomycetota > Actinomycetes > Pseudonocardiales > Pseudonocardiaceae > Amycolatopsis > Amycolatopsis sp. NPDC049252. The sequence continues at coordinate 128,980 of NZ_JBICSQ010000014.1, forward strand.
CCCACCGAAGCGGCGCCGGCGTTCTTCCTCGCCGTCGCGGTCATCCTCGTGGTCTGCCGGGTCGTCTGCCTGGCCGCGGTGCGGCTGGGCCAGCCGCCGGTGGTCGGCGAGATGATCGCCGGCGTGCTGCTCGGCCCGTCCCTGCTGGGGCTGATCCTGCCGGCCGTGCAGACGGGGTTGTTCCCGGACGGCGTCCGCCCGCTGCTCTACGTCGGCGGCCAGATCGGCCTGGTCATCTACATGTTCGGCGCGGGCTACGAGTTCAGCCTGCGCAGCATCCGCGGCTCGGTGAAGTCGGTCGGCGCGATTTCGGCCGCCGGCACGGTCGTCCCGCTGGCCCTCGGCGTCGGGGTCGCGGTGTTCGGCGCGAGCTGGGCCGGGATCGGCAAGCCCGGGGTTTCGCTGGTGACGTCGGCGGCGTTCGTCGGCGTCGCGCTCGCGATCACGGCGTTCCCGATGCTCGCCCGGATCATCACCGAACGCGGCCTCGGCGGCACCCGGTTCGGCTCGCTCGCGCTGGCCTGCGGTGCGCTCGACGACGTCCTGGCGTGGGTCCTGCTGGCCGTCGTGCTCGGCATGCACGCCGATTCGGCCGGGCCGGTGGCCCTGGCCGTCGGCGGCGGGCTGCTGTTCGCGTTGCTGCTGGTGCTCGTCGGCCGCCGGGTGCTCGCGAAGGCGATGGGCAGTGAACGGATCTCCGCGGACCAGAAGATGCTGATCACGGCGTTGACGCTCTTCGCGGCGGCCTGGTTCACCGACGTCATCGGGCTGTACGCGGTGTTCGGCGCGTTCTGCGTCGGCATCGTCTTCCCGCGGGTGCCCGCCGCGGACGCCGTGCTCGCGAAGATCATGCCGATCGGGCGGATCGTGTTCCTCCCGCTGTTCTTCACCTATTCCGGCCTGAACACCCGGTTCGCCCTGCTCGCCGACCCGAAGCTGCTGCTGTTCGCGGTGCTGTGCGTCGCCGTGGCGATCATCGGCAAGTTCGGCGCGTGCTGGGGCGCGGCCCGGCTGGTGGGGGAGTCGCAGCCGGTCGCGCTGCGCGTCGGCGCGTTGATCAACGCCCGCGGGCTGATGCAGTTGATCGCGCTGAACGTCGGGCTCGCGGCGGGGATCGTTTCGCCCGCCTTGTTCACGGTGCTGGTGCTGGTCGCCTTGGTGACCACCGTCATGACCGCGCCGGTGCTCAGCTGGCTCGACCGTCGTGATGCCCGCAGAGGGACCACCGAAGTGGTCCTGATGGCGGAGCCGGTCCCGGTAACCGGGAAAAGTTGAGGGTTCAATACCAGAAAATAACTGCCAGTATGGGGTCGTGCACGATGCGGCGGAGAAACCGAGAGTGCTCCTCGTCGAGGACGACCGCGAACTCGCGGGCCTGCTCGCCGAACTGCTCGCGGACGAAGGCTACGAAACCGATGCGGCGTACGACGGCCAGCGGGGGCTGCACCTCGGCCTCACCGGGCGGTACGACGTGATGATCATCGACCGCAGGCTGCCGGTGCTCGACGGCCTGGAGCTGCTCGCGCGGCTCCGGGCCCGGGCGGTGACCACGCGCGTCCTGGTGCTGTCGGCGCTGAGCACGCTCGCCGACCGCGTCAGCGGGCTGGACGCCGGCGCCGACGACTACCTCGTCAAGCCGTTCGAGACCGAGGAGCTGCTCGCCCGGCTGCGCGCGCTGGGCCGACGTGACCTCGACGGCGCCGAGTGCATCCCGCTCGGCACCGCCGCGCTCGACCTGCAGCGCCACGAGGTCGTGCTGCCGCGCGGCGAGCGGATCACCTTGTCCGGGCGCGAGTTCGAACTGCTCCGGGCGCTGGCCCAGCGGCCGAAGGCGATCCACCCGCGGGCCGCGCTGCGCACCCGCGTGTTCGCCGACTCGACCGGTGAGTCCATTGTGGACACCTATGTGTACTACCTGCGGCGCAAGCTCGGCCGGGACGTCGTGCGGACGGTGCACGGGCTCGGCTACCAGATCGGCGCGGTGTGAAGCCCCGCGGCGACCCCGAAGCCCGCGCCCTGCACCGGGCGCGGTGGGTGATCACCGCGCAGATCGCCGTGGTGGTGACGCTGCTGGTCGCCGTCGCGGGCGGGATCGCCTACGGGATGCTGCTGTCCGGGCAGCACGCCGACGCCGACCGCACGCTGGCCCGGACGATCGAGCTCGGTCCCACCGCGACGCCGCCGGGCTGCGTCTGGCTGTTCACGCCCGCGTTGCACACGCCGCCCGGGCCGTCGCCGGCCGGGGTGCCGGTCGCCGGGCTGGCCGCGCTCGCGCCGTCCCCGGGTGCCGTCCACACGGAACGCCGGTCGCTCGGCGGCATGACGTACACGATCCGCGTGGAGAACCACGGCGGCGTCGTCTCGCAGGCGTACTTCGAGGAGCGGTACCAGATCCAGGACCGGTCGTCGCTGCTGTTCGGGCTCGGCGTCGCCGAGCTGCTCGCGCTGCTGGCGGCCGTGGTGTGCGGGCGGGTGCTGGCGTGCCGGGCGATCCGGCCGCTGGCCGACGCGCTGCGGCGGCAGCGCACGTTCGTCGAGGACGCGTCCCACGAGCTGCGCGCCCCGCTGACCCGGCTGCACACGCGCGCGCAGCTGCTGGCCCGGCGCTCGTCCGGCCGGGACGGTGACGACCTGCAGCAGCTGGTGCGCGGGACGCGCGAACTCGGCGAAGTCGTCGAGGACCTGCTGCTGTCGGCCCAGGCGTGCGGCGCCCGTCCGGAACTGGTGCCGGTGGAGCTGGCGGTGCTGGCCGACGAGGTGGTCGCGGCGGAGGCGGTGCGCGCCGGCGCCGGCCGGATCCGGATCGCCGTGACGCGGGAGCACGGCCCGTACGTCGTCCAGGGCGTCCCGACGGCGTTGCGGCGCGTGCTGTCGGCGTTGCTGGACAACGCGCTGGGCCACACCCCGCCGGGCGGCTCGATCGAGGTTTCGCTGGGCGCGCCGGACGACGAGCACGTCGAGCTGCGCGTCCGCGACACCGGCGTCGGCTTCCCGGCGGCGGACGCGGACCGCATCTTCGAGCGCTTCGCCCGCGGCACGGACGGCGACGGCCGCCGCTTCGGCCTCGGCCTGGCGCTGGTCCGCGAGGTGGTGACGGGCCACGGCGGCACGATCGCCGCCGTCGCCCGCCCTGGCGCGGGCGCCACGTTCACGCTTCGCCTGCTGCGCGCCGACCTCCTGTGAGGTCAGGCGCCGAGGCTGAGCCGGATCCCGCGGGCCAGCCTCGGCTCGAGGTCGACGCAGGCCGCCTCGATCTCCGCCCGCAGTTCCGCCGACGGTTTCGTGTAGACGCCCGTCATGTGGGTCAGGCAGGCGTACAGGTCCTGCTGGGCGCCTTCGCCGAGGTCCGGGTCCCGCAGCAGCGTGAGGTCGGTGTGCAGCCGCAACCAGGTGTCGTGGTCACGCAGCAGAGCCGCGGCCGCCCGTCGCGTGTGGACCGGGTTCGCCGGGCTCAGCAGCGCGCGCAATGCGGGCACGTCGACCAGCGCCGGCTTGCCGCGCAGGAACTCGACCACCTGCCGGGTCACCGCGGGGGAAGGGTCCGTCAGCAGCGGCCGTACCGCCGTCGACTCCGGCGCGACCCGGCGCAGGCCGCGGACGGCCAGCGCCCGGAACCGGGGCCGCCCGTCGGTGAGGTTCCGCTCCAGCCGTCCGGCGTCTTCGGAGGTCCCGGTCTCGCCGAGCCCGGCGAGCACCCCCGCGGAGTCCGGCAGCTCGCGGTAGTGCGCGGCCGGGTCGCCGCCGGCCTTCAGCACCAGCGCTTGGGCCATCGTGCGCACCGCCGAGGACCGGTCGGCGAGCCGGGCCAGGGCGGTGTCTTCGCCGAGCAGCGTCAGCGCGCGCATCCGGACCTTGGGTGTCCCGGCGGCGAGCAGCTCTTCGACGGCCTCACCGCGGTCGAGGAGTTCTTCCCCGCACCGCGAACGGATCCGGAAGTCGTCGTCCGTGGTGGCGATGCCGAGCAGCCGCTCCGCGGGGAGGAATCCGGCCGCCTCACGGTGTGCGAAGCGGCGGCTCTCGCGGTCTTCCAGCGCCAGCGCGTCGTCGAGCAGCCGCGGGGTGAGCGCCTGGCGGAACAGGGTGGTCATCCAGTCGTCGACCTGACGCCGTCGCAGCACGCCGATCAGCGGCAGCATCGCGCGGAACGCCGGTTCGTCCAGTTTGGACAGCGTCAGCGGCCGCGCGAGGTCGCGGATCGGCCGCACCCAGTCGACGCAGCGGACCAGCAACAGGGGCAGCACTTCGGGATCCGTGCGGGTCGCGAGCCGCTCGACGGCGGCTTCGCGCAGGCGCCCGTTCCCGTGGCAGGCGGCCTCGGCCAGCTCGGTCCGCGAGGGGCGGCGGCTCAGCCGTGCCTCGCGCCCGGTCCACCACGACTGCCGGAACGCCAGGTCGAACTCCGCCCAGCGCCGGACGTCACCGGCGGCGAACGCGTCGAGATCCTCGGCGGTCAGCGGTTGTTCCAGCATCGGCGATCTCCCTCCCTCGGCGCCCAGGATGCCCGGGCACCGAGGGGGAGTCGAACCGATTTCAGCCCAGCAGCGCGGTGACCGCCGCGGGGGCGTCCGCGATCGCGACCGGGTTCTGCTCGCGGGTGGCGAGGCTGCGGACGGTCACGTTCCCGGCGGCCCAGTCCTCCTGGCCGACGATCACGACCGCGACCGCACCCGCCTTGTCCGCGCGGGTGAGTTCCTTGCCCAGCTTGCGGTGCTCGATCGGCGTCGACGTCCGCAGCCCGGCCTGGCGCAGCGACTGCGCCACCGAGCGGGCGGCGTCCGAGAGGTCCTCGGTCACCGGGATGACCATGACGTCGACCTCACTGCGCGGCGCCGGGGTGAGGTTGTGCGTCTCGAGGAAGTCGATGAGCGTGACGTCGCCCATGCCGAACCCGATGCCCGGGATCTGCTGCGCGGTGAACATCGACGCGAGGTCGCTGTAGCGGCCGCCGCCGAACAGGGCCCGGCGGTTCTCCGGCGAGGTGTCGAAGACCTCGAACACGGTCGACGTGTAGTACGCCAGCCCGCGCACGATGATCGGCTCGTACTTCACCAGGCTGCCGGCGCTGCTGTTGAGCACCTTCACCAGGTTCGACTGCTCACGCACCTCGGCCGGCAGCTCGTCGAGCAGCGCCTCGCCCATGTCGAGCGTCTCGGCCAGCTTCTCGAACTGCTTGTCCGACAGCCCGATCTCCGCGGCCCCCTCGGCCAGCTTCTCGCGGGGGTACTTCTCCCAGCGGTCGACCAGCGCGAACACCTGGGACAGGTGGTCTTCGGAGACGCCGGCGACGTCGGTGAGCGCCGACGTCAGCAGGTTCCGGTCGTTGACGCGCAGCACGAACATGTCCGGCGTCGCGCCCAGCGCGGCCATCATGTCGTGCACCAGCTCGAAGATCTCGATCTCGCAGTTGGCGCTGTCCGAGCCGAAGATGTCCGCGTTGATCTGCCAGTGCTCGCGCACGCGGCCACGCTGCGGCGCCTCGTACCGGTGGCAGTTCGGGTGGCTGTACCAGCGCACCGGGAACGACAGCGACTTCGCGCTCCCGGCGATCATCCGCGCCACGGACGGCGTCATCTCCGGCCGCAGCGCCAGCCGCCGCCCGCCCTTGTCGGTGAGCGTGTACAGCTGCTTGTCCGCGAGCTCCTGCCCCGACTTCCGTTCGTAGATCTCGGCCGACTCGAGGATCGGGCCGTCGTAGCGGAGGAAACCGCGGCGCTCGAGGACGTCGTAGAGATGACCGAACACCTGCGTGCGCACGGACATCTCGGCGGGCAGGAAGTCCCGTGTCCCCTTGTAGGGCGCGGTCGGCAGGTATTCAGGCACGTGACCAGCTTAACGACCGGTTTTGTCAGGCGAAGGCGACCCCGTACGCGGTGAGCAGGGTAGCCGTACCGAGCAGCACGGCCCCGACGGACGTGACCCGCCCACCGAGCCTGCCCCGGTTCGGGATCAGGTGCAGGAAGAACCCGCCGGACTGGGCGAGGATCCCGAACAGCAACAGGAAACCGGCGGTCCACAGCGTGGTGTCGGAGAGCGTCGTGCGGCTGAGGATCTGCAGGGCGACCAGGGCGAGGATCAACAGGACGCCGGCGTGCGCGTGCCCGGCGCGGAACATCGCGCGCTGGTGGTCGGTGAGTTTTCGCTCTCGCATGACGCCCATCAGAGCGTAGCCGCCGTACATCACGGTGGGCAGCGAGATCAGGGCGATCACCGTGAAGAGCTGGGTGGGTCCGTGCATCGGGACTCCGTTTCCTGGTGGGGTAAGCCTACGATAACACTGTTTTAAAACGGCGTCACGGAACTTGGTGTTCCCCGATTGGGGAAGTTGCCGCGAGTGACTTTGCCGGAGGGGCGGGGTTCGGGTGGGTGACGACGCGTGGGCTGGGGGCGGTTCCAGCCGGGTGGGTGATGAGGGGAGGGCGCGAGTGGCCCTTTCGCGCTCGGTGGCGGGTGCGAGTGGTCCACCCATCGCGGTGGCGGCGGGAGTGGTCCTTTCGTGCCCTCGGTCAACCGCGCGAGTGGCCCTCTCGTGCTGTGGGCTTGCGACGCGAGCGGTCCGTTCGTGCCCTCGGGGCGAGTGACGGTGGCGCGAGTGGACCGTTCGTGCCGTTGAGGGCGCGATTGGCCCGTTCGTGCCCGAAGTGGGTGCGAACGGGCCGTTCGTGCCGGTGGGGGCGTGGTGGCGGTGCGGGTGGACCGTTCGTGTCTTTGAGGGTGCGAGTGGCCCGTTCGTGCGCTCGGTCAACCAGCGCGAGTGGCCCGTTCGCGCCGAAGCGGGTGCGAGCGGGCCGTTCGTGCCCGTGGGGGCGTGGCGGTGGTGCGAGTGGCCCGTTCGCGCCGCAAAAGCCGCGACCGGCCCGTTCGCGACCTAAGCCGCCAACCCCCGAGCCAACACCAACAACGGATTCCGCAGAGCCGCCAGCGAAGCCAGCGGATCCCCCTCCACAACCAGCACATCCGCCGCCAACCCCGGCTCAAGACGCCCGGTCACGCCAGCCAACCCAAGCCCAGCCGCGCTGTCCTCGGTAGCGATCTCCAAGATGCGCCGCCGACCGAACCCCAGCCACTCGTACAGCTCCAGCGCACCCACCGGATCGTCGAAGACCGAGCCCGGCAAGCCCGCGTCCGTCCCCGCCAGCAGCCGGACGCCGTGCTCCTCCAGCCACGGCAACCGGCCGTACATCGCCTGTGCGACGTCGTCGCCCAGCTTCTCGACGATCGTTCGCCAGTTGCGGCTGCTCGTGGAGCACGCCGAAATCCCGCGGGCGGCCATGGAAGCAGCCACCGGATCGCGCCGGTCGAACGAGCGCGGGCCGGTCAGGAAGCTGCAGTGCTCGATCGTCGACACCCCTGCCTCGACCGCCGCTTCGATCGCGTCGGCGCCGTGGGCGTGGGCCGCCACCGGTAAGCCGTGGGAAGCCGCGTGCGCGACGATCACCGCCAGCTGCCGGGCGTCGAACTGGGACTCCCACATGTCCGCGCCGCCCTCGGTGATCTGGCCGCCGCTGGCCATCACCTTGATCACGTCCGCGCCCGCCGCCGCGTTCTCGTCGATCAGTGCCCGGATCGACGCGTCGGACGTCGTCGCGCCGCCGAAGAAGTGGCAGTGGCCGTCCGGGACGGTGATCGGCGGGCCCGACACCAGCAGCCGCGGCGCGGCCACGCCCTCCAGCGAGCGGCGCACCGCCGCGCCGAGGTGGCCGCGGTCGCCGAGGTCCCGCACCGTCGTCACGCCGCTGCGCAGCATCGACGTGAGCCGGGAGCGAGCCCCCTCCAGCGAGGAGCCGTCGAGGAAATGAGCCAGCATCTCGCGCGACGCGTCGAAGGACAGGTGCACGTGGACGTTGAACAGGCCCGCCATGACCGTGCCGGTCGGGAAGTCGTGCCGCGACGCGCCGGGCGCCGCCTGCGCCAGCACCTCCGCGCGCGGGCCCACCGCGGCGAGCACACCGTCGCGCACCAGGACCGCGCCGTCGAGAACCGGGGCCGACGGCCGGGGCAGCACCCGGCCGGCGGTGATCAGGGTGTCCACGCCTCACGCCCCCATCGCGGCCGAAAGGGCGAGCAGTGGCCGGACGTCGGACTCGATGTCGTCCGCGCCGGCGGGCAGGACCTGCTTGGCGCGGCCGTCGCTCTCCTCGCCGTCCGCGTGCCGCCGCAACGCCGTCTTCAGCGCGGCCGCGGCGGCCCCCGGATCGCTGGCGACGACCTCGCCGAAGTTCGTGTCGAGGTACGGCGAAAGCTGCACCAGGCCGTCGCGGATCTCGATCACCCGGCGGTAGTAGACGCGGTGCACGCTGCGCGGCGAGAACCGGTCGCGCGGCGGGGTCCGCAGCACGATGCTGGGGAACGCCTTGACCAGAACCGTCCACAGTGGAGCCAGCGCCTGGTGTTCGCGGCGGTGCCGCCGTCGCCGTCGCAACGCCGAGAGCCGCGCGCGGACGCCGGGGTAGGTCACGCCGGCCAGGAACAGCGCGCCGCCGACGATCACGAACGGCACCCCGAGCAGTAGCAGGATCTTCACCACCGGGCCGAACGCCCACGCCACGACGATGTACAGCGCGCGGAAGATGCTGCCGACGGCCGCGCTCGCGAGGCCGACCGCGCTCAGCCGCAGCCCGATCCGCAGGTTCCGGTCGGCGACGCGCAGGTAGCGCACGATCCAGGCCGTGCAGGCGAGCAGGCCGTAGATCAGGTAGAGCCCGGCGCCCAGGTAGAACAGCGCGACGCCGTTGTCGTGGATCGTTTCCGGCCCGAGCGCGGCCCCCCGCAGCTCCGGGGGCGTCATGCCCATCGCGACGATCATCAGCACGATCGCCGCGGCCAGCGGCACCAGCTCGATGACCACGCGCCGGTAGCGGCGGGCCGGCCCCAGCGCCGAGCCGAGGAAGAACAGGATCAGCGCGCAGACACCGCAGGCGAGCAGCGCGTTGTTCGCCACCCGGGCGGCGCCGAGGCCGAAGACGTCGTCGACGGCGTCCGAGATCACCTTCTGCTGCAGCAGGAACGCGGCGGCGAAGCCGGCGATGCACGCGGTGACGGACCAGTTAGGCAGGGTCGGGGCCCGGACCACCTGGTAGATCCGCCACGCCAGAGCCGCGGCGAACAGCACCATCGCGAGAACGTTCACGGGGCTGAAAAGTGTGCTCACAACCACCCTTGGTGATCGCCCAGCGCCCCCTGGATCCGGCGAAGATCCCGGTCCGCAGCGCGCCGCGGGATCGTGTAGTTCAGGACCGACGCCCACTCGAGGATGATGGTCGCTACGGTCTCGGCTTCCCACTCGTGGGCGTCATCGTAGGACGTCCGGCGCAGGGCGCGGTGTACGGCATCCGGGTCAAGATCGGGAGCCGGGCCGCGCAGGAAGTCCGCCGGCTCGGCGTCACCCTGCGGGTGGTGGTCGGCGAGCATGTGGCCGAGCTCGTGCAGGATGATGTGATCTTGGTGGGACTTCGTCGTTTCGGCCTGGTAGAAGATGTAGTCCGCCGCCGCGGTCGCGATCCAGCAGCCGAACGGGCCGGGCACCTCGAGCGGGTAGGCCATCAGCCGGATCGGCTTGCCCCGCTGCTCGCCCAGCCGCGCGCACAGCTGCTCGACGTCCAGCGGCGGCCCGATGTCCAGGTCCTTCAGCAGCTTCCGGCACCGGCGGCGCAGCTCGCGTTCCTTCATCGCGACGTGTCCTCCGGGTTCCGGCCTTCGCGTTCGGCGCGTTCGTAGCGCTCCACCAGCTCCAGCAGGTCCATCACCTGGCGGCGGCCCTGCGGCGACAGCTCCTGCGCGCGCATCGCCATCAGCTGGACCTCGCCCGCCGGCGCCGGCCCCGAGGCCTCGGCGTCGAAGAAGTAGGTGACGGGCACGCCGAACAGCCTGGCCAGCGCCTCGACGTAGTGGATCTTGGGGTTGACCCGCTTGCCGGTCGCGAGCTGCTGCAGGTAGGCGGGCGACATCGCAGGCCCGCCGGCCCGCTCGACCGCCGCGGAGATCTCGCGGTAGCTGTGCGGTGCCTTGCCGTCCAGTCGCGCCGCGTCGATCAGGGCGCTCAGGCGTTCCGCGAACGTGCGCTCTTGTGCCATGGCCGCCCCCTAGGTTTCCACCGTGAAAATTCTAGCCGGGAAACCACTGTACGCACATGTTGACAGCTATCGTATGCAGTGGTTTACAGTTGGCCTCGCCTCTCGCCTTGCCGTCCGTACCCTGGGGGTGTACAGAACCACAAGGCGAGAGGCGAACCTGCCTCCGACTCGTCATGATCGGCCGTCTGTAGTACGCTTCATGGCACCAAGGTCGATCGCCTCGCGGCGAACCCTTGGCTACGGCCTGTTGCCGGAGGTCGACCCCCAGGGCTTCCGGTGACAGGCCTCTTACTTTCTCCGGGCTCAGGACATCAGCGTCGCGGCCAGCGTGCCGCCCAGTTCGGTGCACGCTTCCAGCACCTTCCGGTCCGGCTCGCCCGTCGCGATCACCGGTTCCGCCGCCTTCGCCCACGCCAGGCCCGTGGTGATGGACAGCAGCTGCCGCTCGGTCCCCGACGTGTCGCTGTTGCCGTGGATCCAATACCCGAACGGACGGCCGCGCGTCTCGTCGAGGCACGGGTAGTAGACCGTGTCGAAGAAGTGCTTCAGCGCGCCGCTCATGCTGCCCAGGTTCGCCGGCGTCCCCAGCAGGTAGCCGTCGGCCGCCAGGACGTCCGGAACGGTGGCCGCCAGGGCCGCGCGGCGGACCACTTCGACGCCTTCGATGTCCGGGTGGGCCGCGCCCGCCAGCACCGCCTCGAACATCGCCTGCGTCGACGGCGACGGCGTGTGGTGCACGATCAGCAGCTTCGGCATCAGGACAGCAACGCCTCCACGTCGGTCCGCAACGACGTCAGCCGCTTACCCGCCGCCGCGCGCGACTCCGGCAGCGAACCCGCGACCGGCTCGACGACCTGCAGGTAGGCCTTCAGCTTCGGTTCGGTGCCCGACGGGCGCACCACGATCCGGACGCCCTCGCCGGTCAGGCGCAGGACGTCGGCGTCGGGGAGTAGGTCCTCGAGCGTCACCGCGACGCCGCCGACCTCGGCCGGCGGGGCCTCACGCAGCTTGCCCATCAGGCGGCCGCGCACCGAAAGGTCCGTCACCCGCAGCGAAACCTGGTCCGTGACGTGCACGCCGTGCCGCTCGGCCAGCTCGTCCAGGACGTCCAGCGGGGTCCGGCCCGCGGCCTTCAGCGTCGCGGCCAGGCTCGCCGCGAGCACCGCCGCCGCGATCCCGTCCTTGTCGCGGACGAACCCCGGGTTGACGCACAGGCCGAGCGCCTCCTCGTAGGCGAACACCAGGCCGTCGCCCGCGCGGACCAGCCATTTGAAGCCCGTCAACGTCTCGGCGTAGCGCGCGCCCGCCGCCTTCGCGATCTCGCCCAGCAGCGAGGACGACACGATCGTCGTCGCCACCAGCGGGTCCGGCTGGTCCACAGTGGACAGCGTGGCCAGGATGTGCGAGCCGAGCAGCGCACCCGTCTCGTCGCCGCGCAGCATTCGCCAGGAGCCGTCGCGCTCGCGGACGCCGAGGGCGCAGCGGTCGGCGTCCGGGTCCAGCGCCACCGCCAGGTCGGCGTCCACTGCGGACGCCAGCGCCAGCAGGAGGTCCGTGGCGCCCGGCTCTTCCGGGTTGGGGAACGACACGGTCGGGAAGTCCGGGTCCGGCGTCGCCTGGGCGTCGACCAGGTGCAGGTCGGTGAACCCGGCCCGCTCGAAGGCCGCGCGCAGGGTGTCGGCGCCGACGCCGTGCAGCGCCGTCGCGGCCACACGCACCACCCGCTCCGGCCCGCGGGGCAGCGCCGCGACCTCGGTCAGGTAGGCGTCACGCAGGTCGGCGACCGTCGCCCCGGGTTCGCGCGGCACGCTCACCGCGGCCGGCGCGGCCTGGATGGCCCGCTCGATCTCGCCGTCGGACGGCGGCACGATCTGCCCGCCGGTCGCGTCGTAGAGCTTGTACCCGTTGTCCGCCGGGGGGTTGTGCGACGCCGTGATCTGGATCCCGGCCACCCCGCCGAGGTGCTTGACGGCGTAGGCGAGCAGCGGCGTCGGCAGCGGGCCGGGCATGACCTGGACGGTGAACCCGGCGGCGGTCAGCACCTCGGCGGCGGCCGCGGCGAACTCCGCCGAGCCGTGGCGCGCGTCACGGCCGACGACGACCAGCGCGCCCGTGTGCCCGTGCGCGGTCAGCCAGGTCGCGACCCCGGCCGTCGTGCGGGTGACGACGGCGACGTTCATCCCGTTCGGCCCGGCGCGCACCGGCCCGCGCAGCCCGGCCGTGCCGAACTCCAGCGGCCCGGCCATCCGGTCGGCCAGCTCGTCGGCGGCCCCCGGTTCGCCGCCCAGCGCGCGGGCGACGACCCCCTGCAGCTCGTCGCGGGAGGCGGGGTCCGGGTCGTCGGCGATCCAGCGGAACGCGGCGTCCCGCAGCGTGGAGGTCAAGGTCACCGCGCCAGCCTACGGGCTAGGGTCGGGCGGGTGCGCTTGCTCTTCACCTCTCTGGGGTCCTTCGGTCACACGTTCCCGCTCCTCCCGCTGGCGCTCGCCGCGCGCGACGCGGGCCACGACGTCGTCTTCGCCACCTCGGAAGACTTCCTGCCACAGCTGCGGAAAGCCGGGCTCGAGACGGCCGCCGCCGGGCTCGCCATCAAGGACGCCTTCGGCCGGGCGTTCGCCGGAGCCGGCCCGGCCGGGCCGCGGCGCCCGCCGGGTGAGATCCCGCCGGAGGTCCTCGGCCCGATCGTCGCGAAGGTGTTCGGCGACCTCATGCCGAAGCGGTTCGTCGCCGACCTGCTGGCGGTGTTCGGCCACGCCCGCCCGGACCTGGTCGTGAGCGAGATCGGCAACTCCGGCGGCGTGTTCGCGGCGATGAAGGCCGGGATCCCCGTGGTGACGCACGGTTTCGGCCGGGTCTCCGGCGACGACCCGATGGTCACGCAGATCCGCGGCGCGATCCGAGCGAACGCCGCGGACCTGGGCATCACCCTCGACGAGGACCTGACGTCCAGTGGCCGGGTCATCGACATCTGCCCGGAATCGGTGCAGGAGCCCGGTTTCCTGGCGCGGGCGCAGCGCGTGCCGCTGCGGCCGGTCGGCTGGAGTGAGCCCGGCGAGCTGCCCGCGGGTGTGCTGGACAAGCGGCGCCCGCTCGTCTACCTGACGCTCGGCACGGCGATGGGCCACGCCGGCGTGCTGGGCGCGGCGATCGCCGGACTGTCCGGTTTGGACGTCGACGTGCTGGTCGCCACCGGCCCGACCGTCGACCCGGCCGCGCTGGGCGAGGTCCCGGCGAACGTACGGCTCGAGGCGTGGGTGCCGCAGTCGGCGCTGCTGCCGCACGTCGACCTGGTGGTGCACCACGGCGGCAGCGGCACGACGCTGGGCGCGTTCGGCGCGGGCGTCGGCCAGCTGCTGCTCCCGCAGGGCGCCGACCAGTTCGCCAACGCCGACGCGGTGCTCGCGGCGGGCGTCGGCGACCGCCTGCTCGGCGAGGACGTCACCGCGGACGCCGTCGCGGAAAAGGCCCGCCGGCTTCTGACGGACCCGTCGGTCCGCTCCTCGGCTACCACCCTGGCCGCGGAGGTCGCGGCCATGCCGTCCCCGGCCGAAGTCGCCGCCCAGCTCCCGTCGTTCGCCTGAAAGCCGTGAAGGCCTCCTTCCCGGCCATAAGCGCCGGTAAGGAGGCCTTCACGGCTCTTGTGGTCAGGCGCGGGCGACGAGGTCGCGCAGCAGTGAGCCCATGCGGGTTGCCGCCGCGCGGCCGGCTTCCAGCACCTCTTCGTGGTTGAGCGGCTCGCCCGTCATGCCCGCGGCCAGGTTCGTCACCAGCGAGAGGCCGAAGACCTCGACGCCGGCGGCGCGGGCCGCGATGGCCTCCAGGACCGTCGACATGCCGACGAGGTCCGCGCCCAGGGTGCGCAGCATGTGGATCTCGGCGGGCGTCTCGAAGTGCGGCCCGGTCAGGCCGGCGTAGACGCCTTCCTCGAGCGACGGGTCGATTTCGCGGGCGATCGTCCGCAGCCGCGCCGAGTAGAGGTCCGTCAGGTCGACGAAGTTCGCACCGACGATCGGGGAGCGCGCGGTCAGGTTGAGGTGGTCGGAGATCAGCACCGGCTGCCCGACCTGGAAGCCCTGGCGCAGCCCGCCGGCCGCGTTGGTCAGCAGCACCGTGCGGGCGCCGGCGGCCGCGGCGGTGCGCACGTTGTGCACCACCGGGTCGATGCCCTTGCCCTCGTAGAAGTGCGTGCGGCCGAGCAGGATCAGCGCCCGGCGGTCGCCGACGCGCACCGAGCGCACCGTCCCGCCGTGGCCGACCGCGCTCGGCGCTTCGAACCCGGGCAGGTCGCCCAGCGGGATCTCCGCTTCGGGCTCCCCGATGACGTCCGCGGCCGGGCGCCAGCCCGAACCGAGCACGACGGCGATGTCGTGCTTGTCCACCCCAGTGCGGTCGGCGATGACGGCCGCGGCTTCCTGTGCGCTCATGCCCGCGAGCGTATCCGGACGCTCCGGACGACCAGGAACACCACCAGCCCGAACGGCGAAAGAAAGATCGTCAGCAGCAGGATCGGGCTGACGATCCACGGCGAGATCGCCAGCGAGCGGGCCTCGAAGTACATCCACCGCGCGATGAACAGGTCGAACGCGATGAGGTGCGCCCAGACGAGCCCGGCGCCCCACGGGGTGGCCAGCAGCGTCTGCAGCACGCCGAGGTCGGGCCGGAGCATCGCCCGCCCCCACTCCGCGAAGTGCGGCAGGACGAGCCCGAAGTAGCAGATCAGCGGCAGCAGTGGCACCCACGGCGACCGCATGATCCGGGCCGTCCGGCCCCATTTCGGCAGCAGGATCATGAGCGCCCAGAACGGTGTCGCCAGCGGGAACGCCCAGGTGAACAGGGCCATCACGCCGCCACCCGGGCCGGGGCCCGCACGACGGCCCACGCGCTCAGCCCGACGGCGGCCACGAGCGCCGCGGCCGCGCTCAGCGTCACGCCGTCCGGGTGCACGATCGACTGCGCCCGCAGCGCCTGCCAGGTGACCAGCGCGATCAGGCCCGCGTACCCGGCGGCACCGATCAGGACGAGCCGTGCGCGGACGACGTCGTCGCGCAGCCGCGGGAACCGTGAGGTCAGCGCGAGCAGTGCGATGGCCAGCAGCGGCAGCGCCTGCAGGGCGTGCATTCCGACGAAGTGCGGGATCCGCAGGTCGCCGCCGACCGTGGTCCAGCCGAGGATCGGGAGACCGGGGCCGCCGTCGGCCAGGCCGACCGTGTGCGCGCCGACCATGTCCGGCGTGCCACCGGACTTCCACCGCGCCAGCTGCTGCGCGGTCGGGCTCGTCATCAGCATGCCGAGCGAGATCCCGACGAGCGACAGGACGGCGCCGGCGCGCACGGCCCAGAAGCTCGCGCGGTCGGCGACCTTCGTGACCATGACCAGGACGGTCAGCGCGAACGTCGCCAGCCAGAGGCCGATGATCATCTTGCCCATGACGCTGTAGATCGTGGCGTCCAGCGGGGTCGCGTTGTTGAAGTGGCTCGCCCGGCCGCGGGCGGCCTGGACCACCAGCAGGACGTACTCGCCGGTGAAGATCACCACGAGCGCGTTCGTCAGCCGGCCCGCGGTGCGGCGGAACCGCGGCAGCAGCGAGACCAGCCAGCTCCACGTGAGGAAGTAGAGGCTGCCGGAGATCGCGAACTTGAGCGGCTTGGCCCAGATCGGCGCGCCTTCGAGGGTCCGGTGGTCGACCAGCAGCGCGGCGACGCAGAGCACGGCCACCACGCCGTAGGCGAAGCCGGTGTACCGCGACGGTGGGTGCCACCCGCGGGTTCTCGTCCGGAGATCGGCAAGGATGGTCATGGTTCCTCCCAGAATGGATAGTCAAGCTCTCCGTTATGGGAAGTTAAGCTATCCATGCTGAGAAGTCTTCAGGGTTGCCCCTGAGGCCGACCCCGGAATCGCAAGCAGAATCGGAGCGGAAACCCATGCGGATGGCCGAACTGAGCGCCGAGTCGGGGGTGCCGGTCGCGACCGTCAAGTACTACCTGCGCGAGGGCCTGCTGCCGCCGGGCGAGCGCACCAGCCCGAACCAGGCCCGGTACTCGGCGACGCACGTCCAGCGGCTGCGGCTGATCAAGGCCCTCACCGAGGTGGGTGGGATGTCGCTGGCCTCGGTCGGCGCGGTGCTCGAAGCGATCGACGGCGACAAGACCCCGCACCGCACGATGGGCGTCGTCCAGGAGGAGCTGGCCGGCACTCCGCCCCAGGTGTCCGACGAGGCCGCCGAGTGGGCGTGGGAGCTGCTCGACGGGATCGTCCGCCGCAACGGCTGGGGCGAGCTGAAGCGCAAGCACGCCGGGGTCGTGAACCTCGTCGCGGCGCTGGCCACGGCCAAGGAGCTGGGCCACGAGAAGCTGGCGGAGCACCTCGAGGAGTACGCGCACCTGGCGTTGCGCGTCGCGGAGCTGGACGTCGACACAGTGACGGGCCTGACGTCGTTCGACAAGATCATCGAGGCCGGGCTGGTCGTGACGGTACTGGGCGACCGCATCTTCGCCGGCCTGCGTCACCTCGGCCAGGAGCTGCTGTCCCGCGAGGTGCTCGGCGACGTTCCCGACTAACCGAGGCCCAGGACCTCGCCGGGTTCGGCCAGCACGGTCGGGAACCACACGCACACCCGAAAACGCGCTCGAAGCGGCGCCGTCCTCGGGCCCGGTCACACCGGCACGCGGATCGTCGACGTGCCGTCCGGGCACCACTACGTCAGCGCGCCGGCCGCCATCGCCCCGACGAAGACGTACCTGGTCATCAGCCGTCGATGGTCAGCGACCGGGCGACGGGCTCGAAGACGTCCTTACGGGTGGCGTCCTCCTGCTCGGTCGGGGCGGTGACCGAGAAGACCCACAGGCTCGTGCCCGCCTTGATCAGGTTCATGAACGTCACGCGGGTGACGCTGGTCTCGGTGCCCTTGTCGGTCGTGCGGAAGGTCAGCGTGGTCCCGTTCGGCACGGGTTCCGGCGGGAAGAGGAAGAACCCGTCGGACGGGTAGAGCAGCTTCAGCTGGTCGATGTACGCCTGGTCACTGGGGTAGTCGTCGAAGTAGTTCGCCAGCCGTTCCAGCCGGATCGCGCGGCGGCCGTCCTCCGAGACGTACTGGACGACCGTGCTCGCTCCGAACCGCGCGTCGTGCGGGGCGACGAACTTCTGCCAGCCCTTCGGCACGTCGAGGCCGAACTGGCCGCCCTTGGCGCCGGTCGCGATGCTCGCATCGCCGGTCTGGCGCACCAGCTCGGGCGGCGGCAGCTCGGTGGTCCCGTTCGACGTCTCCCGCGGCGCGGCGGCCGGTGGCAGCAGCGGCTCGCCGCCGACCGTCCTGGCCAGCGCGAACCCGCCGCCCGCGGCGACGAGGAAGAGCAGGACCGCGACGGCGACGAGCGCGGCGGTGGCCGCGGCGCTGCGCCGGCCCGGCCGCGGCGCGGGTGGTGGAGGTGGTGGCGGCGGGACGTAGACGGTGGCCGCCTGCGACGGCGGCTTCAGGAACGGCAGCGGGCCCGGGTCGGTCGCGAGCTCGGCGCTCTTCTCGGCCTTCTTCTCGACCTTCTCCGGCAGGACGGTCTTGATCACCTGCGTGTCGGTGGCGTCCGGCTGCGCGGAGGTCTTCTTGCCGTCCGGCGTGCGGAACAGCTCGGGCCCGAACAGGTCGAGCGCGGTCTTCGTCTGCAGCGGGTACAGCCGGTGCCGGACGTCGCGCAGGGTGATCCGCTTGTCCGGCTCCTTCCGCATCAGCGCCGAGATGACGTCGGCGAGCGGACCGGCCTTCGGCTTGGGCACCTTCCCGTTGACGACCTTGCCGACGGTCTCCAGCGGGTCGCCGTCGGCGTCGTACGGCGGTGCGCCCTCGACCGCGGCGAACAGCGTCGCGCCCAGGCCCCACAGGTCCGCGGCGGGTGTGACGGGACCGCCCGAGGCGACCTCCGGCGCGATGTAGGCGGGGGAGCCGAGCATGATCCCGGTGCGGGTCATGGTCGCTTCGGAGACGTTGCGGGCGATGCCGAAGTCGGTCAGCTTGATCCGGCCGTCGCTGGCCACGAGGACGTTGCCCGGCTTGACGTCGCGGTGGGTGATGCCGGCGGCGTGCGCGGCCTCCAGCGCGGAGGCGACGGCGATGCCCATCGCGGCGGCCTGCTCGACGGTCAGCGGCCCGTGGTCGCGCAGGATGTGCGCCAGGCTGCGCGAGGGCAGCAGCTCCATCACCACGAACGGCTGGTCGTTCTCGCGGGCGACGTCGTGCAGGATGATCACGTTCGGGTGCGACAGCACGGCGATCGCGCGGGCCTCGCGCAGAGTGCGTTCCCGCAGTTCGTCGGCCTGCGAAGAGGGGATGCCCGGCGGCACCTTCATCTCCTTGACGGCCACCTGGCGGTGCAGGAACTCGTCGTACGCCGACCAGACGGTGCCCATCGACCCGGAACCCAGCACCGAGCGCAGCCGGTAGCGACCGGCGACCAGTCGTGTCTCTTCGCTGGAGGGGGGCACCCGCCAATTGTGTCGTACCCGGATCCGACCCCTACCACCCCCAGGGGCGACCAGACTCACAGGATCTCCGTGTCGAGTGCCTCTACCATCACTGGGTATGACTGAACTGGCCGGTCCGGAGTCAGCGCCGATCTCCGAACTCGACCTGGCGGCCGAGTTTCCCCAGGCGACACGGGTGCAGTGGCAGGAGCTCGTCGCCGGCGTCCTGCGCAAGAGCGGCAGGCTGCCGGAGGACTTCACGGGCGCCCCGGAGAGCAAGCTCGTCACGCGGACCTACGACGGGATCGAGATCCAGCCGTTGTACACGGCGGACGACGTACCCGCGGAAAGCGGCTTCCCCGGGCTGCCGCCGTTCGTGCGCGGCGCGCGGCCGCAGGGGCAGGTGACCACGGGCTGGGACGTGCGGGCCCGCTTCACCGGCACCGACGCTCGCGCCGTCAACCAGGCCATCCTCGCCGACCTCGAAGGCGGCGTCACGTCCATCTGGCTGACCGTGGCGCCCGCGGACCTGGCCGACGCGCTGAACGAGGTCTACCTCGACCTGGCGCCGGTCGTCCTGGACGCCGGGTCTTCGTACGAAGCGGCGGCGGACGCGCTGTTCGAACTGTTCGCCGAGCGGGAGATCCCGGCGAGCGAAGCCACCGCCGTGCTCGGCGCCGACCCGATCGGCCTCGCGGCCCGGACCGGTGCCGAGGTCGTGCTGGAACCGGCCGCCGCGCTGGCCGTGCGTGTCGCCGCGAAGTACCCGAAGGTGCGCACGATCGTCGCCGACGGCCTTCCGTTCCACGAAGCGGGCGGCTCGGACGCGCAGGAGCTGGGTGCGCTGGTCGCCGCCGGCGTCACCTACCTGCGGGCCCTGACGGACGCCGGCCTGGACGCCGAGACCGCGGCCGGGCAGCTGGAGTTCCGGATCGCCGCGACCGCCGACCAGTTCTCGACCATCGCCAAGCTGCGCGCGGGCCGCCGCCTCTGGGCGCGCGTCGCCGAAGTGTGCGGCTTCTCCTCGCCGATGCGCCAGCACGCCGTGACGTCGCCGGCGATGCTGAGCCGGCGCGACCCGTGGGTGAACATGCTGCGCACGACCGTCGCCTGCTTCGGCGCGGGCGTCGGCGGCGCGGACGCCGTCACGGTGCTGCCGTTCGACGCCGCCATCGGCCGGGCCGACGCGTTCTCCGCGCGGATCGCCCGCAACACCCACGCCGTGCTGCTGGAGGAGTCCAAGCTGGCCGGGGTGGTCGACCCGGCGGGCGGCTCCTGGTACGTCGAGAAGCTCACCGAAGACCTCGCCCGCGTCGCGTGGGACGAGTTCACCACGATCGAGGGCGCGGGCGGCCTGGTCGCCGAGCTCGCCTCCGGCGCGCTGGCCGAGCGGCTGGCCGCGACGTGGGAGAAGCGCGCGAAGCGGCTCGCCACCCGGCGCGACCCGCTCACCGGCGTCAGCGAGTTCCCGAACCTGAACGAGAAGCCGGTGAAGCGGGAACCACTGGAGTCCCCTGTGGACGGTGGCCTGCCGCGGCACCGCTACGCCGAGGGCTTCGAGGTCCTGCGCGACGCGTCCGACGCGTACCTGGCCGCGAACGGCGAGCGGCCGAAGGTCTTCCTCGCCACCCTCGGCCCGGTCGCCGCGCACACCGCGCGGGCCGGGTTCGCCGCCAACCTGTTCCAGGCGGGCGGGATCGAGGCGGTCAACCCGGGCGCGACCGACGACCTGCCCGGCGCGTTCCGGGCGTCCGGCGCCAAGGTCGCCTGCCTGTGCGGCACCGACGACGCCTACGCGGCGCAGGCCGCCGAAGTCGCGGCGTCGTTGGGCGCCGACCACGTACTACTGGCGGGCAAGGGGTCCTACGACGGCGTCGACGGCAACGTCTTCGCCGGCTGCGACGCCCTGGAAGTCCTCACCGGTCTGCACACCGAGCTGGGAGTCTCGCGATGACCATCCCCAACTTCGCCGGCATCGACCTCGGCACCCCGCCGCCCGCCGACCGTGAGGCCTGGGCGCGTGCGGTGCAGGAAGCCACCGGCAAGGGCCCGGACGCGCTGGCCTGGGAGACCCCCGAGGGCATCGGCGTCAAGCCCGTCTACACCGCCGCGGACCTGTCCGATGTGGACTTCCTCGACACCTACCCCGGCATCGCGCCCTACCTGCGCGGGCCGTACCCGACGATGTACGTCAACCAGCCCTGGACCATCCGCCAGTACGCCGGGTTCTCCACCGCCGAGGAGTCCAACGCCTTCTACCGCCGCAACCTCGCGGCCGGGCAGAAGGGCCTGTCGGTCGCCTTCGACCTGGCCACCCACCGCGGCTACGACTCCGACCACCCGCGCGTCTCCGGCGACGTCGGCATGGCGGGCGTCGCCATCGACTCCATCTACGACATGCGACAGCTCTTCGACGGCATCCCGCTGGACAAGATGTCCGTGTCGATGACGATGAACGGCGCGGTGCTGCCGGTGCTCGCGCTCTACGTCGTCGCGGCCGAGGAGCAGGGGGTGAAGCCGGAGCAGCTCGCGGGGACCATCCAGAACGACATCCTCAAGGAGTTCATGGTCCGCAACACCTACATCTACCCGCCGCAGCCGTCGATGCGGATCATCTCCGACATCTTCTCCTACACCTCGCAGCACATGCCGAAGTACAACTCGATCTCCATCTCCGGCTACCACATGCAGGAAGCCGGGGCGACCGCCGACCTCGAGCTGGCCTACACCCTCGCCGACGGCGTCGAGTACATCCGCGCGGGCACCGAGGCCGGGCTGGACGTCGACAAGTTCGCGCCGCGGCTGTCGTTCTTCTGGGCGATCGGCATGAACTTCTTCATGGAGGTCGCGAAACTGCGCGCGGCCCGGCTGATCTGGGCGAAGCTCGTGAAGGGCTTCGACCCTAAGTCGCAGAAGTCGCTCTCGCTGCGGACGCACTCCCAGACGTCGGGCTGGTCGCTGACCGCCCAGGACGTCTACAACAACGTCGTGCGCACTTGCGTCGAGGCGATGGCCGCGACCCAGGGGCACACGCAGTCGTTGCACACCAACGCCCTCGACGAGGCGCTCGCGCTGCCCACCGACTTCTCCGCGCGGATCGCCCGCAACACGCAGCTGCTGCTGCAGCAGGAATCCGGCACCACGCGGGTGATCGACCCGTGGGGCGGCAGCGCCTTCGTCGAGAAGCTGACCTACGACCTCGCGCGCAAGGCGTGGGGCCACATCAGCGAGGTCGAGCAGGCCGGCGGCATGGCCAAGGCGATCGACGCGGGCATCCCGAAGCTGCGCATCGAGGAGGCCGCGGCCCGCACGCAGGCCCGGATCGACTCGGGACGGCAGCCGGTGATCGGCGTCAACAAGTACCAGGTCACCAGCGACGAAGACATCGAAGTCCTGAAGGTCGACAACGCCGGCGTCCGGACGCAGCAGCTCGAGAAGCTGCGGCGGCTGCGCTCCGAACGCGACGCCGACGCGACCGAGGACGCGTTGCGGCGGCTCACCGAGGGCGCCGGGAACGGCGGCAACCTCCTGGAGCTGGCCATCGGCGCGGCCCGCGCCAAGGCCACGGTCGGCGAGATCTCCGACGCGCTGGAGAAGCTCTGGGGCCGCCACTCCGGCCAGATCCGGACGATCTCGGGCGTCTACCGCGAAGAGGTGGGGAAGTCGCAGAACGTCGAAAAGGCCCGCTCACTGGTCGAGGAGTTCGCCGCGGAAGAGGGACGCCGGCCGCGGATCCTCGTCGCGAAGATGGGCCAGGACGGCCACGACCGCGGCCAGAAGGTGATCGCCACCGGCTTCGCCGACATCGGCTTCGACGTCGACGTCGGCCCGCTGTTCTCCACCCCGGCCGAGGTCGCCCGCCAGGCGATTGAGGCGGACGTCCACGTCGTCGGGGTGTCCTCGTTGGCCGCCGGGCACCTCTCGCTGGTGCCGGCGCTGCGGCACGAGCTCGCCGAGCTGGGCCGCGAGGACATCATGGTCGTGGTCGGCGGCGTGATCCCGCCGCAGGACTACCCGGCGCTGCGCGAGGCCGGGGCGGCGGCGATCTTCGGTCCCGGCACGGTGCTCGCGGACGCGGCCATCGACCTGCTCGGCCAGCTCTCGGCGCAGGAGTCCTGACCGTTGCCGCGCAAGATCGACGTCACCGCCTACGCCAAGGGCGTCCTGGCGGGTGACCGCGGCACGCTGTCGAAGGCGATCACGCTGGTCGAATCCCAGCGCGAGGACCACCGGGCGCAGGCGCAGGAGCTGCTCGTCGAGCTGCTGCCTTCGTCGGGTGGCGCGCGGCGGATCGGCATCACCGGTGTCCCCGGTGTCGGCAAGTCGACATTCATCGACCAGCTGGGCACCGACCTGACGGCGTCCGGGCACCGGGTGGCCGTGCTGGCGGTCGACCCGTCGTCGACGCGCACCGGCGGCTCGATCCTCGGCGACAAGACCCGGATGGCACGCCTGGCCGTCGACGACCGGGCGTTCATCCGCCCGTCGCCGACGTCCGGGACACTCGGCGGCGTCGCGCGGGCGACCCGCGAGACGATCGTGCTGATGGAGGCGGCCGGCTTCGACATCGTGCTGGTCGAGACCGTCGGGGTAGGACAGTCCGAAGTGGCCGTGGCGAACATGGTCGACTGCTTCGTGTTCCTGACCCTCGCTCGCACCGGCGACCAGCTCCAGGGCATCAAGAAGGGCGTGCTGGAGCTGGCCGACGTCATCGCCGTCAACAAGGCCGACGGCGACCACGAGCGCGACGCCAAGCGGGCGGCGCGGGAGCTTTCGGGTGCCCTGCGGATGATTTACGGCCCCGACGCGTCGTGGACGCCACCCGTGCTGACCTGCAGCGGACTGCACAACCTGCGGCTCGACGAGGTGTGGGGCGCGATCGAGCAGCACCGTGACACGCTCACGGCGTCCGGCGAGCTGGCCGCCCGGCGGCGGCAGCAGCAGGTCGACTGGACGTGGTCGATGGTTCGTGAACAACTGCTCAGTCGGCTGGCGGCGCATCCGGACGTGCGAACGGTCGTTCCCGACGTCGAGCGGGCGGTGCGCGACGGTGAACTGACGGCTACCCTCGGTGCACAGCGGATCCTCGACGCGTTCGGTGGCTGACCGAGGGGCACCGCGCGGGCACAATGCCGGTTGACCGCCGGTCGTGGCGAAGGGATGACATGGCGAAGTTGCGGGGTCTGGTCCTGGTCGGGCTGCTGGGTGCGGTGCTGTTCACCGCGTCGCCGGCGCAGGCCGAGCCGGTGCGGCCGGTGGCCGTCACCGTGACCGTGGCGCACGCCGGGATGGCGCCCGCGCTCGCGCAGACCCAGCCGCCCGGACCGGTGCTCGACCCGGCCCAGACCGACAAGGCCAACAGCGAGAAGACCAAGAACAAGCTGGTCGCCGGGCTGGTCGCGGTCGTCCTGCTCGGCATCGTGGTCTGGGGGCGGCGGATCCGGTCGAAGAAGGCCAAAGGGTCGTAACCCTGCGTCCGGACGGGCGAGCAGCGGTCGGCGTTCGCCTTGGCCGAACTACTGCACACCGTTCAACGCAGATCAGCTACCGGCCGTCTAGGACGCCTCGTTTCGAGGCGCGGCTTGCCGCCTGCATGGTGCACGATCGTCTGCAAATGCGTACGACAGAACGATCGGCACGTTGCGTGACCCCAGCCGCTGCGCGGGTTACCCGTGTTGCGGGAGGAGGTGCGGCGTGACGGTGCTCGACTCACGACCGGACGTTCCAGGCGACCCCCACGGGCGCATCATCACCCCTATCGAGGGGCCGGAGGCGCTCATTTCCGAAGCCGGCGTAACCATGGCTCCCGTGGAGGACCTTGGTGCGGGCCGCGGCCCGTTCTGGCTCGACGACTGGCTCCGGGCCAACGCGACGGACGTGCTCGCCTGGCGCAGGCACATCCACGCGCACCCGGAGCTGTCGCGGCACGAGTTCGCGACGACCGAACTGGTCGTCACGCTGCTGCGCGCCGTCGGCCTGAAGCCGTGGGTGCTGCCCGGCGGCACCGGCGTCGTCTGCGACATCGGCAGTGGCGAGAAGTGCGTGGCGCTGCGCGCGGACATGGATGCGCTGCCGCTCACCGAGGCGACCGGCCTGCCCTACGCGTCGACCGTCGAAGGCGCGGCGCACATGTGCGGCCACGACGCCCACACGGCGATCCTGCTCGGCGCGGCCCGCGCCCTGGCCGGCGCGCCGGAGCTGCCCGGCAAGGTGCGGCTGATCTTCCAGGCCGCCGAGGAGGTCATGCCCGGCGGAGCGCTGGACATGATCGCCGCGGGCGCCCTGGAGGGCGTCGACCGGATCTACGGCCTGCACGTCGACCCGCGGCTCGAGGTCGGCCAGGTCGGCATGCGCGTCGGCGCCCTGACGTCGGCCGCGGACCTGATCGAGCTGCGCCTGACGTCGCCGGGCGGGCACACGTCCCGGCCGCACCTGACCGCCGACCTGGTGCACGCCCTCGGCACGGTGATCACGTCACTGCCGTCGGTGCTGTCCCGGCGCGTCGACCCCCGCTCCGGCACGGTCCTCGTCTGGGGCGCGGTCCACGCGGGCCAGGCGGCCAACGCCGTCCCGCAGGACGGTCTCCTGCGCGGCACGCTGCGCACGGCGGACCACGAGGTCTGGACGGCCCTGGAGCCGCTGGTCGCCTCGTCGGTGGAGTCCCTGCTGGCCCCCACGGGCGTCGGCTTCCACCTGGACTACCGCCGCGGCGTCCCTCCGGTGGTCTCCGACCCGGACTCCACGGCCCTGATGCGCGCAGGCGTCGAGGCGGCCCTGGGCGAGAACGCGGTGGCCGGCACCGAGCAGTCCTCGGGCGGCGAAGACTTCGGCTGGTACCTGGAACACGTCCAGGGAGCGTTCGCCCGCCTGGGCGTCTGGCCAGGCGCCCCCGAACCCCAGTCGGACATCCACCGCCCGACCTTCATCCTGGACGAGCGAGCCCTGGCCTGCGGAGTCCGAACCCTGGTCCACACGGCCCTAGCCACCCTCGCCTAACCCGTGTCGTCCATCCAGGTACGCGTGTCGTCCGCCTAGGTACGCGTGTCGTCCGTCTGAGTACGGGCTGACTATCCCCAGGTTATCCACAGGCGGGTAGTTATCCACAGATGTTGGATCAGGCCCTTCCGATGATCATCGGAAGGGCCTGATCCTTGACCTCATGACGGACTTGGGAGGACGACACGGTGCGGCCACGCGACGCCGCGCCGTCGAGGAAATGGGCCAGCGCGCGGTACGTGAGGCACTGGCGAGTGGCCTGCTTTCGCAACCGTGGCGTGGTGTCGTCATGCGCGCCGAAAATGCCCTCAAACTGGTGACGATGGCCGAGGCGGCGCTGCTCGTCATTGGTGACCCGGTTGTGCTGTCCGGTCCGACTTCCCTTGCTGTGCATGGAATTTCTGCTGCTGCGAGTACGAAGATCCATGTGACCGTGCCGTACGGGCGAAGAATCAAGTCGAAACCCGGGCTCGTCGTCCACCAGGGTTATTACCGGCCGATGGACGTGATCGAGATCGACGGGCTCGCGACCTTCCCGATCGACCTCGCCTTGGCTGATTTCCTCTGCGACGGTGATAGGCGAACAGCCTTCGCGGCACTGGACGAGGCGATGCGAGGACTGCCACCGGATCACGTCCGCAAGCTCCGGGAGAACGTTCGCGAGCGGCTCGAGGACCGCAGGGACCGACGAGGTATCCACAGGGCCTCCACCCTGCTGGACCTGGCCACAGGCATGGCCGAATCGCCACCGGAGAGCGTTCTTCGGCTGGTCGTGGTGGAGGCCGGATTCCCGGTCCCGGAGCCGCAGTACGAGATCACGGCCGTTGACGGCAGGGTCGTCTACCGGCTCGACATGGCCTGGCCATCCCGGCGGATCGCGCTGGAGTACGACGGCTATGCCGCGCACGAAGAGCGAGGAGACCGTGACGCGGACCGGGATGCTCGCATGGCGGCACGCGGTTGGATCACGATCCGCGCGGTGGCGGCGGATCTCCGGGATCCAGGTCGGTTGTTGAAGGAGCTGGAAGACGCGTTCCACCTCCGGTCCGGCTAGCCCGCGGTAGCCGGACGGACGACACGCGTACTCAGACGGACGACACGCGTACTCAGCCGGACGACACGCGTACTCAGCCGGACGACACGCGTACCTGGGTGGACGACACGGTGGTTAGCCGGTGATGCCGGAGCAGGGGCGGGTTCTGAGGTCGTCGACGTAGTCGGCGGGGGCACCTGCTGCTTCCGCGGCGTCCGCCAGGACGCCCAGGTAGCGGGCCGAAGGTAGGCCGCCTTCGTAGGCGTCCAGGACGTAGAGCCACGCCAGCACCGAGCCGTCCATGGTCTGGACTCTGAGCCGGATCTTGCTGTGCATCCCCAGCTCGCCGCCTTCCCAGCGGTCGAGGCCCGTCTCGTCCAGGGACGTGACGTCGTAGAGGACGACGAAGACCCGGGAGCCCGCGTCCTCGACGATCGTGGCCAGGGCACCTTCCCAGCCGAGGTCCTCGCCGCCGAAGGTCAGGCGCCACCCCTCCAGCCAGCCGGAGCCGGCCATCGGAGAGTGCGGCGCGCGCTCCAGCATCTGGGCGGGCTCCATGTTCGATCCGTAAGCGGCATACAACGGCACGCCGACAGCGTAGCGACCCCCCGCTCACCCGAGTGGACGCGCTCGGCGTGTTCGCCCACTTCAGTGTCCGGTCACCTTCGCCGCGTACGGTGAGACCACCGCAATCACGCACTTCGAGGAGGACCCAGGTGACCAGGATCGTGATCATGGGCGGTGGCCCGGCCGGCTACGAAGCCGCGCTGGTCGCAGCCCAGCACGGGGCCGACGTCACGATCGTCGAGCGGGACGGCCTGGGCGGCGCCTGTGTCCTCTACGACTGCGTCCCCTCGAAGACGTTCATCGCGAGCTCGGGCGCGCTGGCGAAGATGCACGACCTCGGCGAGCTCGGCATCAACACCGACATGGCCGACACGAGCATCGACCTGCCGACCGTCCACGGCCGCGTCAAGGGCCTCGCGCTGGCCCAGTCCGCCGACATCCGCGCGCGCGTCCAGCGCGAGGGCGTCCGCGTGATCATCGGCCAGGCGCGCTTCTGCGACGAAGAGCCCGGCCTGGCCACGCACAAGGTCTCCGTGACCAAGCAGGACGGCGAGACCGAGAAGCTCCCGGCCGACGTCGTCCTGATCGCCACCGGCGCCACCCCGCGCGTGCTGCCGGGCGCGGTGCCCGACGGCGAGCGCATCCTCGACTGGCGGCAGCTCTACGAGCTCCAGGAGCTGCCCGAGCACCTCGCCGTGATCGGCTCCGGCGTCACCGGCGCCGAGTTCGCGTCCGCCTACACCGAGATGGGCGTCAAGGTCACCGTCGTCTCCAGCCGCGACCGCGTGCTGCCGCACGAGGACGCCGACGCCGCCGCCGTGCTCGAAGAGGTCTTCTCGCAGCGTGGCACCACCGTGGCGAAGCAGGCGCGCGCCGACCGCGTCGAGCGCACCGAAAAGGGCGTCGAGATCCACCTCGCCGACGGCCGCGTGATCGAGGCCAGCCACGCGCTGATGACGGTCGGGTCGATCCCGAACACGGCCGACCTCGGCCTCGACAAGGTCGGCATCTCGCCCGGCCCCGGCGGGTTCATCACCGTCGACCGCGTTTCGCGCACCTCCGTTCCCGGGATCTACGCCGCCGGCGACTGCACCGGCGTGCTCATGCTCGCCTCGGTGGCGAGCATGCAGGGCCGCATCGCGATGTGGCACGCGCTGGGCGAGGGCGTCGCACCGATCAAGCTCAAGACGGTCGCCGCCAACGTCTTCACCCACCCGGAGATCGCGACCGTCGGCATCAGCCAGCACGCGATCGACTCCGGCGAGGTGCCCGCGCGCACCATCATGCTGCCCCTGGCCACCAACGCGCGCGCGAAGATGGAGGGCCTCCGCCGAGGCTTCGTCAAGCTGTTCTGCCGCCCCGCCACCGGCGTGGTCGTCGGTGGGGTCGTCGTGGCGCCGCAGGCGAGCGAGCTCATCCTTCCCATCGCGCTCGCCGTCCAGAACCAGCTCACAGTGGACCACCTGGCACTGACATTTTCGGTGTACCCGTCGCTCTCGGGCTCGATCACCGAGGCCGGGCGGCAGCTCATGCGGCACGACGATCTCGACTGATCCAGGACGCAACCCAGCCGCGCCCGTCGCGTCTTGTCGGTTGTGAGGCTGAAGGACGCGAAGGGTGCGAAGGTGCGCAAGACGTTGGTTTTCGTTGCGGCAGCGGTGATCGGGGCGACGGGGCTGGCCGCGCCGGCGACGGCGCAGAGCACCGGTCCGGCCCCCGCGCCGAGCGCCGGCAGTGTCCAGCTGAACGTCAACACCGCGATCAACCAGTCGCTGGTGGACAAGTACGTCCGGGACGCGCCGAACGTCGCGCTGGCGAAGTGCGACGGCGCCTCGCCGGCCTTCTCCTCGCCGGTCCTGACGTTCTCCAACTACACGCCGGGCCCGTTCATGGGCGCGGACGCGAACATCAGCGCCGACGCCGCTCTCAAGCCGGGCACCGCGGCCGGGACGTACCCGCTGAGCGTGACCTGCGGCGGCAAGTCCTACAGCACGCAGTTCTCGGTGCCCGCCGCTCAGGTCTCGAAGGTGCCTTCCGGTGCCGCGAAAGCTGGCGACGGCAGCATGGCCGGCTGATTCACCAGCTCGGAAAACCACCTCGGAGCCACGCTCCGGGGTGGTTTTTTCTTGCGTTCCCGCCCTTCGATTTCGCGACGTTTTCGTGACCTTCGGGCGGAACCAACCGCAGGTAGAGACGTCTTCAGGTGCGTAGGTGAGCGGATGAAACCGATGCAGGGGGAACTGCGAACGGTATCCGTCTCCCATTTCCGAGCGTAATCCACAGGGGAGAAAAGAATGAAGAACACTGCTGTCGTCGCCGGTGTCGCCGCGGCATTCCTGGTGCTCGCGCCCACCGCCGCGTTCGCGGCGGCGACGCCGGCCACCACACCGTCCGCGCCGGCCACGGCCACCACCGCGCCGGAGTACCCGGACGGCCCGATGACCCGCGTCGAGAAGCAGCTGACCGTGTCGCCGAGCAAGGCCCGGCCGGGTGCGCGGGTCAGCTTCGACTTCGGCTGCTCGACCTGGCCGAACGAGACGGTGAGCATCCGCTCGGCCGCGATCGTCCCCGGCAAGCCCGGCTTCGCGTTCGGCACCGTCACGAACGTCAAGCCCGGCAAGTACTCCGTCACCCTGCACTGCGGCATCGAGACCTCGACGACGTCGTTCGAGGTGCTCCCGGCCGGGAACCCGGCGCCGAAGCAGGTCGCCAAGGTGCCCGCGGGTGCCCCGCAGACCGGTGGCACGGACGGGCCGGTCGACGGTTCCGGCGCACCGCTGGCGGCCGCGGCCGCCATGGGGGTGCTCGCGGTCGGGGGCAGCGGCCTCGTGCTGGCCCGGCGGGCGCGGCGTCGCTGATCTTCGCGGAACCACTCCGGAGCGGGGGCTTCGGAGTGGTCCCTCCGCGGCGGTACCGTCGGGACCCAACCGAACGGGCCACCCGGACGTGTGAACTTCAGGAGCCAGGTACGGGGGAGACCATGACCACGAGGATCACGAACAGACGGGGTTACCTGATCGCGCTCGTCGTCGCGCTGCTGGCCGCGTTGGCGGTGCTGGCGCTGACGCTCGGCGGCGGGCCCGAGTCGTCCACCGCGCAGCCGCCGCCGGCCCGGCCGGTCGCGGTGAGCCCGGCACCCACGAGCGCGGCCGAGGACGCCGTCGCGGCGCTGCCCAAGTCGGAGCCCGTCTCGATCGACATCCCGAAGATCGGCGCGCACTCGTCGCTGGTCCCGCTCGGGCTCAACCCGGACAACACCGTCCAGGTGCCGCCGGTGACGACGCCGCTGCAGGCGGGCTGGTACACCTACGCGCCGACGCCCGGCGAGGTCGGCCCGGCCGTCGTGCTCGGGCACGTCGACGGCAACCACCAGAAGGGGATTTTCTTCCACCTCAAGGAGTTGGCCGCCGGTGACCGGGTTTCGGTCGCCCGCAAGGACGGCTCCACGGCGCTCTTCGAGGTGACGAAAGTGCACCAGGTACCCAAAAAGGACTTCGAAGCCGAAGGTGTCTACGACGACACGGCGGATCCCGAGCTGCGGCTGATCACCTGCGGTGGTGTCTTCGACCGCGGCGCACACAACTACGTCGACAACATCGTCGTCTACGCACGCCTGGTCCAGGGCTGATTTCCACTTTTTGTCGGTGCCCGGTGCAACACTGTGTCGGCCGTCACCCGAGGCGGCGCCGACGAGGGTAGGGAGCCGAAATGTTGTTCCGCGACGATCCGTGGCCCGAGGGGACACCCAGCTGGGTGGACCTGATGGTGCCCGACCAGGCGAAGGCGGTGGCCTTCTACAGCGGCCTGTTCGGCTGGGACGTGCAGGCGGGCGGTGAGGAGACCGGTTTCTACGGCATGGCCACGGTGGCCGGCCGTCCGGTCGCCGGAATCGGCCAGACGCCGCCCGGCCAGGAGATGCCCGCGGTGTGGACGACCTACCTCTCGGTGTCCGATGTGGACAAATCGGCGACGGCGATCACCGAGGCCAGCGGCCAGATCGTCATGCCGGTGATGGACGTGATGGAGGAAGGCCGGATGGCCGTCGCGGTCGACCCCGGCGGCGCGGCGTTCGGGCTGTGGGAGGCCGGCAACCACACGGGCACGCAGGTGACGGCGGCCCCGGGCACGATGGCCTGGAACGAGTGCATGAGCCGGGACTACCCGGCGGCGAGGGCGTTCTACGAGCAGGTCTTCGGCTACGGCATCCAGGACCTGTCGACCGACGAATTCACCTACGCGGTGCTGCTGCTCGACGGCCGCCCGGTCGGCGGCGTCGGCGCCCTGCCGGACTCCGTGCCGTCGGACGTGCCGTCGCACTGGGACACGTACTTCTCGGTGGCGGACGCCGACGCGAGCGCGGCCAGGGCGGTCGAGCTGGGCGGCCGGGCACTGGGCGAGCCGTTCGATTCGCCGTACGGCAGGCAGGTCCGGATCGCCGACGACCAGGGGGTGACCTTCCTGGTGGTGTCGCCCAACGAGCAGTCCGGCAAGCCGGAGGGCTGGGAAGACTGATCCGGCGGGCGGGGCGGGGGGGCCCGGCGGGGCGCCCGCCCGGGCCCCCCGGGGGGGGCCCCGGTTAGACCCCCCCCCCGGGGGGGGTGTGGGGGGGGTGTCCCGGTGG